>JBKPSV010000291.1:0-21702 GCA_046735215.1 Pseudomonadota bacterium | reverse complement strand
ATTAACGGCGCGTTTCGTTGCGAATAGCGCCTCCGGTGAAATCAACGACAGGCGCTTGGCGTAGGCCAGGCTCGCATCACGGAGTTCTGCCACCGGGACGATGCGGTTGATCATGCCAAGGTCGAGCGCGGTCTGCGCATCAACCTGATCACCGAAATACAACAGCTCGCGCGCCTTCTTGTAGCCGATGATCATCGGCATCACGATCGCTGGCCCGACCGCTGAAAACCGCACCTCCGGTTCGCCGAACGTGGCGTTGTCGGCGGCGATAGTGAGGTCGCACAGCATGACAAGCTCGCAGCCGCCGCCGAGCACGTGTCCCTGCACCGAGGCGATCACCGGCTTGGCCATCAGCCATGGCATCATTTCGAATTCAAGCTGTGGCTGCAGGTGGGCATGCGCCTTCGTGGGATCGGTACGCCAATCGTCCGCGTCCGGACCCTTGGCGCCGATGTCGTAGCCGGCGCAAAAGCTGCGTCCTTCGGCACGCAGCAACACGACGCTTGTGGTCGGATCCGCATCAGCGCGTGCGAACGTCTCGGTCAAGGTCTGCTGCAGTTCATGACTGATCGCGTTCAGCTTATCCGGCCGGTTCAACGTGATGATGCCGACTTTATGGTCAACGTCGTAAAGCACCAACGGGTCCGCCATGTTCCGTCTCCTCTCCTGTTACCTACCTTTCGCCAGGTGCCGTTCGTACGCCTGTGCCAGCATGGTGCTTGGGAACAGCATGGCAAAATAGATCAGCGCGACCACGGTATAGACCTCGAGCGGACGGTACGTATCGGCGGTGATCAGCGTCCCCTGGTATAACAGGTCCGGCACCGCGATCGTCGACACCAGCGACGTGTTCTTCAGCTGGGTGATTGACTGGTTGACGAACGGCGGGATCATTCGCTTGACCGCCTGCGGAAGAATCACCGTGCGCATCATCGGCCACGACCGCAGACCAAGCGCGTGCGCTGCGTCCCACTGCCCGCGCTCGATCGAGACGATTCCACCGCGGAAGATCTCGGCATAGAACGCACCGGTGTAACACGACAGCACGGCCACGGCCGCGACGGTTGCCGGTATCTGGATGCCAAGCATCACGGGCAGCGCGTAGTAGAACCAGACGATCTGCACCAACAGCGGCGTGCAGCGGAACGCTTCGATGAAGCCTACCAATGGAATGTTCAGCAGCTTCGAGCGTGACAGCCGGCCAAGCCCGATCAGTAGGCCGATGATCAGCCCGAGAAAGATGGTGCCCGCCGTGTAGGACAGCGTGACGAGCACACCCTTCCAGAGCAGTGGCGTGTAGCGCAGCAGGAAAGCGAAGTCCCACTGATAGAACATCGCCGTCCCGCCGCCCGCGTCAAAAACTCAGGGTCGGAGGAATTTGATCCGCAGCCACGCCATATTTCATCAGGCTCTGCAGCAACCATTCGCGGATCTGCCCGGCGCCGCGATTGTAGTCGATCCATGCGTTCACCACGTCGGCGAAACGCGGATCGGGCTCCCGCTGAATGCCGAGGCAACTGGGCAGGGCGACAACCGGGCCGGTTAGCAGGTGATAGCTGCCGAGATTGGGATTCCTGCCGACCGCCGACAGACCCAGGATTGCCGCCAGGATATGCGCATCCGCTCGCCCAGACTGCAACGCGAGCGTGCAGTCGTCGCGGGTCTTGTAACCGGTCTGCTGCGCCTTCGGTGCGTAACGCTTTGCCGCCGTCTCGTGCAGCGAGCCGATATCGTAGACGATACGCACGTCCGGCTTGTTCAGATCGTCCCAGGTGTTCGGCTCCAATCCCTTGCGTGCAACGCAACCGAACGGATGCACGATCATCGGATGGGTGAAGCCGATCGACAGCGCGCGCTGCGGTGTCGGGTTCAATGCAAAGGCAAGGTCCACCTTGTTGGACTGCAGGTCCAGGACGGAGTTGCCGTAGGTCGATTCGATATATTCCAGCTTGGCGTCGAACACCTTGGCGATGTCCTTCGCCATCTCGATACATGCGCCGCTCCATTCACCACTGGCGAGGTCTTTCTGGAAATACGGCAGCTCGCCCGGCAGTGCTGCGATCCGCATGGTCTTGGCGCGACGGATGCGGTCGAAGGTGCTCTCATTGGCGGGTTGCGCCCGCGCACCTCCGATGAAGCCGGCCGCAGGCAGCAGTACGGCGGCGCCGGCCAACGCCCGGCGGCCGAGTGGGGTGGTCATAGTTTGGTGTCTCCCAGAATTTGCGGTAGCGATTCTCATTCCCAATCCGGCCAAGAAGCAAGACGTTGAGGAGCGCAAACATGACCTTCCCCTCTCCGATGACCGCCGGCGTCACCCAGCAAGGCGCCAGCGTTGACGGTGTCGTCTGGCACATCCTGGGTCAGACCTATACGCCGCTTCAGGTGACGGAGAGCAGCTTCTCGTGGCATGCGCTGCTGCCGCCGGGCACCTTCGTGCCGCCGCACATTCATCCGATGCAAGACGAATTCATCTATTTGCTTGATGGCCGTTTCGACCTTGTGCTCGACGGACAAGCGTCCAATGCCTCCGGTGGCGACCTGATCCGTTTGCCGCGCGGCATCCCGCATGGGCTGTTCAATCACTCGCAGGCCAATATCACCTGTCTGTTCTGGGTCTCGCCGACGCGCCGGCTGTGGGACCTGTTCCAGGCCATCGACAACGTGGCGGATCCGGCTGAGGTCGTGCGTCTCGCCGGCCTGCACGAGGTGAATTTCTTGCCACCACCCGGATAGTCAGCGCGGCGTGTTCACCTGATCACGGGCAAAGCCCGACATCGACGCATAGCCGCGCACGATCGCCTCGCGCTCCGCGTAAGATACTACGGCATCGACATCGGCGAAGCCGTCAGGCGCGCGTTGCTCCAGCACATCGATTACCCGCTCTGGGCCGCCCTTGCGATTGTTCAGCACGATCTCTGCTGTCATCGGCCGGCGTTCCGCGTCATACGCCGACAATGCGGCCACCACATCGCCACCACCGCGCAGGTGCCGTGCCAACGCGCGTGCATCGAGGACTGCCTGGCTCGCGCCGTTCGATCCGACCGGGTACATCGGATGCGCTGCATCGCCCAATAAAGTGGCACGGCCAAACGACCAGCGCGGCAGCGGATCGCGATCGCACATCGGATATTCATAGATCGTGCCCGATGCGCTGATCAGGGCGAGCGGATCCACAAAGTCCAGCCGGAACCGATCACGCACGAATGGTTCGACTTCGTCCCACTGCCCAGGCCTGTTCCAGTCCTCGCGACGCGGCGGCGGACCGGAGCCATCGCCGATACGCGCCATGACCGCCCAGTTGGTCAATCGTCGGTCCGCTACGCCAGGGTCGGCGTGGATCGGATAGAATACAAATTTCTGCCCCATGCCGCCGGCGATCACCATGGTGCGGCCATCGACGTGCACCGGCCAATCGGCCGCGCCGCGCCACAGCATCATGCCGTTCCACACCGGCGGCCCTTCGCGCGGAAAGAACGCCGCCCGCACCGTCGAATGGATGCCATCAGCACCGATCAGCACGTCGCCCTCGACCTGGAACGCATCACCACCGTCGCGCTGCTCGAACCGCGCTACGACCCGGTCGACCTGCTGTGCGAAGGAGATCAGACGGCAGCCGGTGCGGACCGCACCAGCGCCAAGCCGCTCCTGCACCGCAGCGAGCAATACCCCATGCAGCTTGCCGCGATGGATCGAGAACTGCGGCGTATCGAAACCGGCGTCAGTACCGCGCAGTTCGCGCCAAACCACCTGGCCAAAGCGATTGGCATAGATCAGTTCGCGGGTGCGGATACCGGCGCGATCCAGCGCCGGCAGCAGCCCAAGTGCTGCGAGCTCCTTGATTGCGTGCGGCAGCGTGTTGATGCCGACGCCAAGTTCGCGCAGCTCGCGAACCTGCTCGAATACGGTGCATGCAATGCCGACATCGTGCAGCGACAGTGCCGTCGCCAGTCCACCGATCCCACCGCCCACGATCAGCACATGCATCGCGCCGCCTCCTCAGGCGGGCATCAAGGCGGGTCGCCAGCGCTGAGGCAAGTCCCCGCCGGCAGCGGCGCTGACGTTTCCTCCGCGCCTCAGTCGAATTTCAAACCATCGCGCCATGCCATGACTTCGAGCTCGCCGCGCACGGCGTCCTCGATTGGAATGACAGGACGGGCTTCAAATTCAAACGCCGGTAGCATCGAAGCGAACTTGTGCACGGTGACCGGATCATCGCAGTCGACAAGCATATAGCCTCCCCAATCGCCAACGCGGATCACGAACAGCTCTATCTTGAAATTGGCAGGAGCCTGCCACTTGCGAAAGACGGCAAGTATCCGCTGCTGCGCTCTCTCGTATTCAATGGCTGAACCCTGTGACCGCTCCTTCCACGTGATCATATACTTCATGCCGTCTCCCCTGCTTTCGATTGTGATTTGGAATGATGCAAGAAATCCAGTCCAAGCTCAAGCCACTTTGAGCACATGAAACCGGTTGTCTTAGTTTCTCTGCTGTCGGCTTTGTCCGATCTAAATCAGCGCACGGTCAAGAAGCGAATCAAGTACCAACCTTCAAGGTCGAAACCAGCCCACGCAGACAGGCTAGCATCGACAATGCCGTGATCTGACCGGTGCGAGGATTCTCCTCGCTCGGTACGTTCTCGATTGTCATGGTGAACCGCGCAGCTTGGGCTTCCACCCGAATCACGTGCACGTTGCGGTCGATGGTTGGATCCGCCCAGATCTCGACCTGCGTGCGGATCGGGCCAATGCCGGCCAAGGCTAGCGCGGCGGCCACATTGACATTGGCCGGGAACCCGGCGGCAGCATCAAACGCGTTGCCCTGAAACACCCGTTTGGGCGCCGTAATGTCGATGACGTTGATCCTGTGCTTCGCCAGATACGGGGCACCAACCAGGCCACGCGGCGGTTTGCGGCTTTCAATCGTGACGCTGTCCACCGGGCCTTCCGCCGCCGCCCGCACCGCGTCCAGACCAAGCAGCGCTCCGGTCGGCACCACGATACGCGCTCCGGTCTGCCGGGCGTACTCGACCAGTCGCATGCAGGGCAACAGCGCACCCACCGATGCTGGAAGGAAGATGCGACCTGCCTCAATAGCGGCGCGAGCAATCTGCTCGAACACCGCCGCGGGCGCCGCCTCGACAACAATGTCAGCCTCGGCCAGTCGATCCAGGCTAACAATTCGCGGCGGCGCGCGAAAACCACGCAGGTTGGCTTCCGCCTTCGCCTGATCGCGCGCCGATACAGCAACCAAACGGAGGCCATCCACGCCGTGGTCCAGGGCTCGCGCGAGCTTCAGACCGATGGCTCCCAGCCCACCGATAGCCACCGTCTGCATCATCCCTTCCCCTCCACGATCGCCCGCGCCAGCGCCAATTCCTCCGGCGTATTTATGTTAAGGAATGGGTCCCACTTCGTGACGGGAAATTCAACCTGCCGCACCCCGATCTGGCGGGCAAAATACCCAACATCGCGTCGATGCGAGGTGCTCAGCAGGTGGCGCAGCGCTTCGCGCACCGCGACGGGCCACAGCGCTACCAAAAAGTGCAGACGCCCGTTACTCGCCGCGCACGCTGGTGGAGGCGCCAGAAAGGCAGCGAGCCCCGAGGGGATGAAGGGGGTGTCGCCGGGCACGGTGAGGAGCACATCCGCTCCCACCTCGCTTGCCCAGTCCAGTCCGGCCAGCACCCCAGCCAGCGGTCCCTCACCTTCGAAATGACGATCTGCAAGCACGGGAACACCGAAAGCGGCGAAGCGGGCCGGGTCGCCATTCGCGCTTATCGCGCAGTTGCGTGCTTCGATGTGGATGACACCAAGCAGCCGTTCGAGCATAGGGGCGCCCCCCAACGGCAACAAAGGCTTGTCGCCTCCGCCCAGGCGCTGTGCCCGCCCTCCTGCCAGAATCAAGCCGGCTACATCATGTGCGCTCACGACAGCTCGCCCCACGGCTGGGGCGAGCAACGGGACTCGAACCCGTGACATCCAGGACCACAACCTGGCGCTCTACCAGCTGAGCTATGCCCGCCATCCGGCGGGCCGGCTTTAGGCCTTCCTCCCCACTGCCGTCAATGCGGGGGCAAATCTCGTCTGCTCAGGGATACCTGCCATAGTTGTAAGTATCGCGATCCTGGCCGCGGTAGCGGCTCTCGCGACTGAGATCGCGATCACCCGACCGCTGATCGTAGTCGCGACGATAGCCCCGATCCCGCTCGGCCTGTTGACGTCGAAGCTCGTCCTCACGGCCCCTTTGGTAAGCGTCCCGATTATTTTGATCGTTGTTGTTATTGTTGAAGAACCGCTGAGCCTGCCCCATCAGGTCATTCTGCTGCGAATACGCCGGCGGGCCGAAAGCGATGACTGGGCCAGCGGCCAAGAGACCCGCGGTAATCATTGTAGCGAGACGCAGGTGCGCACTCCCTTCTGGTTGTCACCAGGTAAACGCACGCCGTTCGCTGGAGTTTGCGGCCTTCAGATCAACTGGTCCGCCAGAAAACATATATTCAACATATTGCTTTTGTTGTGCGGATGCATAGATGGCCCAAATGCCCCCGCAGGAACCGCGCATTGAGTCGGTCACAGAAGAATCGATCGCCCTGATGATCGACCGCTTCTACGCCAAAGTTCGCGGCGACCCCGTGCTCGCCCCTGTCTTCGACGCAGCGATCGCATCCCACGAATGGCCGGAACATCTCGCCACGATGCGGCGCTTCTGGTCGTCCGTCATGCTGACGTCAGGCCAATACTCAGGCGATCCAGTCGCGGTCCATCGCGCCGTGCGCGACCTCAAGCGCTCAATGTTCCCGCGTTGGCTGCAGCTCTTCGAACAGACCGCACATGAGCTGTTCGAGGCCAACACCGCCTCGCTATTCGTTGGCAAGGCCCACAGGATCGCTGGGAGTTTGGAACTGGCAGTGTTCCACCAGCTCGGTGGACCTCCGGATGGATTGCAATTGCCGACGCGGAAAGCTGCGTCTGCCCAAGGTCCGTGAAATGCGACTGACGACGTACACCGACTACACGCTGCGGACGCTGATGTACTTGGCCATCTGCCGCGAGCGTTCTGCGACCATCGCTGAGATTGCGGCCGCCTACGACATTTCCGAAGCGCATCTGATGAAGGTGGTACATCAGCTTGGAATCGCGAACGACGTCGCGACCCAGCGCGGCAGACGCGGCGGGATCCGGCTGGCGCGCGAGCCTGATTCCATCAACCTTGGGGCCACCGTGCGCCGTACGGAGGCTGATCTCGCGCTGGTGCCCTGCTTCGAGAAGACCGGCACCTGCGTCATCTCCGACAATTGTGTGCTGAGCAAAGTGCTTCAGGAGGCGCTTGATGCGTTCCTGGCGGTGCTCGACCGCTACAGCTTGGCCGATCTGGTCGCTCCCCGGCAGGCCCTGGTGTCGCTGCTGGGGCTTCCCACCCGTTCAGCTATCAGGAGTTTGGTATGAACCTGCCACCTGAGCCGCAGAATTTCGCCCAACACCTCATCGCCAAGACGTCCGATGCAGTTGTCTATGCGGATAGTGACGGCGCGATCCGCGTGTGGAATTCCGGCGCTGCACGAATCTTTGGTTTCACCGAGGCCGAGGCCTTGGGCCGCTCGCTCGATATCATCATTCCCGCCAATCTGCGTGACCGCCACTGGCACGGCTACCGGGCCACCATGCAGACCGGACAATCCCGTTATGCGGACGGTCAGCTTCTGTCGGTCCCGGCCATTCGCAAGGATGGCACACGGATCTCGATCGAATTCACCATCGCACCATTCGCCGATGCGACGGGCCGGATGATCGGTATCGCTGCCATCATGCGGGATATTACTGCGCAGTTTGAGGAGCTACGCGCGCTGCGCAAGGAGCTGGCCGCCGCTTCCGCTCACAAGCCTGCGGCCTGACGCGAGGCGAGGCTACGCAGCCTCTGCCAGCTGCCGGGGCAGATAGATGGCCGTGTGGGTTACCCGCGCAAGCGGCGTCCGCTGGTCTGCCAAAACCAGCACATCGACTTCGACGAACTTGTGGCCCTTGTGCACATAGTTCTGAGTGACGCGCGCCCGCGCGGTCAGTGTGTCGCCAATCCGCGCAATGCCGAGGTTCTGCACGCTGCTGCCGACATGCATCCACGCCGGGAGCACCACGTTGTGCGACAGCACCCAATTACAGCAGCGCAGCACCGTGCCGGGATGCACAATACCGTCCCGCGCATACAGCGGGTCGGTTTCGCGCGTGTCGCGGAGGTCCTGCGCGTGAAACTCCGCCGTCACCAGCAGCGGATTCATTCCAAGCCACCGGCCGACTGCGAGCGACTGTTCATCGGCTGCAGGTCGCGCGTCATGCGCTGGCGGCGTGGCCACTTGGAACTCCACCGTCGATGCCGTGACAGATTCCGGCAAGCCAGCAGAGCCGGTGGCACACAGCTCGCCGCGGCTGATCACCTTCAGCGACAGAGTGCCCTCAGTCTCATCGGCAACGATCTCGGCAATATCGCCCTCGTACACCGGCTTGGTGAAGCGGCAGTCGCCTGTACCGCGTTCCAGCCACACACGGCCCCACCGCGCGACCGGCTGGTGCGCCATGTAAGCATAAACATGCACGCCACCAACCAGACCGCCGGTGAAACCAAAGCGACGGGCCGTCGCATCGTCGTGAATCTTGTTCTCCGACGCCTTCGCCGTGTTGTAGGCGGAGACGCGATATGGTTCGAGCGCCATCACGCCAGAGCCCAGACGCCCACTTCGTACCCCGGCACGAAGTTCCGGTTGTTCATATCCGGATTACGGTTGACGAAGGTTCGGTTGAACATCGGATGGCGCATGCTGCGCGTCTCGTGTTCGATCTGGAACAGCGGCTTGTTGGTATCGACGTCAACGATATCGACGAAACGATACTGGTGCTGATCGCTCTCCTCGGCAATCAGGCCACGCTCGACCAGCTTCCTGTGCGGGCCGGAGAAGTCGGCAAGTGTGATCTGGATATGGTGGCCGTCGTAGGGCGGTAGTTCGCGGCTGGTCTCGCGGTAGATCACCCTGCTGTCGGCTGACGTACTCGCCCAGGCATAGGGCCCCTTCTCGTCATTCGCCACGCCTGCGATCCCGCCGAGAATCTCGGTGTAGAACTGCGCGATCTTGTCCAGTCTGGTACCAGCCGGCACGTCAAACTCGACATACGGCATGCCCAGCCGCAACGGGCCGAACTTCTCCGGCTCCGGGCCGTGCATACGCATGCGGTTGCCCCACGGGCAGGTCGTCTCCACGACATTGCCCACCTGTCTGTAGCCGAACTGCGTGCCCTCCAGAAACTTCTTGGCGTATTCCAGCCGCTGCAGCAGCGCCTCAAGATCCGGCACCACCAGCCCGGTCGTGCCGCGCACCACCTGTGGCGGGTTGCGTGTCGGCAGGTGGAACTGGCCACGACCGACATTGACCCACATGTTCTCCAGACCGGCCATAAGATACGGATCGCGGGTCAGGCCAAGTCCCATCAGATAGAATGCGATAGCCTTTGACTGGTCGGGTACCGTGACGTTCACATGCCCCAGCTCGACGATATTGCCGAGGTCCTCGACCGTCCGGTCAAACTGCGGTTTGGTCATGACCGTATCGTTCATTTCCAGGGGTCCCCTCTGCCGGCGTTCGACATTTGACGGCATGATACCGCCGGCACGCGGGTGCGGTCCATGGGGAGGGAAGCGATGACGGACCTGGCGATGGGCTGGGCGGAATGGGCAAGGCTTGACGGGGTGGCACTCGCCGAGCTGGTGCGCACTCGCCAGGTCAACACCCAACAGGTGGTCAATCAGGCCACTTCGGGCGTCGCACGGCTGAACCCGCAGCTGGAAGCGGTTATCGAGCTGTTCGATGATGTGCGGACCAATCCAGATACGGACGGCCCCGACAGGTCAGGCAAGCTGTATGGCGTGCCGATTTTCCTAAAGGATCTTGGGTCCGGCCTGAGGGGGCGCACGCAGGATTCCGGTTCGGCGTTCACCAAGGGCACACGCATTACCGCCACCGATCCGACCGTGGAGAATTACCTGCGCGCCGGCCTGGTTCCACTCGGCCGCTCGACCACACCCGAATTCGGGATGACCTTCGACACCACGACCGACTACCGCGGCGAGGTCAAGGTGACGCGCAATCCATGGAACCTCGCGCGCACATCGGGCGGCTCGTCCGGCGGCTCTGCCGCGGCCGTGGCTGCCGGGATTGTCCCCTTGTCCATGTCTTCCGACGGCGGCGGTTCCACCCGTATCCCAGCGTCCTTCTGTGGCCTGGTTGGACTGAAGGCATCGCGCGGCCGGGTCCCGCACCGACTGGCGATCAACGAATACATCGCCCGCGTGTCGATCGAGGGCGTGGTCTCACGAACCGTGCGCGATTCTGCGGCAGCGTATGATTACCTGACACGCGTTCCCAATGGTGGGTCATTCATCAAGATGGGACCACCCGCGGGCTCCTACCTTGATGCGATCGGGCGCGAGCCAGGTCGGTTGAAGATCGGTCTTTCCACCACGCGCTGGGGACGCAGCACCGACACAGACCCGCAGGTGGCGGCACGGGTCCGCGAGATGGCGCGCGTGCTGGAATCACTCGGCCACGTGGTCGAGGAACTGAACGACGATGCGATCTGCGACTGGCCGACCATGTGGAGAACGTATATCGCCGGTTGGCTCAGCAGCCGCCTCATGTTCACCATGATGGCGGCGGACAAAGGCATCCCGACGAGCGATTTGAAGCATCTGCTGAACCCGATGACCTATCGTCACTACGAGGCCGCCGACGGCTACGACCGATTCGACATTCTGCGCATGATGAACGGCAACAACACCATCACGCGGCAATTCGGCGCTCTGATGGATCGCTACGACATGCTGCTGACGCCGACGCTGGCGATCCGCGTGCCACAGGCCAATGGCCCCTACTCGCTGCTGCGCGACGAACCGCTTGATCCTTGGCTGGAGCAGCTGGCGGATGCGTGCCGCTATACCATGCCGGCGAACGAGACCGGTCTTCCGGCAATCAGCCTTCCCGCTGGCCACGATGAAGACGGACTGCCGATCGGCGTGCAGCTCTACGGCAACTTCGCGCGCGAGGACCTGCTGCTGCAGCTCGCTGCCCAGGTTGAACGCGCGAAACCCGAATGGTTCGGCGCGACACCGCCGATACACGTGACGAAGGACAACTGATCCACCGCTATGTCTCGAACCGAGGGCCTGCGTGCCCTCCTCTCCTCCACCATCTTCCTGCGCCTCTGGGCGATTGGCAGCTGCGTCAACGCGATGCGCTGGTTCGAGGTCTTGGCGGCGGCGCTGTTCACTCTCGACATGACCGGCTCCGGCCTTGCCGTCGCTGTCGTCTCTGCCGCGCGCACGCTGCCGATGTTGTTCCTTGGTGCGTTCGCTGGCGTGATGGCCGAGGCGGTAAATCGCAAGCGGGTCCTCGTCGTCGGGCAGCTGGTGACGGCGGTCGCGTCCGCGGCGGTCGCCATACTCGCCGCTCTGGGCGCGGCGCAACCGTGGCACGTCGCGCTGGCGGCCCTTATTGCCGGCATCGTCTGGTCCACCGAGATGTCCACGCGCCGGCGCATGGTGGGCGAGTGCGTGCCGCCGGCGCTCGTGGCCCGTGCGCTCGCGCTCGACACCCTGACCAATTCGATTACCCGCATGATTGGACCGATCATTGCCGGCACGCTGTACCAGTTCACCGGACTGGCTGGCGCTTTCACGTTGTCTGCACTGCTGTATCTACTGGCTGGGCTGCTGGCGATGGGATTGCACCACGAACAGGATATCCGACAGTTCGTGCTCAGCCACGTGCCACGCGATCTCGCCGAGGCCGTCAGCTTCGCGCGCGGCCACGCGGTCATCGCCGGCGTATTGCTGGTGACAATTGCAATGAACCTGCTCGGCTTCCCCTACTCGGCACTGATTGCACCGATTGGCCGCAATCACTTCATGGTGTCGCCGGCGCTCGTGGGCATGATGGCCGCCGCAGAATCGTTCGGTGCATTCCTTGGCGGCCTTTGGCTCGCCGGCGGTGACCCTCCCGGCAAGGGGCGCGTCCTGATGGTCGGGGGCTCGCTGATGTTCTTGATCTGCGTCGCACTGATGCCGTTGGCGCCGCTGTTCTGGCTGGCCTGGGCGCTGCTGGTCATCGGCGGCTTTGGCTCGGCAGCATTCGCCAACATGCAGACCTCGCTGATCATCGCACATGCGCCGCCGCATATGCGCTCGCGGCTGATGGGACTGCTCACCGTCTGCATCGGCGCTGGTCCGGTGGGCATCCTGCTGGTTGGCTTCTTGGCGAGCGCGCTGGGGCCACTGGGTGCGGTGGAAGCGATCGAGCTGGCTGGACTTGCCGCGGTCATCGCTGCGGGATCACTATGGCGACGAAGAGAACGCCAGCCGGCCCTCGTGGCTCGTGAGGTGTAGCGGCCGGCCTAAGAGGAGAACGGCCATGCCAGACGCCAGCGCAGACGTACAATTCCTATCGGGTATCCGCGTCGTCGATTTCACCCAGTTCGAGGCTGGCCCTTCCTGCACCGAGGCGCTCGCCTGGCTCGGTGCCGAAGTGGTGAAGGTCGAAAACCCTGGCGTTGGCGATCCTGGCCGCCGCCTTCGCAAGGGCAAGCCGGACGACGACCCGTATTATTTCCAGCAGTTCAACGCCAACAAGAAGTCGATCACCGTCAACCTGAAGTCGCCGCGCGGCTTGGCGCTGGTCAAGGATTTGCTCCGCAAGGCCGATGTCTGCGTGGAGAACATGGCGCCCGGCACGATCGATCGCCTGGGCCTTGGCTATGACGATGTGAAAGCGATCAACCCTGGCATCATCTACTGTCAGGTAAAGGGTTTCGGCACCGGCAGCCCGTATGAGAAGAACCTCGCCTTTGACATGATCGCCCAGGCGACGGGTGGCACGATCAGCGTCACCGGCGAGAAAGGGCGTATGCCGGTAAAGCCGGGCCTGTCACTCGGCGACACCGGCACCGGGATGACGATGGCGATCACTATCCTTGGCGCGCTGTTCCGCCGTGCGCAGACCGGCGAAGGCCACCGGCTGCAGGTGGCGATGCAGGATGCGATGCTGCACTACATGCGCACCAACTTCGCGACGCAGGCACGCAGCGGCAAGGCGGTGGAGCGTGACGGTGCGCATTCCGGCGGCGGCAGCAATGCTCCGTCCGGCTTGTATCCGTGCGCGCCGGGTGGAGCGAACGACTATGTTTGGATCATGACCAGCCGCGCCAATCCAGAGCACTGGTCGCGGCTGTGTAACGTGATGGGGCGCGAAGAACTGATCAACGATCCGCGCTTTGCTACCCCGGCCGATCGGGTGAAGAACCACGAAGAGCTTGATGCAATGATCACCGCCTGGACGAAGAGTCGTACCAAGCACGAGGCGATGGACCAGATCGGCAGCGCCGGCATTCCCGCCGGGGCGGTACTCGACACCATGGAACTGATCAACGAGCCGACCTTCGAGCAGCGCGGCATCATGCAGTACATGCAGCACCCGTCGTACCAGCCGTTCAAGATGCCGGCGTGGCCGGTGAGGATCGACGGTAGGCCGCCACAGGTGAAGGCGTCGCCGATCCTTGGACAGCACACCGACGAAGTGCTGACGAGTTGGCTTGAGCTAAGTGACTCAGAGGTCAAGTCGCTGCATGACGAAGGCGTGATCTGAGCCCACTGTCCTTGCAACCCCCGCGACAGCGGGGGAAGCAATCGCGATAGAGGTGCGCACACTCATCGAGATTGCTTCCCGGATCAAGTCCGGGACCGGCTTCGCCTTCTCGCAATGACAGGCTACGCAGCCTTGCCGAACAGCCCACCGAGCTGCGCCAACGTCTCCAGGTGCACATCGGCATCGCCAAACAGCTTATCGATCATGGTCATGCGTTTGAAGTGATGACCGACCTTGTACTCCATCGTCATGCCGATGCCGCCGTGCAATTGTATAGCCTCTTGACCGATATGCCGACCTGACCGGCCGATCTGTACCTTTGCTGCCGCAATGGCGCGGCGCCGTTCGGTAACGTTCTCGTCTCCCGCCGTAACCGCGGCGAACATCGCCATGCTACGTGCCTGCTCAAGCGCGACCAGCATGTCCACCGATCGGTGCTGCAACACCTGAAACTGCCCGATAGGACGGCCAAACTGCTGGCGAGTCTTCAGGTACTCCAATGTCGTTTCGTGCATTTCCTGCATGGTGCCGACCGCCTCGGCGCACAGCGCTGCAATTGCCTCGTCCACCACATGCTCGACGGCGGGCAGAGCGCCTCCTGGATCCCCCATAACATCGTCCTGCGAGACGCGAACATCCGACAGCGTGACTTCGGCGGCGCGTAGGCCATCCTGTGTCGGATAGCCGCGCCGGCTCACGCCGTTCGCCGTCGGATCCACAATGAACAGCCCGATACCGTGGCGGTCGCGGCGGTCGCCGGAGACCCGCGCCGTGACCAGCAGGCGATCGGCGCAGTCGCCATGCAATACGACGCTCTTCGCACCGTCCAGCACCCAGATCGCACCATCCTGCCGCGCAGTGGTAGCGACATCGGCGAGGTCATAGCGTGACTGGCGTTCGACATGGGCGAACGCCAGTTTCAACTTGCCCTGGGTCACCTCCGGCAACAGTGCCTGCTGCTGCGTCGGCGTGCCTGCGCGCCGCAACAGACCGCCGCCGAGGACAACGGTGGCCAAGTAGGGTTCGAGCACCAGGCCACGACCGAACGCCTCCATCACGATCATCGTCTCGACCGGGCCGCCACCGAAGCCGCCATGCGCCTCTGCGAACGGCAGACCGAGCAGACCGATCTCGGCGTATTGCCGCCATACGGCTTGGCTCCAGCCATCGGGCTCGGCCATGTACTTCTTGCGCTGCTCGAACTGGTATTGATCGGCGATCAGCCGATCCACGCTGTCCTTCAGCAGACGCTGTTCATCGGTCAGGTCGAAGTCCATAGACGTGTCCTCAGTCTGAACGTCATGACCAGCCGTGTGCCGATCATCCGTCATGGAACAAGCCGCGACTGATGGCCGGGACAAGCCCGGCCATGACGGTTAGGTCAAAGCCCCAGTATCGCCTTGGCGACGATGTTACGTTGGATCTCGTTCGAGCCGCCGTAGATCGAGACCTTGCGATAGTTGAAATACATCGGCGCTGCCTCGGTGGCGTAGTCGGGGCCGATCACCGGCTCGTTGCGGCCATCGAAGTCGCGTTGATACGGCAGCACATACGGGCCCACAACATCCATCAGCAGCTCGGTCAGTTGCTGCTGGATCACCGAGCCACTCAGCTTCAGAATTGACGAGGCCGGGTTCTGCTTGCCCTTCTCGCGCTTCCGCTCATCGGCGACGACGCGCAACTGCGTCATCTCCAGCGCCTTCAGCTCCACCTCTACCGCGGCAAGCTTTTCGCGGAATCGTGGATCGTCGATCAGCGGCCGATCACCGACGCGCTCCATCGACGCCAGTTCCTTGATGCGCGCCACCTTTGCCTTCGAGGCACCCACCCGCGCGATGCCGGTGCGTTCGTTGCCGAGCAGGAACTTCGCATAGTCCCAGCCTTTGTTCTCCTGACCTACCAGGTTCTCGGCGGGAACTTCGACATTGTCGAAGAACACCTCGTTCACTTCGCGTCCGCCATCGATGGTGACGATCGGGCGCACGGTGATGCCGGGCGTCTTCATATCCACCAGGATGAACGAGATGCCTTCCTGCTTCTTCGCAGCCGGATCCGTACGAACCAGACAAAAGATCCAGTCGGCATACTGCGCCAGCGTGGTCCAGATCTTCTGACCGTTGATGATGTACTTGTCGCCCTTACGTTCGGCGCGTGTCCGCAGCGAGGCGAGATCGGAGCCGGAGCCCGGCTCGGAAAAACCCTGGCACCAGAAGATATCCGCGTTTGCCGTCTTGGGCAGAAAGTACTGCTTCTGCTGCTCGTTGCCGAACTGCGCGATCACCGGGCCAACCATGGTGACGTTGAAGCCGATCGGCGTCGGTACGTTCGCCTGCTGCATCTCGTCCTGGTACATGTAGACCTGCACGGGCGACCATTCCTGCCCGCCCCACTGCACCGGCCAGTTCGGCGTCGCCCACCCGCGCGCGTTCAGGATGCGCTGCGAGGTAATCATGTCATCGCGCGTCAGCCCCTCGCCTTCTGCCACCTTGTCGCGGATCGATTGCGGGATCTCGCTGCGGAAAAAGCGGCGAGCCTCCTCGCGAAACGCAGTTTCTTCTGGAGTGAATGCAAGGTCCATCGTTGCTACTCCGCCGCCGCACGCTTTAGCCGATCGGAAAAGCTCTTGCGAAACTTCGCCACCTTCGGCGCGACGACCGCCTGGCAGTAGCCGGTCCACGGATTGCGTGCGAAGTAGTCATGATGCTCGGGCTCGGCTTCGTAGAATGCCTGCAACGGCTCGATCTGCGTCACGAGCGGCGCGGGCCACACCTTCTCGTCGGTGATCTCCTTGATGATCGCCTCCGCGGCCTGCCGCTGCGCATCCGAGTGGGTCAGTATAATCGAGCGGTACTGCGGTCCGACATCGTGACCCTGCCGGTCCTTCGTCGTCGGATCGTGTATGGTGAAGAACACCCGCAGCAGGTCGGCGTATGATACCTCATCGGGATCGAATTTGACCTGGACCACTTCGGCGTGGCCGGTGGTGCCGGTGCATACAGCCTGGTAGCTCGGATTGGCGACCTGGCCGCCGGCGTAGCCCGACATCACGCTGCGCACGCCGCGCAGATCCTTGTAGACGGCCTCCAGGCACCAGAAGCATCCGCCGCCCAGGGTGGCGATCTCTTCGCTCATCACATGGCTCCTCAATCCGTCGCCCATCATAGCGTCAGGGCGCGTTCCTGCCACCGTAGCGCCGAACGCGCAGGTCGGCCTGCTCCTTGTGTGCGGCAAAGTTCTCGATCGCGCAAAGTCGGGAACAGTATTCGCCAATCATCGCGGTGGCCTCCGGGCTGACCTCCTGATAGGTTACGGTCTTCAGGAACTTGCCCACCCAAAGCCCGCCCGTGTAGCGCGCCGCACGCTTGGTCGGCAGCGTGTGATTGGTGCCGATCACTTTGTCGCCATAGGCGACGTTGGTCTCCTTGCCCAGGAACAGCGAGCCATAATTCACCATGCGGTCCAGAAACCAGCGTGGCTCGCGGGTCAGCACTTGCACATGTTCCGAGGCAATGCGATCGGCCTCGACCACAATCTCCTCATCGCTATCGCACAGAATGACCTGGCCGTGGTCGCGCCAGGCGACGCCGGCGATATCCGCCGTCGGCAGGTGAGCAAGCTGGCGGTCGATCTCGCCCTGGATCTCGTCAGCGATCTTCGCTGACGTCGTCAGGAGAATGGCAGGTGACGTGGGGCCGTGCTCGGCCTGGCCCAGCAGGTCGGTGGCGCACATCTCGGCATCGGCTGTCTCATCGGCAATGATCAGCGTCTCGGTGGGGCCCGCGAGCAGGTCGATGCCCACCCGCCCGAACAACTGCCGCTTCGCTTCAGCGACGAAGGCGTTGCCAGGACCGACCAACATGTCCACCGCTGGAATGCTCGACGTGCCAAGCGCCATCGCAGCAACCGCCTGCACGCCACCCAGCAGATAGATCTCGTCAGCGCCCCCCAGCGCCATTGCGGCGACGGTCGCGGCCGGAGGCACCCCGTTCAGCGGTGGTGTGCACGCAGCGACCCTCTTCACCCCGGCGACCTTGGCGGTCAGCACGCTCATGTGCGCCGAGGCGACCATCGGATAGCGTCCGCCTGGCACATAGCAGCCGACACTGGCCACCGGAATGTTCTTATGACCCAGTCGCACCCCAGGCAGCGTCTCAACTTCGACGTCGCGCAGGGCTGCCCGCTGCACCTCCGCGAAGCGGCGGATCTGTGCCTGCGCAAATTTGATGTCGTCGATCACCTGCGGCGGCAGACTGTCGATCAGCGCCTGGATCTCTGATTGGGAGAGACGGAACGCTGACGGTTCCCACTTGTCAAACCTTGCGGACAGCTCGCGCACCGCTGCGTCGCCACGACGCATCACATCGTCGAGGATCGCTTCGACCGTCTGACGCACCTTCCGGTCGGCCTCGAACTTCTCCTCGTCCGTTGCGCCACGCTTCAGATAGCGGATCATCGCACCACCCCGTCCAAGGGCGGCCAAGCTATTCCGCCGTCCAACCTCCGTCCACCACCAGGGACGTGCCCGTGACGAGAGCAGAGGCATCGGATGCCAGGAACACGACGGCCCCCATCAGATCCTCCACCGTACCCAGCCGGCCAAGCTTGATCCGCCGCACCACATCGGCGTGGAACGCCTTGTCTTCCCAGAACGGCCGGGTCAGCGGCGTATCGATGAAGGTGGGGCCGATGGTATTCACGCGAATGCCGTAGCCTGCCAGGTCGATCGCCATTGCCTTGGTCAGGCCCTCGATGCCGTGTTTGCTCATGCAGTAGACCGTGCGCCGACCGCCGCCAACATGGCCCATTTGCGAAGAAATATGGATGATGGAGCCGCAGACCGAGGTCTCGACCATCCGCCGCGCCACCGCTTGCGCGACAAAGAAGGCGGCGCGCTGGTTCAGTATGGTGATCGCATCGTAGTCCTGTTCGGTTACTTCCAGGAATGGCGCGGGGCGGTTGGTCCCCGCATTGTTCACCAGCACGTCGAAGACAGGTTGGGAGCCGACCGCTGCGCGAACTGCCTCCAGGTCGGTCACATCAAGCAGCAACGGTTCGGCCCTGCCGCCTTCGTCACGGATCTGGCCAGCGACAGCCTCGATCTCCGCTGCCGTGCGTGCTGCCAGGACGACATGCGCTCCGGCCTGCGCCAAGGCGGCAGCGGCCGCCATCCCGATACCGCGTCCGGCGCCGGTTACGAGTGCACGGCGGTCGTCGAGGCGCAGCGAGGGCGTGCGCGGCAGGGTCATGATGTGCCTCGGGTCCGGTGGCTCGTCCGGCGGTGTACACCGGCAGGTCATCATGGACCACTCGGGATGGTCTGATCTGCACCACGTGTGCCATCGTGGCGGCCCATCAACCAACCGAGCGATGCCACCACCGATCCCATTTCTTCACCGGCTTTGGCGACGGCTGCCGGCTGGGCCGCGCCGCCGGATGGCGACCCGCCTTGCTGCGCTGGCAGCGCCGCGCCCCGGCGCGCCGCCGCCGGTTGCCGCCAACGGCATCGTCGTCGCCGGCGAACTGTCGCGCGCCTCCGGCTTAGGAGAAAGCGCACGACTGATGCTGCGCGGGCTCGCTTCGCTGGGCGTGCCGACGTGGCCTGTCGACATCGGGCGCTACCTCCCGGCGCATCGCGACGATCTACAGCCGGCGGCTGAACCTGACGATCTGCCACCACCAGGTGCGCCGCTGGTGCTGCACGTGAACCCGCCACTGCTGCCGCTGGTCCTGACCCGATTGCCGCGAATCCTGGTACAGGACCGCCGCCTCGTCGGGTATTGGTATTGGGAACTGCCCATTGCCACCACGGAGTGGCGGCTCGGTGCCCGGTTCGTGCATGAGGTCTGGGCACCGTCGCGCTTCACGGCCGACGCGCTGGCCCCTCTCATCGATGCGCCGATCGCCGTGGTCAGGCCACCGGTGGCGTGTGACCCTATTGCTCCAGCCCCGCTTGGGCGGGCCGACTTCGACCTGCCCAACAACGCCGTGATCGTCCTCTCCTCGTTCAATCTCGCCTCTTCCTTTGTGCGGAAGAACCCGCTTGGGACCATTGACGCCTTCCGGACCGCGTTCGGCGCCCGATCGGACCGCATGCTGGTCTTGAAGGTCGGGAACCCGGATCACTTTCCCGACGACTTTGCGCGCCTGACAACGGCGACCGCGGGCAGCGCCAACATCCGACTGATGACGGACACGCTCCCACCCGCCGCGTTGCTGGCGTTGACAGCCACAGCCGACATCGTGTTGTCGCTGCATCGAAGCGAAGGCTTCGGCCTGGTGGCCGCCGAAGGCATGTTGCTGGGCAAGCCGGTCGTCGCCACCGACTGGTCGGCGACGACCGAGTTCATGGACCCGACCTGCGCCGCGCTGGTTGGCTTCCAACTGGTCAACGCGGAGGATGCCCGGGGCATCTACGCCGTGAGCGGCGCTGAGTGGGCCGACGCCGACCTGGGACATGCGGCGGACTGGCTGCGGCGGCTCGCCGACGATGCTGGTCTTCGGCACACGATGGGAGAAGCAGCGCGTGGCGCAGCACTCGAGCGACTGGGAACCGCATCACTTGCGATAGCCGTGGGCAAACTGGGGATACGGCTTCGGCAAAACCCCGTATCACTGCCTACACTTCGGGCAGTTGGTCCCTGACTCGTATTATGCCCGATCGTTGACGAACCGCTGGTCACAGTCCAAGAAGCGCGGCGTATGAGAATCCTTGTTTGGCAATGGGGCCGCCGCGGCGCCGGGCCGCTCCTTGCTGCACGCCTTGCCGATGCGCTGCGATCAATCCCGCGGACCGAGGCTATACTGTCACTGTCGACGAGCGCGGAAATACTCCAGGAGGTTGACGCTCCTGACTGTACCCTGCCGGTTGACACCTACGATGGCGCTGCAGGGCTGATCTGGCGATTGCTGCAGGCACCGGTGATAGTGCCGAAACTGATTTCCCGGCTGACCGCCCTGAAGCCCGATGTTGCGGTGTGTGCCATGCTCGGGCCACTGGATCCGCTGTGCGCTGCGGCGCTGCGCTGGCTTCAGATACCGATGGTCATCATCGTGCACGATGCCGATCGGCATCCGGGCGATCGTTTTCCGTTCCTTATGATGGTCCAGCGATGGTTGCTACGATCGGCGGACGCGATCGTTACTCTGACTCAACATGTTGCCACTCGACTGGACAGGCAAGCTGTGACGCGGCGCCGGAGACCATTCGTGTTGCGACTGCCACCACTCGTGTTCGGGCCCGCTGCTCCGCAACCCGGAACGCATGGCGGCCCGCTGAGATTGCTGTTCTTCGGCAGGTTGCTGCCTTACAAGGGGCTGGGCCTGCTGCAGGCCGCCGTCAGCGAGCTTGGTTGTCCGGGGCGGTGGGCGCTCCGCGTTATCGGCTCGGGTCCTGAAGGCACGGCATTGGACGCCCTGCGTGCCACACCGGGTGTAACCGTTGAGAACCGTTGGGTGCCTGACGGCGAGATCGCGGGCCTTATCGCGTGGGCCGATGCCATTGTATTGCCATACGTTGAGGCCAGCCAAAGCGGGGTTGCGCCTGGAGCCGTCGCGGCAGGAAGGATAGTTGTCGCCACTCGGGTCGGTGGCCTGGTTGAGCAGATCGGAGATTATAGGTTGGCAAGGCTGTGTGATCCGCGGCCGGAGAGTCTAGCCGAAGTATTGCGCCAATTGCTGCAGGAAAAGCCCGAACCGTCGGCGCCTCATGCCATTGACCCGGGCAAGGACTGGTATCGTTTCGCCGCAGATCTGGTTCACCGAGTGATCACACCGATCCTCAGAAACGCCAGGAAAACGGCTTATTCGGACGACACGCTGCGCGCAGTCTAGCGCCAGATTCTATGCCCCGCCAACGCAGGAGAGAACCGATATGCCGACCTGTTTGATCACCGGAGTTACCGGTCAGGATGGTGCATATCTGTCGCAATATCTGCTGCAGCAAGGCTATCGCGTTATCGGACTCTTGCGCCGCTCCGCATCATCCGACACGGTCGGCGAGCGACTGCGCTGGCTGGGCATTC
>JBKPSV010000290.1:0-17820 GCA_046735215.1 Pseudomonadota bacterium | reverse complement strand
CTCTAGGCTGCCAGCTCCAAGATCTCCCGGACCTCCGCCGGTCCGTCTATGCGCCGCGGGTTGCGCGGCACCCATGGCGTGCCCATCGCCTGCTCGGCCATGCGGTCGAACGAATCGCGACCCACATGCACCGCCGCCAGGCTGCGCGGCATGCCAAGCCCGGCAATGAATGCATCGAGCACGTCGGCGGCGTCCTCGCCGGGATGGTCCATGGCGGCCGACACTAATGCCTGCCGCGCGGCATTCGCCGGTTTGTTCCAGCGCATAACCGCGGGCAGCATGATGCACGACGTGTGTCCGTGCGGGATGTCGAACAGCGCGCCCAGCACGTAGCCGATGCCGTGACTGGCCCCCATCGGCACCCCTGCGGCCAGCGGCCCCATCGAGAGCCAGGAGCCCATCTGACAGTCGAGCCGGGCCGCGAGGTCCGACGGATCCGCCTTCACCCGAGGCAGGCCGCTTGCCAACAGTGACAGTCCCCGCAGGGCCTGCGCATCAGCGTAGGGATTCGCCTCGTTCGAACAGATACCCTCGACGCAGTGGTCCACCGCACGAATGCCCGTGGAGAGGAACAGCCATTCCGGCGTGTGCACAGTGGCCGACGGGTCGAGGATCACCGCGCGCGGGATGATGCGGGGATGGCGGATCAGCTCCTTCACCTGACGATGTTCGTCGGTGACGCCCGCGATGGCGGAGAATTCGCCGGCCGACAGGGTCGTGGGCACGGTGATCTGCCGCACCGTCGGTGCTTTGCATGGCGGCGGGTTGCCGTTAACCGGACGCAGGGCGTCTAGCCGCTCCGGCGCGCGTATGTCGTTGGCCAGGCATAGCTGCACCGCCTTGGCGCCGTCGGTTATCGAGCCGCCACCGACCGTGACGATGAGATCAGCGTCCAGCTCGCGGGCCTGCTCGGCGGCGGCGATGACGGCGCTGCGCGGCGTGTGCGGCGGCATGCGATCGAATGTACCGACACAGCGATTGCCCAACGCACGGCGCACCTTTTCGATCTGGTCCGTCTGCCGGTTCAGCGTGCCGCTGACCATCAGGAGTACGCGCTGGGCTTCCCCCGCCAATTCGGCGACCGCCTGAGCAGCCGGTATGCCGAACAGCACCTGTTCCATCTGGCTGAACACGACCCGCCCGGACTCCAACATTGGTTTTCTCCCGTTGATTGCTGGGAGAGTACAGCGAGCCCGGGAGGAACGCGATGCAATGCCAAGCTGGCCACGTCCACTCGCGGCAGGTGCGCTGACCGTGTCGATCGCGATCCGTCGCTATGGCCGGGGCCCCGCAGGCGGGCCATGAAACGGTGATTGCACCCGCCCGTGATTTGTCCCAACAAGGGTCGCAGAATGACGACGCACGACCCCGTCCGCTTTGTCGCCAAGAACATGCGCGTCGATCTCCGGCTGATCGCCGAGATGATTGCGCCGGGCTCGCGCGTGCTCGACATTGGCTGCGGCGACGGCATGCTGATCGATCACCTGTTCCGCACCAAAGGCTGTGACGCGCGGGGAATCGAGATCGACATGGCGGAGGTGATCCGTGCGGTGGCGCATGGCATGCCGGTTATGCATGGCGACGCGGATATCGACCTGGCGCACTACCCGGACGGAGCCTTCGACTACGTCGTGCTGTCGCGCACCTTGCAGGCGGTTGAGCAGCCTAGGGCTGTGCTGCGGCAGATGCTGCGCATCGGAACGCGGGCGGTGGTGAGTTTCCCCAACTTCGGCCACTGGCTCGTGCGCTGGCAGTTGTTCAGCACCGGGCGGATGCCGATGACGCCGACCTGGGATCGGCCCTGGTACGAGACGCCCAACATCCACCCCTGCACGATCCGCGATTTTTTCGCGCTGTGCGAGCACGACGGCTATGTGGTGGAGAATTGGCTCGCCGCCGACGATGCCGGCGGGCGGACGCCGTGGAGGCGGTTTCCACGGCTGGCCAACATGTTCGGCGAGCAGGCGCTGTTTCTGTTGCGCCGCGCGCGGAGCGATGTGCTGTGACGCTGCAGTGCTACGGTCGAACCGCCGGCGTCTCCACCGCCAAACCGTTCGCCCGCGCGCCGAGGTAAAGTTCGAGCGCGACGAGGTCCAGCGAATCATCGGCGAATGGCTCGGCTCGAACGCCAATCACGCAGTTGCGGATGCGACGTTCCAGTGAGCCCATGCTCTGCCATTCCAGCCGGTATTCCGGATAGCCGTTCGCATGGCCCTGTGGAATGGTGCTGCCGCCGAGTCGCTGACCTGCGAGGTCGTCGTGGCACTGAGCGCATGACAGGTTGAGTTGGCCCTGCCGCTGTGTGAACAGCGTTCGGCCTGCTTCGTAGTATGGCCGTGCCGGGCCGTCACTGACGACCTGCATCGGCATCCCGCGGGATTGCAGCCCGACATAAGCGCTCAATGCCAGCAGTGCGTCGCTGTCTGGTTTCAGTGGCCCCGCGTCCTGTCGTTCAACCCGGCATTGTTCGATGCGCTGCACGAGTGTGACCGGGCGCCCCAGCTTTGCATCGTAGGTTGGGTAGCGCGTTGCCACCCCACGCATCGAGGCGGCCGCACTGCCGTGACAGTCGGCACAGCTGTGCGCTGCGCTGCCGATGCGTTGCGACCACAGCGCTTCGCCTTGCTGCACCCAGAGGAACCCCGGATTGCTGGCGTCATCATCCTGCAGCGCGCGCGTCTCGGAACTCGCGTCCTGATAGCCGGAACGTTTCTCAGGCGCAGCGCCAGTCCCGATGATCGCAAGCGCCGCACAGGCCGCCACAGTGGACATTCGTCGCGCCCGGCGGGAGGCTTTCGCGGAACTAGGGAGAAATGTCATGGAAGCTATCGTGGGCAGCGGCAAGTACACCTACAAGGTGCATGAGAACTGGGCGCATGTTCCGGAGGGCGTGGATATGAAGCCGGCCGCAGTTGCGGTCGGACCGGAGGATCGCGTGTATTGCTTCAACCGGGTGGCCGAACATCCGGTGGTAGTCTTCGATCGCGACGGAAACTTCCAGGGCTCATGGGGCGCCGGCCTGTTCCGCTTTCCGCACGCGATCCGCTTCGATACGCAGGGTTTTGCCTGGTTGACCGACGAACATCATCAGCAATTCATGAAATTCACCGCCGATGGCAAGCTGGTGCAGACCATCGGTGAAAAGGGTCATCGTTCCGACACCGGCGTACCAGGCGACGACTTCAGCTCGACGGCGTGGAAGAAGGTGACGCATGCGGGTGGGCCGTTCAATCTGCCCACCGACATCGCGTTTGCGCCGGATGGTTCGATGTTCATGAGCGACGGTTACGGCAATGCGCGGGTGCACAAGTTTTCCGCCGATGCGCAGTACCTGTTCTCATGGGGCGAGCCGGGAACGGCGCCGGGGCAGTTCAACCTGCCGCATGGTGTGTGGGTCGACCGGCGCGGACGGCTGCTGGTGGCGGATCGCGAGAATGACCGTGTGCAGATCTTCGACCTGAACGGCAAGCTGCTGGAGGTCTGGCGCACCGAACTTATCGGGCCGGCGTTCTTTTACGTTGACGAAGACGACATCGTGTACGTTGCCGAGCACAATGGCGGCATGATCAGTATCCTGACATTGGATGGTGAACGGCTGGCGCGATGGGGTGATCCGATTCATCGCTCGTGCCATGGCATCTGGGGCGATTCGCACGGCGACTTCTATGTCGTGCAGCCGGGTGAATGGGGGCGCGTCCGCCGCGTGGTGAAATTCGAGCGACAGTAGGCTCTGAGGCGTATCGGCATCGGTGAACCCTCCTCGCATCGATGGCATGTCAGCTGGGCTTGCAGGACCTTGCGCCCATAGGCGTCCAGGCGCTGACGGGGAAGGGCTATAGGGCGGGTAGTTACTTGATCGCCGTGAGGAAATGGTTCTCCCACGGGACTGCAAGTCCAGCATCGTCGACATAGCTCGCGAGCTGCTCAGCTGCTTGTGCGATAAAAGCTTGTCGCCGTTCCTCTGGGAGTGCGACGAATTGCGCGGTAACGGGTGTCGCGCGCATATACGCAGCCACATAATCTGCCGCATCAGGATAACGCATGGTGCGATGCTCGAAACGCACATGTACATTCCGAAGCCCCGCGTCCTCGGCCAGTCGGCGTAGTTCTTGGCGGGTGTTCAGTGAGCACGCCAATTCGAGGGCGGATGCGCTATCTCGTCCGAGGAAATCGGCTACGGCCTTTACGATGGCCAGCACTCCCGGCTGACGATCGAGTGCGCCCCAAACATTCAGGGCGAGGCGTCCACCGCGCACCAGCACGCGACTCATCTCTCGTAAGGCTGCCGGACGATCCGGAAAATATTGAAGACCCTGTTGGCAGATCACCACATCGAAGCTGTCGCCATCGAATGGTAGTTCGGTCGCGCTACCCAGCTGCCACGTCATTTGTGGATTTTGGCGCGCGACATTCAGCATGCCTTCATTGACATCAAAGCCCGTGACCGAGCAGTGCTTTGTCGTCACCAAACCAATTCGATTAGAGACCACCCCGGTCCCGCATGCGACATCCAGCACTCGATCGCCGTCCCTGCAATTTGCCGAGCGAATCAGATCGTCGGTCCACGGCTCCATGATCTTCACGTTGAACCGCGAGTAAGCTGCAGGTGCATCGCCCCCAAGTTGCCATCCGCTCATTGAAGTTCCTCCCGTCAAGGATGAGGGCCAGTTCATCTGGCCCCTTTGATGTTGCGGCAGCGCTCGTCGTCTACTCCGATGGAGAAACGCCGATCCGCCTGTTTGATTTCGGAAGGTGCAGGCTAATGTGACCGCAACGAAGGAATCAAGAGCATTGCCCTTTTTTGCTGAGGTCAATTATTTGACAAATCGTAGAATCGTAGGCCGCTATAAGCGACAGGTTACGGTCGATCGACTGAGAGAATCGCTTCATCAGGCGGAGATCAAACTTGAGGAGTTTGACCTGTTCGTCGCAAGGCGAGCGGATCGTTGGAAGGTTGCGAAGGCCGCCGGCGAGTTGGCAACCATGTTGAATGACAGTGGCGGTGATGTGACCGAGCAGTTCCTCAAGGAAGAAGCAGTTGATAGCATCCGCGATGCGCTCAATCTGTCCTTTGCGCAGATCGATCAGCTTCTGCGGAAGGAGGAAGTCAAGCGGATTGTCGTGGCAAAACCTCCGCAAACGGGGTTCTTCTGACGCGTCCCCTACCGTGATCCAGCGGCGACAGTAGGGATGCGGTGATGCGCAGATACGCGCTGGCCCTGCTTGCGGCACTCGTCCTGGCGTTCGGGGCATACTTTCTGAACAGGCGAGGCACGGATCCGCCATCCCTCCCTCAGCATCGGCACCCGCTCGATCTGCGAGATCTCCGGTTTCATTGGCAGAACAGAAGGCAGAAAGTCATGCATCGACGAATGTTCATAGCCACAGTGCCGGCGCTTGGCCTAGGTTTGACGCCAAGTCGTGTGAAGGCCCAGACGATCCAGAAGCCGATGGTGGTCTCATCAGGCGGCGCGAACGGAACCCATTATCGGCTCATGAAAGAGTTTGACGAGGCAGCGCCCGGGCTGATCATCAACCGAGAGTCGGACGGCTCTTTGACCAACATCGATCGGGTGATGGACAATCAGGCGGAGCTCGGGGTCACTCAGTTCGATGCGCTCGTCGTCCGCGCGTTCAAGGAGACGAACCTTAAGGAACGCATCCGGCTTCTGGCAATCCTGCACGCCGAAGAGGTGCATTTCATCGCGAAATCGGCGCCGCAAGGGGGCATCTTGGGCATGCCCTTTTTCAAATCTGCTCCTCTCTCATCAGTCGACGACCTGCGCGGTCAAAAGCTCGGGTTCTGGGGCGGCGCCGTCATCACCGAGCAGGTCATCAGCGCGATGACGCTGATCGGCTGGGTCCCGGTGGAGTATCCCGATCAGAATGCGGCCCTCGAAGCACTCAAAAGCCATCACATCCAGGCCATTCTTGCCGTGGGTGGCCAACCGTTCGGCTGGATGAGCGAGCTTTCGCGCGACTACAGGCTGCTGGGCGTAAGCGACGGAATGGTTACCCGTCTGGCACCGGTTTATGAGAAGACGACGGTGACCTACCGCAATCTCGGGCAGGAAGGCGTGCAGGCGCTCTCGATCCGGGCGATGCTTGTGACTCGCAACTACACATCCAGAAGCAAGCATGATCAGCCCCAGATGATCCGCGATAAGCTCGCGAATGTGGTCGGCGATATCCGCGAGACACGCGGCACTCATCCCAAGTGGGAAGAAATCGACCCAATGGCGATGACCGACAGGTGGCCTATGCACCTCAGCGCAAAGTCATAGCGTTTGGGAAGAAGGGAACGCGGCGGCGCGGTCGCGAGCGACGCCGTGCATCGCATCAGTGCCGCCGGACCGCGAACGACAGCGCCGCCTGGCCGAGCAGCGCCGAACCGAGCAGCACGACCGCCACAGTGAACACTGACCCCGGCCGCCACACTTCGACCACGACTGTGCAGACCGCGCCGTAGGCCATCTGAGTGAAGCCGTACAGCCCGGAGGCGGCGCCGATTGCATGCGGATTGACGCTGACCGCGCCGCTCAGTGCGAACGGGCTTGCCATGCCGGCGCCCACCATGAACAGCACCACCGGCGCGATGACCGAAACCACGTTCAGCGATCCGACGAGGTCCGCCAACATGAAGCACGCAGACCCCGCGATCGCGATCGCGTTGGCGATGCGGAGGGCGTTCGGTGTTCGGATCTTTCCCGCCAGGCGATTGGCCGAAAGACTGCCCGCCGCGACCCCAGCCATCAGCAGCAGATAATAGAGCCCGACGCGTTCGGCGGGCTGGTGCAGCAGGTTGACCAGAATGAACGGCGACGCTGCCATGAACGCGTAGAACGACGTGGTGGTGCACGCGCCGCCCAGCACAAACCCGCAGAAGGCGCGCGAGCGGAACAGGCGAAGCGAATTCAACAGCAGCGAAGCCCCAGGGCTGGCCTGCAGCGCGTTCGTTTCCGGCAGCAGCACCACCGCGAATCCCAGCGTGACGGCACCGATGATCGCCAGCAGCGCGAATGCCGCCCGCCAGCCAAGCCAGGCGGTGGCGTAGCCGCCCAGCACCGGCGCGATCGCGGGCGCGGCCGACATCACCATCGTCAACAGTGCAAGCTGCGCCGCTGCCCGGTCCGGTGCGGCGGAGTCGCGCACAATCGCGCGACCCAGAACGAGGCCGCTGCACGCACCGATCGATTGCAGGATGCGGGCAACCACCAGCATCCAGGCATTCGGCGCCGCGGCGCTGCCCAAACCGGCCAGAGTGAACAGGGTAAGCCCCACAAGCAGAACGGGGCGTCGGCCGAAACGATCGGATATCGGCCCATACACCAACTGCCCGATCGCCAGGCCGATCAGGTACAGCGTGATGGTCAGTTGCACGGTCCCCGCGGATACGTCGAGCGCCTGAGCGGTCGCCGGCAGTGCCGGGATGATCAGATGCATACCCAGGGTGCCACAGGCGGTCACCGCCACGATCAGCGGAAACGGCGCCCGCCCCCGGCTGCCCGCATGCAGCGATCTGTGCCACTCCATGTCGTGTCTCACCCTGTCGGAGCCGTTTACCGGCGATGCCAAGCACGAATGCAAGCAGGCTGCCAGAACCCGAACGCGAACGCCGTTGGGGTCTGGCAGCGGCGATCGCCTCGGTCACGGTGTTCGGTCTCAGTGTCGGTCAGGGCGGGCCCCTCCTATCGCTGCTGCTGGAACACCGAGGCACTGACGCCAGGCTGAACGGACTGAGCGCTGGTGCGACATTCATCGGCGTCCTGATCGGGCCGCTGCTGGCGCCAAGGCTGGTCCGGCGCTGCGGCATCCGCGACTTCATGCTGATCTGCTTTGGTCTCGACATTGCGCTGTTTCTGGCGCTGAAGCCGCTCGACAGCATTGGCGAGTGGTTCGTCCTGCGGCCACTGAACGCTGCTGTCGGCTCGAGCATCTTCACTGCCGGAGAGGCCTGGATCAGTCAGCTCGCTGGTGACACCGGGCGCGGGCGCATCCTTGGGATCTATGCGGCCGCCCTCTCGGCGGGATTCGCATTGGGCCCGTTGATCCTTTTTCTGACCGGCGTCGATGGCTGGCCCCCCTTCGTTGCCAACGCGGTGATCAGTGCACTTGCGGCCGTCCCGCTGGCCGGGGTACGCCATACCGGCGGCGCCTCGGGCGACGGAGGCGCCGCGACACCGTTGCGCATGTTCGTGCGGGCGCCCGGGATTATGGCGACAGTCACCGTATTCGGACTGTACGAGGCTGCGCTGATGAGCCTGCTGCCGATCTGGGGTGTGCGCAGCGGGCTGAGCGAGCGGCTGACAGCGGCTACTCTGTCGGCCGTCTTCTTAGGCTCGATCGTGCTGCAGGTCCTGATCGGCTGGCTGTCCGACCGGCTCTCCCGCCTGGCGGCACTGCGCCTTTGCGGCGTGGTTGGGCTGGCGGGGGCTGTGCTGCTGGCGAACCTGCCCGTGCCGCCCGCGATGCTGTTCGTGGTGCTGTTCATCTGGGGTGGAACGGCTTCCGGAATCTACCCCGTGGCGCTCAGCATTGCCGGCGACCGTTTCCGCGGCGGCGACCTCATCAGCGTCAATGCAGCCATGATCATCGCCTACGGGCTTGGTGGACTGGTTGGTCCGCCGCTTGGCGGTGTCGCGATGGGCGTCCGCAACCCGCAGGGCCTGCTGTGGCTGTTCGTCATTCTGTTTGGTGCTCTCGTCGCGGTGCTGCTGATCGCACCTCGGACACGCGAGTCTGACCCACGTTGACAGCCCCACGCATGCGGGATGTGCTCGTCGCCATGCGCAAGTTCTTCGGCCCAGTGGGCACCGTCAGCAGGATCACCGTCGAGAGCGAAGCTCTGAAGGCCAACATACTCGGCGATCCCACGGCGCGGCTGGTCGACGTGTATGTCCCGGCAGGCAACAGCGGCGAGGGTCTGCCGGTGCTGGTCGATCTCGTCGGCTTTACCGGCAGTGGCCTTGGGCACACTAATTGGGTCGGCTTCCGCGAGAATCTGCCGGAGCGGCTGGATCGCCTGATAGGCGAAGGTCTCATGCCGCCGGTCGTTGTCGCCTTCCCGGACTGTTTCACCCGTGTGGGCGGCAATCAGTACATCAACTCCGCGGCAATCGGTGCGTGGGAGGATTATCTGCTGCACGAAATGCTGCCCGCGATCGAGCAGCGCTTCCACTGCGGCGGCAATGGCCGGCGTGGCGTCTTCGGCAAGAGCTCCGGCGGCTATGGCGCCATCATGCATGGGCTGCGCCATTCTGACATTTGGTCCGCAATCGCGTGCCACTCCGGCGATATGGGCTTTGAACTATGCTATCTGCCCGACATGCCCGCGGCGCTGCGTGCCCTCGCAGGCAGCGAGAACTCCATCGAACGCTGGTGGAAGCAACTCGAGGACGCCAAGAAGCATCCCGACGGTGCATTCAAGGTGTTCAACGTATTGGCCATGGCCGCCAGCTACGATCCCGACCCGACGCAGTTCTTGGGCATGCGGCTGCCGGTGACCTTCGATACCTGCGAGGTGATCGAGGAACGCTGGGCGAACTGGCTACGCCACGATCCTGCCGTTGTCGTCGACACCCAGGCCGACAATCTGCGCCGACTGAAGGCGCTGTATATCGACTGCGGCGAGAGGGATCAGTTCAACCTGCTGTACGGGGCACGCCGGTTCGCCCGTCGGCTAAAAGAGCTTGGCGTCGAGCACCGCTATGAGGAATTTCCCGACAACCATAGCGGCGTCGACTACCGGATGGATGAGAGCCTGCCGTTTATCGCCAAGGCACTGGTCGGTTGACTGGCATTGACGATCTCCGCCGTTACCCGCCCCTCACGCCCTGCGTTTCGACGTACAGCGCATACACCGACTGGCTGGCCGCCATGAACAATCGGTTCCGTTTTGCGCCACCGAAGCACACATTGGCGCACCGCTCGGGCAGCAGAATGCGGCCGATCAGCTCGCCGTCCGGTGCGAACACCGCGACGCCATCTTCGCCCTCACCACCGGTGAACCCGCACCACACATTGCCCTCGACATCCACCCTGATGCCATCGGCCCATCCTTTGGTGTCGAAGAATACGCGCCCATTCACGGCGCGGGTGCCATCATCCACGATGTCATACACGTGGGTGGTTTTCGGCTCCGCCGGCGTGTCCACCACATAAAGTTTCGATTCATCCGGCGAGAACGCCAGCCCATTCGGTCGCGCCATGTCGTCGATTGCCACCGTAAGCGCGCCAGTACGGCCGTCGACACGATAAACGCGGAACGGCAGCTCTGCCTGACCCTTGTGCCCCAAATAGTTCCCCCGAATGCCGGCGCCATTGTCACTGAACCATGTTGAGCCGTCTGACTTCACCACCACGTCGTTGGGTCCAGCCAGCCGCTTACCCTCGAACCGTTCGGCCAGCACGGTGATCGTGCCGTCATATTCAGTGCGCGTCAGCCTTTGGCTGCCCATCTCGCAGGTAATCAGCCGCCCCTGTCGGTCGCGCGTGTTTCCGTTGGCGTAGTGCGACGGACGCCGGAAAACACTAACCGCGCCTGTTTCCTCGTCCCAGCGCATGATGCGGTCATTCGGGATGTCGCTCCACAGCAGCTGCCGCGTGTCGCCGAACCACACCGGCCCTTCAGTGAAGCGGCAATTGGTGGCAACGCGCTCGATCGCCGCATGTCCCAGCGCTATGCCTTCGAAGCGCGGATCGAGTGAAACGACGTTCTCGTCCGGATAACGGATCGGTGGCGCGTTGGCCTCCCAGCGCGAGCTCATGGTACGATCTCCTCCTGTTCCTTTTCATCAGCATTGTGCTGCGGGAGAACGGCCGCGACAACCGCTGGCGCTATGATCGAGTCACTGCTGTCAAATTCATCGTCAGCAGCACGCCAGGCTTGGGTAGCTCACCGACGGCAACAACCGTGCGGGCCGGATGATGGTCGCCCATCATCTCCACATACGCTGCATTCATGGCGTCGAAATCGGCCATGCTCTTGAGGAAGATGTTGATGTGCACGGTATGGTCAAGATCAGAGCCGACGGCGTCCAGCATCGTCTTGAACGATCGCAGTATCTGTTTGGTCTGCGCTGCGACGTCGGGTCCCGCAAGTTGCCCAGTCGCTGGATCAACACCAGCCGTGCCACCGATCCATATATGTTCACCCACCTTGGCGATGTGATTGTAAGGGCCGATAGGCATTGGCGTGTTCGGCGGCGTCAACGTCTCGACTCGCGATGTCATCGCTTGTCCTCCATCTCGGCAGTCACCGACGCATATAGAGGTTCCAGCGCGCGTGAAAGTCGCTCTGGACCATCCCCGCCAGCCGTGCTGTTACAGCTTGAAGCAACTGGAGAGACTGGCTCATGCAACTTGGCATTCATCTGCCGCACGCCGGCGAGCAGGCCACAGCCGCACTGATCCGCCGCCACGCGATGCGCGCCGAGGACCTGGGCTTCGCCGATGTCTGGGTCAGCGAGCATATCATTGTGCCGCGCAAGGAATTCCCGCGCTCGCCGCTGTTCTTCGATCCGGTGGTGACGCTCAGTTACGCGGCCGCGGTTACCAGGCGGGTGCGACTTGGCACAACGGTGCTGGTGTTGCCGATGCGCCATCCTCTGCCGCTGGCGAAAGAGCTTGCAAGCCTGCACAATCTGTCGGAAGGCCGGCTGATCCTCGGTGCCGGCGTTGGCTGGCTGGAGCCGGAATTCGCCGCTCTTGGCATTCCGTTCAATGAGCGAGGCCGGCGCATGGACGAAGGCATCGCCATGATGCGCGCCGTTTGGTCACAGGACCCGGTGACGTTCGAATCCAAGTACATACCGGCGACGATCCGCGACATGACCATGTTGCCGCATCCAGTCAGTGCGATTTCGCTGTGGATCGGCGGCAGTTCGGACGCGGCGTTGAAGCGCACCGTCCGCATTGCCGACGGTTGGCATGGCAGCCGCGAAACGCCCGAGGAAGCCGCCCCCATTGTGCAGCGGCTGCGCGCAGCCAGGCCGAATGACTTTACCATCTCGATGCGCATTCAGTGGAACGGCAAGGATCACGGTGAATTGCGCGATCGCCTTGCAGCGTACGAGGCTGTCGGTGTGCAACACGTCCTGGTCGCGCCGGTGAACCGAGAGGTGGACGACTGGGACGAGGTGATCGAGGGCGCCGGCAGGCTGGTTGCCTGATAGCAACTCAACCAGATAGCCGCATCAGTGGTTCGGCAACGTGAATTCTCCCTCCCTCGCGAACACAGCTGGAGGAGCCTAGCAGATGCAGCGACTGATTGATCCTGCCGTGAGGAGGCGGCGGCCAGCGAATCGAGACCTTCCGACAAGGCTTACAGGAGCCTTGCCTTGGATGGGACGTGATCGCTTGGTGAAACGAAGATTGCCGTTTTGGGTCAGGCTCAGCGGCGAAACCGCACGGGCTGCCGCTTGCGACCCCAATCGCCAGGGCGGGTCTCGAATATGCCCGTCGCCTGTGTTCCGCATTGGCGACAACATCCATCGGGGTCCAGCCCCCATGCGGTCAACTCGTACCAGTCACGCCCGATCAGCAACGAGCCGCAGGCATGGCAATAGGTGCTGCCGCCGGGCCCATCGTGCACATTCCCTGTATAGACGTAGCGCAGCCCGTGACCCATCGCGATCGCTCGTGCCCGCGTCAGCGTCGCCGGCGGCGTCGGTGGGTGGTCGGGCATCCGCCAGTCGGGATGAAAGGCGGTGAAGTGCAGCGGCACGCCGGGACCAAGTTCGCTGGCGAACCAGGCGGCGAGCGCGTTGATCTCGTCGTCCGAATCGTTCTCCCCGGGGATCAGCAGCGTCGTCACTTCCAACCACACATCCGTATGGCCCTTGATCCACGTCAGCGTGTCCAGCACATCGGCCAGCCGGCCGCCGCATAGATTGCGATAGAACGGCTCGGTGAACCCTTTCAAGTCCACGTTGGCGGCGTCGATGTCAGCGAAGAACTCGCCCCGCGCCTGCGGCGTGACATAGCCCGCGGTTACCGCCACCGTTCTCACACCGAGCTCTCGGCAGGCGCGCGCGGTATCGGCTGCATACTCCAGGAAGATCACCGGGTCGTTGTAGGTGAATGCAACGGAGCGACACCCAAGCTGGCGCGCCGCCTGGGCGATCATCGCCGGCGTCGCGTCCTGGTTCAGCCGGTCGATCTCCCGCGCTTTGCTGATGTCGTGGTTCTGGCAGAACTTGCAGGTCAGATTGCATCCTGCGGTGCCGAACGAAAGCACCGGCGTGCCGGGAAGAAAATGGTTCAGCGGCTTCTTCTCGATCGGGTCGATGCAAAAACCTGACGACCGCCCGTAAGTGGTCAGCACCAGGGCGTCGTCCTGACGCGCCCGGACGAAGCAAAGCCCGCGCTGACCTTCGTGCAGACGGCAATAGCGCGGGCAGACGTCGCACTGGATACGGCCATCCTCCAAAGAATGCCAATGGCGGGCTGGGAAAACAGCGCCTTCAATGATCGTATCCATGGCTTATATCTGGCGATGATGACCGCGATCCGCTATCCCGCCGTGGCCGGTACATTTTACCCAGCCGAACGCGATGCGCTGGAGCGGCAGCTTCGATCTTTCATGTCCGAAGCGGCGAATGACGCACCGGCGCCCATGCTGCCAAAGGCAATCATCGGTCCACATGCCGGCTACATCTATTCGGGACCGGTAGCGGCGCGTGCCTACGCCCGGCTCGCGGCGGCGCGGGGCAAGATCACGCGCGTGGTGCTGATCGGGCCGTCGCATTACATCGCGTTCCGTGGTTTGACGGTCGATACGGCCGAGGCCTGGGCAATGCCAGGCGGCACCGTTTACCTTGACAGTGACGCGATCGCCAGGCTGCGGTCCCTGCCCATGGTGGGCGAACTGGATGCCGCCCATCAGCGAGAGCACGCACTCGAGGTGCATGTGCCTTTCCTCCAGCAGGTATTGGGGGACTTTCGCCTGGTGCCGATCGTCGCCGGTGAGGCACCGCCCGAAGCGGTCGCGGCCGTCTTCGATGCGCTGTGGGGTGGGCCCGAGACGCTGATCGTCATATCCACCGACCTGTCGCACTACCTCGACTACGCAACATGCCGCCGCGTGGACGAGGCGACGGCGGAGGCGATCGAGCACTTCGACCTAAACGCGCTCGGGCCGTCGCAGGCCTGCGGCGCGATCCCCACATGCGGCCTCCTGCTGGAAGCACGGCGACGGCGGATGACGATCGAGCGCCTCGATCTGCGCAATTCCGGCGATACGGCGGGGCCGAAGGATCGCGTGGTCGGCTACGGCGCTTGGGCGCTCTACGAAGAGCGAGACACCGAACGCGCGGCCGTGGAGGCGGTCGGCGACGACATGATCGCCCTGGCGCGTCGTTCAATCCTATCTGGGCTGGACACCGGCCAGCCGGCGCACGTGGCGATTGGCGAGCACACTGCGGCGCTGCTCGACACTCCCGGCGCTGCCTTCGTGACGCTGCGTCGCCAGGACGGCACCCTGCGCGGCTGCATCGGTTCCGCGGTGGCGACCCGTCCGCTGGCCGTTGACGTGACGCAGCACGCCTTCAACGCGGCGTTCCGCGACCCACGCTTTCCCAGGTTGGATTGGCTGGAACTGCCCGGACTCGCGCTGTCGGTCTCGGTGCTGACCGCGCCGGAACCGATGCGGTTCGCCGATGAGCCCGATCTGCTGGCGCAGCTTCGTCCTGGTGTTGATGGCCTGATCATCGAGGATCAGGGACTGCGCTCGCTGTTCCTCCCCAGCGTCTGGGATGAGGTGCCTGACCCTCGGCAGTTCATGGCATTGCTGAAGCTGAAGGCCGGGTTGGATACGCAACATTTTTCTCGAACGTTCCGTGCGCAGCGCTTCCGCTCGATCGAGGTGAAGGGCCAGATGGTCGGCGGCATCGGCGCTGCGTTCGATTGGGGTCATTGGCGCGTATTCGGGTAGCTTGCCGATCGGTCGCAACGAACCTACCGTGCAGTAGCTGGGCCGCCGGTCCGCTCGCTCCGGCGTACCCAAACGGTAAACGAAGGAGCGTCTGATGCAGGAAAAGCTGATCTCTGCCGACAATCACATCGATCTCACCTACTGTCCGCCCGACCTCTGGTCCGAACGTGCGCCGCGCCAATGGCGGGACATGGCACCGCGCACCGAGGAACGCGACGACGGCCTGCACTGGTTCGTCGATGGCCAGGACAAGGGCATGTGGAACGGCGTTGGGCCAGGCTTCCTGAAATACCAGAAGGGCACCTTCCACCATGTCGATGAGATGAAGGACGCCGGTTTCGTATGGGACTATCGACGTGGCGCCAAGCCGCGTCCCACCACGCCAGAAACCCGCATCGCTGACCTCGACAGGGACGGCGTCGCAGCCGAGGTCATCTACGGCTGCCTGATGATCAACGAGATGATTGCCGATACCTCGATGCGCGACTGGGCGGATACGGTCTATAACGACTGGGCCGCGGATTTCGCCAAGCAGGCGGACCCTAACCGCGTGTTCCCGCTCGCCATAATCCCCAACAGTGATCCCAAGTCCGCGGCGGCCGAAGTGCGTCGCTGCGCCAAGCTTGGGTTGCGCGGCGGCGACCTGGCGTTCAAGCGCATGGGCATCCCGCTGTGGCATCACGACTGGTACGCGCTGTGGGAAGCGTCTGCCGAATGCCGCTTTCCGATCTCGTTCCACTCCACCGGCTTCAAGGCGGCGCGCGCGCCGGATACACCCGAGATGGAGAAGGAATACGCGGTGCAATACCGCCTGGTGCGGTCGGCGCTGTTCCAGACCGACACGATGGAGGTGCTGGTCTCGCTCCTGGCCTCCGGCGCCTGCGACAAATATCCGGACTTCAAATTCGTTCTGGGTGAGTCCGGCGTGACCTGGCTGCCGTACATCTTTGACCGGCTGGACACCGAATATGAGGACCGCGCCCGCAGCCTGGGCTTCAAGCTCAAGCCGTCCGACTATTTCCGCCGTCAGGGCTTCGTCACCTATCAGCAGGATAATTTCCTTAAACCGATCGTACCGCTGATTGGCGAGGACAACATCATGTGGGCGTCCGATTATCCGCATCCGGATTCGCTGTGGCCGGACTCGCATCGTGTGGTGGACGAAAACCTTGCCGGCTTCTCGCCGGCGGTGCGCCGCAAGATCGTGTGCGACAACGCCGCGAAGCTGTATGGGTTGAACTAGCGGTCCATCGATCCATCGTCGTGGCGGGTAGGCCATCGCCACCGGGCTTAACCCGGTGGTTGGCCCGCCCCCACGTCTTTGCCTAGACCTACGCTTTGGCCTGCCGCGCGGCCATGAATTCCTCCCAATGCTGTCCGTCGAACAGGCTGGGGTGCAGGCTCGCGAGATCGACCCCCTCCAGGCAGCGCACATTGACGCTGAACCCGTCCGGCCTCGAGCGGGGTGTGTAGAACGAGTGGATGCCGCAGTGCCGGCAGAACGTGTGCTTCGCGACGCCCGTGCCGAATGTATAGGTGGACAATGCGTTGTCGCCGCGCAGCAACTCGAATCCCTCGCGTGACACCTCCATGTGGATGATGCCCTTCATCGTGCAGATCGAGCAGTTGCACACCGAGACGCGATCCAGGTCGCCTTGGACGCGGAACCTCACTTGGCCGCAGTGGCAGCCGCCTTCATAGGTCGCGAGCATGTTGTGGCTCCGGTTACATTGGGGCGCACGCTAGCCGTGCTCGTCGCATGCGTCCATCCGATCGCCCCCGCAAGCTCGCGGTAACCGCGCCGCCCGTCGTCGATCCTGCGCACAAAATCTAGGACTGAAGCAATACTGCATCCTTCTTGCTTGTCGCCGCTGGTGACGCTTTGTCTCTTGTCGCGGCGACCTCGGAGATGACCTCCTCCAACCCTACCCGATCAATGATCTTGATGTGATTGCGCGCTCGCACGCTAATCACGCCGCGACGTACGAGCGTTCGCAATGAGCGGGTGACCGCTTCTGGCGATATATTCACATACGCACCGATGTCCGTTCGCGCCATTGGAACTTGGATCTCTTGAAAGCTATGTCCCTCTGCGTTCTGGTGCGCTTCGAGCATCTGAAGGAACAAACCAAGCTTGGCGACAGCGTGATGCTTGCTCAGCAAGATTGCATGCTGCTGCGCCTCGCGCAGATCATGGCACAATCGACAGATCACCTGGAAGTCGAGGCTCGGGTTCCTGCGCATTCTGGCTTCCAGCGCAGCCGTCGGTACTTTGTACAATATTACTTGGGTCACCGCCGCCGCCGAGTTTACGTATGTCCCTTGCTCAGCCAATCCAAAGAGGTCGTGTGGAAACAGGAAGCTCAAAACCTGCTGCTTGCGATTCGGCTGCGACCGGTAAGACTTCACGACCCCGGCGATAATGTTGAAGATGTGATCGGCACGGGCCCCTTCTTGACAGATCAGTTCGCCTTTCTTGTAGCGACTGATAGTCGCGATGATCGCGAGCATCGCGCGATCATCCTTGTCAAGCAGAGTGCGCGGATCTTTGCCAGCGGACCAAATCGCCGGAACTTCGAACGACGGCCCATCGTAGGGAGGGCGATTACGATTGTCCAATGGATCTCGGCTCATGTCGACCAATTATTGTATGATGGCTCGGCCGGGCAGATCTATACGCGGGAAAATTCTACCCAAACCTGATCCAGATCAAGTTTCATCACGATCATCGCTTGCCGCCTGATCCGGAGGCTCCTAGCTACTTTCCGGCGCAAAATTCATAGTCGGCCGAAGCGTCAGCGGCGTGACAGCACGCGTTTTTCGTCCCGCGGTGGTCTACCGACGGGACGTTCGTGACGGGTGATTTGATGAGTGCGACGGTACTGCTA
>JBKPSV010000289.1:0-13218 GCA_046735215.1 Pseudomonadota bacterium | reverse complement strand
AACAAGGGGAAAGGATGGCGCACTGCCAGCCATGCATCGCAGGTTACGCGACGCGGGCGTGGCAACGACCGGGTGTCATTGCGAGCCTCGCGGCAGCGGGGGAAGCAATCTCGATGGGCTCGCCTCACTTGCACTGGTCGGCTACACGCCAGACTCGTACCTCCGCCAAGCACTCATCTGCATCGCAGAAGTGTGGCAGTGGACGACCACCGGTTTGGTCTTCACCGCAAATGCGCGCGCGATCCCATCCGCCACTTCCGATTCCTCGCGGATGGTAATGCCCTCGGCGCCGAACGAACGCGCCCACGCGGCAAAGTCCGGATTGGTCAGCTTCATCGATTCCTGAAACGGCCGACCCGGATAGCGCACGTGATGATGCATGCCGATCGTGCCATACATCCGGTTGTCGGAGATGATGACGATCGGCGCACCGCCATACTGTGTGGCGGTCGCGATCTCATTGCCGGCCATCAGCGCACCACCGTCGCCCATGAACGCCACCACCTGCTTGCCGGGCCGGCGCAGAGTTGCGGCAACCGCCATCGGCATGCCGGATCCCATTGCGCCCACCACGGACGACAGAAAGATCTGTCCTGGCCTGAAGCCGATATAACGGTGAATGAAGCTGCCGAAATTGCCGGCATCCGAGGTCACCGTCGCGTCCGGCGCCAGATGCTTGTCCACCTCGCAGACGATCGCCGCGAAATTGACCCCGTCCGGCGTCGGCTCCCACTCCTTCGCCAGCAGCTTGCGATGGATCGCGTGCAACCCGCTGACCCAGCCGCGCCGTTTCTCGGCGCGCGCCGGAGCCCGAAGTTGCAGCAGCGCCTTCACTACCTCGTACGGATCGGCGGCAATGCCGAGATCAGGACGCCAGACGCGGCCCACCTCATTGGCGTCCGGCCAAACATGAACCAATGGCAGTTGCGGCTGCGGCGCAGCAGGGAAGGTGTAGGACTGACTGACGCTGTCGGTCAGTCGTTCGCCGATCACCACCATAAGATCGGCCTTCTTCATCTCGCTGATCAGCGCAGGCGGCACGCGGATGCCCATATAGCCGCCGTAGTGCGGATGCGTCGCGTCGAACAATTGCGGCCGGCGATGCGTCGGCGATATCGGCAGCACCCACTCCTCCGCCAAGCGCCGCAGATCCGCATAGACCGACTGCTCATAAAGCGAGTCGGCGAGCAACGCGCCGCCCACCAGCACCAGTGGTCGCTCCGACTTCGCCAGCATCTCGGCCAGCGCATCCAGATCCTGCGCACGTGCGCCTGACAGGACGCGCGGCCGCGGCTGATCCACCGGTACATCAGTTTTTTCGTCGAACAGGTCCTCCGGCAGGATTACCGCCACCGGGCCTGGCGTCCCGCTTTCGGCGAGATGGAACGCGCGGGCGATCGCTTCGGAGGCCTGATCCGGATCGATAACCTCGATCACCGACTTCGTCACATCCGACAGCAGGCGCGAGTAGTTCTGCTCCTGCAGGGCCTGCCGGCCGAAGTCCTTGCGTTCGACCTGGCCAACCATCATCACCATCGGCGTCGCGTCATGATAAGCCGAGTGCAGTGACACCATGGCATTCGACAGGCCAGGTCCGCGCGAGACGATGCAACAGCCGGCGCGATTGCGCAGACGACCATCGGCCACCGCCATGAAGCCCGCTCCGCCTTCATGCCGACACACGATCAGCCGCAGCGAGTTCATGTCGGTCAGCGCATTGATCAGCCCGACATAGCTCTCTCCCGGCACGCAGAAGATCTGATCGACGTCGTGTGCCTCCAGGCTTTCGGCCAGTAAGCGGGCAACGGAACGGGTCATCTCGATAGCGTCTCCTGGTTCAGTCTCAGCGCGCCGGGCAGCGCACGAGCGGATAGGGAAAATCCTTGCAATCGGGGAAGGTGATCTCGTTATCGGTTCGCCGCTGCACGCGCAGAACGTCAGGGCTGATACAACCGAAGCCCAATTCACCGGTGGCGCCTTGCGGGATTGGATTGAAAGGCGTTGTGGGCGCCCTGACAGGTGCAGGCGAGAAGCGAAATTCCGCGCCCTCTGCCGTCACCCGGGCCGTCTCGACCAGGCGCTGGTCGTAGAACTGGTCGGTGACGACCGCGCGCATAACGATATCGCGGGTGAAGATCACCACCGGCAGCGCCAGGCACTCCTGCGCGTTCAGCACACTTGGCGCCGGGAACAGTCCGCCCGTCCAGGCGCCGAATAGCCAGGCGTGCGGCGGCACGTTGCTCTGCATCTGAGTCTGCGTTTGCGCCTGCGCCTGCGCTTGGGCCGCCAGGGCTAGGATCGCTAACAGGCACGCGATGCGACGCATGAAAGCTCCTGGTCTGACTACGGCGGCGCACGATAGGGCGGGTGCGAATCAGTGACCAGGGGCGGGCCGGGTGCTAGGAGACCCGCCCATGCTGCACCGCCTCTATATGCGCACGCTCGCGCTGGCTGCCTCGCCACGCGCGCCATGGTGGCTCGCCATCGTGTCCTTCACCGAGGCGAGTTGCTTTCCGATCCCGCCGGACGCGCTGCTGATTCCGATGGTGCTGGCACGACCCGACCGTGCCTGGCGCCTGGCCGCAGTCTGCACCGTCGCCAGCGTGGCCGGTGGCGCACTCGGTTACGCGATCGGCTATTTCGTATTCGATCAGCTCATGCGCCTGCCGCTTGCGCACGCGCTGTTCGGATCAGACCCACTCGGCGCATTCCAGGCATGGTATGCGCGCTGGGGCCTGGCGGTCATTCTGATCAAAGGTTTGACGCCGATCCCCTACAAGATCGTAACCATCGCTTCGGGCGCCGCCGAGTTCAGCTTTCCGGTGTTCATGGCCGCCAGCCTGGTCACTCGCGGCGCGCGTTTCTTCCTGGTCGCTGCGCTGCTGCGCGTGTTCGGCTCGCCGGTACGCGACTTCATCGAGCGCCGGCTGACGCTGGTTACCAGCATGCTTGCGGCCGGGGTGGTCGGCGGCTTTCTGGTGCTGCGGTTCCTGTAACGATCAACTCGCGTTGAACGGCATCTTCTCGCCCCAATCTGCGGCTTACACCGCACGCGTCGTCGGTTAGGGGAGACACGATGCGTCGGCGCGACATCCTGCTGCAAAGCGCGGTCCTGCCGGTCGTGGCCGCCTTCGGTGCGACGGCGCGTGCCGAAGACCCGCTGCCGTTCGATGGCACGACCGTGCGCAATCTGGCACGGGAGCTGGCGCAGCGTTCCTGGCAGGCGCCTAACGAGACACTGCCCGACCCGCTGAAGAATCTCGATTATCAGCAATATCGTTCGATCCGCTTCGATCCAGGCCACGCATTGTGGCGCGGACAGGGACTGCGCTTCACCGCGGAGTTCTTCCATCTCGGCTTTCTCTACAAGCAGCCGGTCAAGATTTTTGAGGTCGCCAATGGTCGCTCGACCGAGATACGCTACACTCCGGATCTGTTCACCTTCGACAAGGTGACGCCGCCGACGGGCGATATCGGCTTCGCCGGCTTTCGACTGCACTATCCGCTCAATCGCGCGAATTACTACGACGAAATCTGCGCATTTCTCGGCGCCAGCTACTTCCGTGCGGTGGCCAGAGGGCAGGGCTACGGGCTGTCGGCGCGCGGACTGGCGATCAAGACCGCCGATCCCACCGGTGAAGAGTTCCCGCGGTTCACCACGTTCTGGCTCGAGCGACCCAACAAAGGCACCGACGCAATCGTGGTACATGCGCTGCTGGACAGCCAGAGCGCGGCTGGTGCGTTTCGCTTCACCATACGCCCTGGTCAGCAAACACTATTCGACACCGAGCTTGCGCTGTATCCGCGCGCCGACATCACGACGATCGGCATAGCGCCGCTTACCTCGATGTTCCTGTTTGACAGCAGCGACCGCACCCGCGTCGATGACTACCGCGAGGCAGTACACGATTCCAATGGCCTGCTGTTCGTCACCGGCAAGGGAGAGCAGATTTGGCGCCCGCTTGCCAATCCTCGGACGCTGCAGATCAGTGCCTTTACCGATACTCAGCTGCGCGGCTTCGGGCTGATGCAGCGCGGGCGCAACTTCGCCGACTACCAGGATCTGGAAGCGCACTACGAGAACCGTCCGGCGCTCTGGATCGAGCCGCATGGCGACTGGGGTCAGGGGATTGTCGAGCTGGTGGAAATTCCCAGCAACCGTGAAGTCAACGACAACATGGTAGCCTTCTGGCGGCCGAAAGATCCGCTGAAGGCGAAGAGCGAATACCTGATGAACTATCGCCTGCACTGGTCCTGGTCGCTGCCCGGCGGGACGAAGCTTGCTGAAGTCGCGTCCACGCGTTGCGGCCTGTCCTGGGACCAAAAGAATCGTCAGTTCGTCGTCGATTTCGTAGGTGGCGCGCTGCGAGCGCGGCGCACCGAACAGTTGCCGGCAATCGACATCGGCTCCAGCAAAGGCAAGATCATCGATCCCGTTGTGGAACCAAATCCGGCAACCGGCGGCATGCGATTGAGCTTTCAGCTTGATACCGCGGGGGAAAAACTGGTCGAGATGCATGCGCGGCTGATGAATGGTGAAGCGCCACTGACCGAGACCTGGCTGTACCGGTGGACGACGTAAGCGCGACAGCATTCCGCGGCTTGCCCGACGAAGCGCCGCTGGCGATGCCGACGCAATCGCTGCGGACGGCGCTGGCGCGCAAACGGCGCCCGCCGAGTACGCCACGCCTGATGGGGTTGCGGCGCTTCCTGGTGATCGGCGCGGCGGTGGCACTCACCATTGAGGGCGCGCACGAGATGTATCTTGTGTTCGCGGTGAATGGCGTGACGCCATTGGCCATCGTCATGCTGCTGCTGTTCGCGGCATTGTTCGGTTGGATCGCATTGTCCTTCGCCAGCGGCCTGGTTGGATTCTGCTCGCTGACGGCAGGTGGCGGACGTCGGCTGGACACCGGCCCCGACAAACCATTGCCGCAGTTATCGACGCGGACCGCACTGCTGATGCCGACCTATAACGAGCAGCCGGCGCATGTCATGGCGGGCCTGCAGGCGATCTGGGAATCGCTGCAGCAGACCGGTGCCGCGGCGCACTTCGATATCTTCGTCCTTAGCGACACCACCAATCCGGAGACCTGGGTCGCCGAAGAGGCAGGCTTTCTGCGCCTGCGACAGAACACCGGCGATCACGCCCACATCTTCTATCGGCGACGCCCGCATAACATCGCGCGCAAGTCCGGCAACATTGCCGAATGGATCTCCCGTTTCGGTGGCGCCTACGAGCAGTTCCTGATTCTCGACGCCGACAGCCTGATGACCGGCGATACGCTCGTCCGCCTCGCGGGAGCGATGGAGCGGCATCCCGATGTCGGGTTGATCCAGACCCTGCCGATCATCACCGGCGCGACGACACTGTTTGCGCGTGTGCAGCAGTTCGCGGGCCGCGTCTATGGTCCGCTGATCGCGCACGGCATTGCCTGGTGGCATGGCGCCGAGGGCAACTACTGGGGTCACAACGCGATGATCCGCACGCGCGCATTTGCCGAGTGCGCCGGGCTGCCGGAACTTGCTGGCCGGAAGCCGTTCGGCGGTCCGATCATGAGCCACGACTTCGTCGAGGCGGCGCTGCTGCGGCGTGGCGGCTGGGCGGTGCACATGGTGCCAGGCGTGTCCGGTAGCTACGAGGAGGTGCCGCCGACGCTGACGGATCTCGCAGTGCGCGATCGACGTTGGTGCCAGGGCAACCTGCAGCATGCCGCGGTGCTGCCGACGCGCGGCTTGCACCTGATCAGCCGGCTGCATCTGCTCACCGGAATCGGCTCCTACATCACCGCGCCGTTGTGGCTGCTGTTCATTCTCACCGGCATCCTGATTGCGGTGCAGGCGCGCTTCGTGCTGCCGGACTACTTCCCGCAGGGCAAGTCGCTGTTCCCGCAGTGGCCGGTGGTCGATCCGGTGCGTGCCATGTGGATGTTCGTCGGCACCATGGCCTTGCTCTTGCTGCCGAAGCTGCTGGGTTGCATCGCGATCATGTTGCGTGCCGGCGAACGGCGGCGCTTCGGTACAGTGCGCCTGTTCGGCGGTATGCTACTGGAGACGCTGATCGCCGGATTGATGGCGCCTGTGGTGATGCTGACGCAGACGATCGACGTGGTCGCGATCCTGCTTGGCCGCGATTCAGGTTGGAACGCGCAGCGCAGAGGCGACGGCGCGATCCCGGCGCGAGAGACGCGCCGGCTGTATCGCCGGCACACGGTGCTGGGGCTGGCACTTGGCGCGCTCGCCGCGCTGATCTCTATATCGCTCGCACTGTGGATGCTGCCTGTCGTGCTTGGCCTTGCGCTGGCGATCCCGCTTGCGCTGCTGACTGGGCGGCGTTCGCAGTCCGGTTTGTTGCGCACGCCCGAAGAACTCGCACCGCCGCCAGTCGTGCAGCGCGCGATGGCGCTGAGAGCCGAATGGGAAGCCGACGCTGCACCGGGTGTCGCGCAACTGCTCGGCGATAGCGCGCTCTTGCACGCGCATCTAGCAATGCTGCCGCCGCCGCGCCGGCCACGGATCGACCCGATCGATCCGATCCTGCTGCAGGCTCGCACGAAGCTGGAGGAGGCGGCGACAGTGAGCGAAGGGCTTGCCGCTCTGTCGGCGTCGGAACTGGCGACTGTGCTCGGTGACGCGGCTATGGTCGAGCGCCTGTCGGGGCAGGGCTAGTCTGACGACGGTCCATCCTTAGGATCAAAGGCGGGCCAGCATCGCTCTCGCTTCGCGGAGATCGGGAAGGTCCACTTTGTCGTCGAATTGGTGTACGACCTGAAGCAGCAAGTCGCGTGCGCGAACATCTGCATTCATCGCGACGTAATGCCGCGCGAGGCTGATTGAGGCGCGCAGCTCCCAGAACAGTGCCTTCTGCCGACGTGCTCGATGAATCGCCTGCCAGAAGCTTGCCTCGGCATCAGCTGCCGCCTCGGGGAGGTGACGCAACGACCATTCCCCCTTGAGCCGATACAGTTCCGGCTCGCACCAGCATTCGCCGGAACGATCCGCAGCGCCGATCGCTGCGTCCAGATACGTGCCCGCCTCGACCGGAAGGCCGGCAGTCTCGGCAGCGACGGCGAGCAAGCCAAGGTAGTAAGTCATGTTCACTGCCAATCCGTGGTCGTCATGCGTTGCGTCGCTGGTGGCCATGTATTTCGCGTAGCCGGCCCTGGCTTGCTCCAGCCCTCTCGCATCATCGGCTGTCTCTGCAACAATATAGCCAAGCAACAGATTGGAGATTCCGGTCCATGCGGCGAAGCCCTGCTCCGTGGCAAGTTCGGCGGCTTCGGTTAACTGGCACAACGCGAGCTCCCTATTCTGCAGCAGCAGAGCAAACAGGCCGCCAAATCCCAGCCCCGCTACGCGACTGTGCTTGTGCTCAACCTCGTGTAGTTGCTTTCTGGCGCATGTGAAACGCGCCACGGCAAGATCCGGATAGCCCAGGATCAGCAGATCCCAGCACGACAAGAACGCTGCCTGGACGCGCAGATCGAACCCCAGATTGCCGCAAGGTCGCGATCCCTGCCCGGTTCATACATGCCGAGTACGATGTCAAAATTCTCGAGCGCGCCAACGAAATCGCCAGTCCAGTGCAGACAGACCGCCATGCAGCGATGCGCGATCAACCGCACGCGCGATGAGCCATGGTCCTTCGCGATCTGCAGCAGCTTACGCGAGATGTTGGTGGCCGCGTCGTATTCGCATTGGCCGATATGGTAGGTGACGCGCCCTGCGAGAATGCTGACCGACGCCTCCACATCGCCGAGTTGCTCAGCCAGCTCCAGCGCGCGCGCGTAAGCGCGCTCCGCTACTCCGCCCGTCCACGCCTGCAAAGCGAACAGTGCTCCTCCGTAGCTTGTTTGCAGCGTCATTTCCTGACGATGGCGACTGATCCCTTCAGGTAGGTCCGGAACGAGAGCGAGTGCCTGTCGCAATTGAGCGACCGCCTCAACTAACGCAGAGCGTGCCGCCGAGCGATTCGCAGCCTTGGTCCAGTGCGAAATCGCTGGTTCCGTCAGTCCTGCCTGAGTGTAGTGGTGGGCGAGCAGCTCAGGCTGTCGCTCGCGCAGCTCAGGCGATTGCTCTTGAATTGCCTTCGCAACATCCGAATGGAGTTGCCGCCGCCGGCGTCGCAACAGCATACTGTAGGCAGTATCGCGCACCAGAGCGTGCTTGAACGTGTAGGCAGGTTCATCCCCAGTTCCGCCGTACGTGGCCAGGCCGGAGTCGATCAGTTGTTGCAGGCCGCGCTGCAACGTGCGCTCGGGCAGACCGGCGACCATGGCCAATAGGCTGTAAGGGAACTCACGACCAAATATCGCACCAACCTGTGCCACCTCTTTGGCAAGGGGAATGCGATCCAGACGCGCCATAAGCGATGCCTGCAATGAGGCAGGTACCGCCAATGATGCGTTCGACCCATCAGCTGACGCGGCCTCCATCAAAGCCTTTCCCAGCTCCTCGATAAACAGAGGGATGCCGTCCGTTCGATACACGATGCGATCAAGCAGTTCTGGCGAGACCGTCGTCCCTTCCATAACGCGCATCGCTAGCGCCGCTGAATCAAGATGGCGTAGGTGCGGCAACGTCATGGTATTCAGCTGGTCGCCGCAAATTCTGGCACTAGCGATGTCGTCTCGCGTCGAGATGATCAGGAGAGCAGCCACATCTGTCAGTGTTTGTATCGCAGCGTTAAGAAGCTCAACCGTGCTGGCGTCCGCCCAGTGCGCATCTTCCAGGATTACGAGCAGGGGGTTGGAGCGGGCCATTGCTCTGAAACGAGTGAGCAGGGCGGCATATGTCGCTTCCCTGCGCGCCTGCGGGCTGGCATTCAGGACTGGCGGCGGGGATGCCACTTGGACGGATAACAGGTCCGCAATCAAGGCAATTTCCGAGATGTCATGGATGGCCGGCGACACCACCTTGCAGAGTTTGTCGAACCTCTGAGCATCACTGTCGCTGCGAGCGAAGAGGGCTTCACGTTGCAGTCCAGAGATCACTGGATGCAGCGCAGCATCGGCTTGATCAGCCGAGCAGAAGTAGCGGATGCACGTTGGAGAGTCGTTGGCTGCCACCTCGGCAAATTCAGCAATAAGCCGCGACTTGCCGATGCCAGCCTCACCCGACATCAGGATGGCCTGTCCTTCGCCCCTCTTTGCTTTGCACCAGCATGATCTCAACAAAGCAAGCTCTTCACTTCGGCCGACAATCGGTGTTAAGGTATCACCGTGGAATGCGTCGAAACGGCCCGCTACACTTGACTCGCCCAGCACCAGCCGGACCGATACGGCTGCTGGAAAGCCCTTTAATTCATGTTTGCCAAGGTCTCGGTACTCGAAGAGACCACCGAGCTGCCGGTAGGTGGCTTCATCAATCGCAATGCCATTGGCGCCCGCAAGGCTCTGAAGCCGTGCTGCAAGGTTCGGGGTCTCCCCGACTGCAGTCTGCTGGCGCGCATCACCGAGGCCAATTGGCGTGCCGATCACCACAAGACCCGTGGCAATGCCAATGCGAACTTGCAGTGTTCGTCCGAGAAATGGTGCGGCGCGAATCGCAGCTTTCACCGCCAGGGCGCCCCGCACGGCTGCTTCAGCGTCATCCTCGCGCGCCTTCGGCCAGCCGAAATAGATCAGCACACCGTCGCCGACATAACGCGCTACGAAGCCATTGAACGGTGCGATAGCGGCGACGACCCGGGCCTGATATTCGCGGATCAGAGTGCTCAGATCTTCGGGATCCAGCCGGGTTGAAAGCGCCGTGGAGTCTGCCATGTCGCAGAACATCACACTGATCTGACGACGTTCGGCTGTGGACTGGAAGGAATGATGCTGGTCGCTGCGCTTCGGACTCGGTGCGGCCTCGCTGGCCGCGCGGAGCATGGTGATCGCCTCAAGCAGCCGACGCTGATGACCGACTGCCACAACACCCATCTTATCGAGATCTTCCGCCGTAAGACGGGGTAGAATTTCGGTGGTGATTTGGTGCTCTAAGAACGTCGCCTCGTAGGCTTGAAGGCCCAGCGCATGCAGCCAATCGGCAACGTCCATAGCCGCTTCCCCCGATCAGTGCTTGCAGGAACTGCGCCTGAAGGTCAGATTCTCCATGTCCTTGAACCCAGGCGCCGGCGGCGTCTCAAGCACGAGTTCAGGCGGCATCCGGTGGAACGCCCGGCGCCACGTTCACCAGTCCACCTGCAAGCCAAGTTGCTCAAGCACACGGCGGCGCAATTCGACGAAGCGCTCGCTGCCGCGGTGCCGGGGGAAGGGCAGATCGACGGCCAGCTCGGCGACAACCCGTGATGGGCGATGGCTCAGAACCACGACGCGCTCCGCCAGATATAGCGCCTCTTCGACGTCGTGCGTTACCAGGAAGGCGGTAAAGCGTTCGCGTTGCCAGAGCGACATAAGCTCGCCCTGCATGCTCATGCGGGTCATGCTGTCCAGATTGGCAAGTGGCTCGTCCATCAGCAGCACGCTCGGCTCGTTCACCAGCGCGCGGGCCAGCGCTGCGCGTTGCGCCATACCGCCCGACAGTTGGTGTGGAAATGCACTATCAAAACCGTCGAGCCCGACCAGCCGAAGTATTGCGTCGATGCGCCCCGCTTGCGTCCGCATCAAGCCGCGGGTTTCCAGACCCAGGGCAACGTTCTGCCGGACCGTGCGCCACGGATAGAGCGTCGGATCCTGAAACACGAGGATACGCGAGGGATCGGGCTTCTCAACCGACCGCTCGCCCATCAGCACGCGACCGGTATGAGGACGCTCAAGTCCGGCGATCAGGCGCAGCAAAGTCGACTTGCCGCAGCCGCTGGGACCCAGCAAGGCGACGAATTCCCCAGGCGCAACAGCAAGATCGATTGTTTCGAGCACGGGAAGCACCATGTCATGCAGCCGGAACTGATGCGAGAGCTTCGTCAGTCGCACGCCGGCGGCCGCTACCACCGCAGCAGTCCTCTCTGCCAGGTCAGCAGACGATCGCGCAGGCGAAACAGCACCCAGATGACACCGCTGCACATCAGTGCCATCACGATCAGCGCGGCGTACATGTTGGAGTAAGCGGCCCAGCCCTGTGCCCAGCTCAAGTACCAGCCGAGCCCAGCCTTTACCCCCATCATCTCGGCAACGACCAACACAGCAAACGAACCGCCCAGCCCCATGAACAGACCGACGAACACCGATGGCATCGCGGCCGGGATGGCGACCCGCAGGATCAGGAAGCGCTGGCTCGCGCCAAGTGTGCGGGCCACGTCGTAGTAGGCGGCGTTGACGCTCGCCACGCCGGACCAGGTCAGCACCGTGACGGGAAATCCGGTCGCCAGGGCGATCAGGAACACGCCCGCGGTCCAGCTCGACGGCAATACAAAGAAAGCCAGCGGCAGCCAGGCGGTGGCCGGCAGCGGTCCGACGAAGCGCAAGAGCGGATGCATCCAGTAGCCGACGACCCGCGACCAGCCGATCGCGACGCCACTGATGAACCCAAGCACCGTGCCGACCGCGTAGCCGGTGCCCAACAGCATGAGCGAGTGCGCCACACTCTCGATCAGGCGCGGCCAGTCGTCGATGTAGACTTCCAGCAGCGACTGCGGTGCTGCGAAGAACGGCCGAGGCAGCAGGTTCAGCTTTGCACTCGCCAGTTCCCAAGTCCCAAACAGGAACGCGAGCGCCACGAGCCAAGGACCGGCACGGAACAGCCGGGGCAGGGTGACATACCGACTGGTGAGCGTCGTTCCCAGCACGAGCAGGCCGATGACTGCCATGCACGCCGCCAGCCGGTCCGTCGGTCCCACCTCGCCGCTATCGGGCCATCGCTCCGTCACGGCCGCGGCGGCGAGCCACGCAATTGCCGCCGCCCCGCCGCACCACCAGATCGGCCGGCGGGTTGATATTGCCGGTTGGGCAACCTCCTCGCCGGCGGTTTCGATCGCCTGCGTCGTCACCTTCACGTGGCCAGGATGTCCACGCAGACATGGTCGGCGAAGCGTGCGGGGTCGGTGCTCTGCTTGAACACGCCGACCTGTTTCAGCTCCTGGGCGTACACCTGGATCTCCTGCCGCAGCGCGGCACCGGTCGGATGATGGTCGTGCGTGTGGGTGCGCAGCATCGCCGCCACCTGCTCGCCATTGCCTGTCTTGCTGTAGCCCGAGAACAGTGCGCCCCCGGCGTCAGGATTGGCGGCAAGCCACTGCTGCCCTTCCATGATCGCTGCGGTGAGTGCCGCGGCGGTGGCGCGTTCTTCACGCACCAGGCTGGCGCGAATGCCAAGCACACAGCAGGACCAATGGGCAAAATCGCCGTCCAGGTTGTTGGTCACCTCGATCAGGTGGTCGCGGTCCCGCACGATCGAGGCAATCGGATCGTTGCTTGAGAACGCCTGGATCTCGCCCTTCTGCAGGGCGACGCCAAGCAGGTCAGCCGGATAGATGCGCCACTCGATGTCGCGCATCGGATCAATGCCGGCCTTGGCTGACGCGACAGAAACGAAGTTGCGGTCCGGACTCGCCATGTTGGCTGTGCCAACCGCCTTGCCCTTCAACCCTGCAATAGTGGTGATGCCGGACCGCTGATTGGTCAGCAGCCGAATACAGCCGCCGTGCAGCGCTGCGGTAAGCTTCACATCAAAACCCTGCTCGAGCGGCTTGAGCCACGCGAACGCCATGCCAAGGCCAGCGTCGGCTTTGCCGCTCGCCAGCATCTCTAGCAGCTGGTCAGTGGCTCCCGCGACACTGATGCGTTCGACTTTGAGGTTGTGACGAGCGAAGTAGCCAAGCTGTTCGGTAGCCGCCAGCCCGGTATGGCACACCGAGTTCGCATTCCACACGAGCCTGATCTCCCGCGGCGTGCTTCCCGGCGCAACGGCTTGGGCCGCGACGCGGCAGATCGGTGCATCGAACGGAAGGCGAGGGGTGCGCCACGATGCCGGTGCCATTGCGCCAAGTGGGACCGCAAGGCCAGTGGCAGCAAATCCCAAGATCGCGCGGCGTCCAGGATGGTTTGGAGCGGAGTTAAAGTGACGCTTTAGGCTCATGTGACTCTCCCTTTTGTTTTCTGAGCCAGCCCACGGCACGTCTTACAACTCTACGACAGGTAGCATTGCGAAGCCAGCAAGAAAGGCAGCAGGTCGACGAAGTCTCCTAGCGCTCGGCAAGACAGTGCTCCGCAGCACTCTTGAGGTGGAAGTGCGCTGCTCAGTGCCAAAGCCTACCCAGGCGCGCCAGGCCTGGTCAGC
>JBKPSV010000288.1:0-25041 GCA_046735215.1 Pseudomonadota bacterium | reverse complement strand
GACGGCAGCGTCCGACGCGGCCACATAGCTGGCGCGCGGGTGCGATGAGTGGCGACCTCACCTACCGAATAACCAAGCGGCTGATTGACGTCGTTACTGCCTCGATCGGGCTTCTAGTGTTGTTGCCGGTGTTCGCGGGCGTGGCGGCTATCATCATGGTGTGCTCACCGGGTCCCATATTGTATGGCAGCATGCGGATTGGGCGTGGACGTATACCGTTCCGGATGTGGAAGTTCCGGACTATGGTCCCAGGCGCCGACCGCTTGGGGGGCAGCGTAACCACAGAAGGTGACCCCAGGGTCACGCGGATTGGTCACATCCTGCGACGAAGCAAGCTCGACGAGTTGCCGAATCTTTGGAACGTGCTGGTGGGTCAAATGACGCTGGTAGGTCCGCGGCCGGAGTCGCCCGCCTGGGTTAGGCGCTACACGCCGGAGATGGCAGCGGTGCTGGATACGCGTCCCGGTATCACGGATGTGGCCCAGATCGTGTTCCGGCATGAGGAGCAGATGCTCAAAGGGGTCGCGGTCGACGAAGCCCAATATGTGACGGTGATGCAGTGGAAGGTTGCGCTACAAGCTGAGTATTTGCGCCGGCGCTCACTGCTGATCGATTTCAAGGTGCTCAAGTACACCCTCGCTGCCATTATGGATAAACAGCCGGATACCGAACTTGAGCGGCTGGTAGCGTGCGCTGCGAGCTTTACAGATGGCAGGCTGCCGCAGGTGGTATGGCAACGCGCCGAGCGAATCCTGGGGAGCGGCTCGACTCACCCTGTGGCAGGGCGTTGGGAACCTAACCAACCCTCAAGCAAACCGCATTGAACCGTTGCAAAGCGAACCTGGCCATCCGACTTCATCGACAATTACGGGCTCGTGGCACAGCTGCGACGTCGCGCCGTATTGCCTACACGTCGCCTGAGGCGACAGGCGACAGCACGCCGAAGCTGTCTGCAACTCACTGAATTGCTTGCCATCACTTTGACAAGCGGCGGCACGAAGACACCCTTGGTTTATCAGCCATTCTGGAATGGTAGCGGCGGGCGGATTTGAACCACCGACCAAGGGATTATGATTCCCCTGCTCTACCGCTGAGCTACGCCGCCATCCAATCCGGAGCGCCGGGAGATAATCCCCGACCCTTGCCGCGTCAACGGTGGGACCTAGCCTTCGGAATCCGGCAGCCGAAGCGCCACCCACGATGGCCCAGGCGTCGTGCGGTCCTTCTGCAGCACCAGCATCATGATGAAGCGGTGCTTCGCCTCCCGTTCCGCGGCGATCGACGACATTACGTCGCCCGCCGCGGTCACAGGCTTTCCTTGTACCCGCAGAATGACATCGCCTTCCGTTATGCCACGCCGGGCCGCGTCTGAGCCCGGAACCACTCCTGACACCAGCACGCCACTCAAATCATCCTCCAGTCCGTATTTGGCTCGGTCGCTCGTCGCAATGATAGCAAGCGACAGGCCAAGATCGGGTCGGATGCCGGTGTTCGGTCGCTCTGTCGGCAACGGAGCGTCTCGCGTCTCCCACTTCTTGCGTGGCCAGGCGGCGACGGTCACCGGCAATGTTCGCTGCCCGCCGTCGCGATGCACCGTCACCTGGACGGTCTCGCCGACCGGCGTCCGCACGATATCCCTCAGCAGGGCCCGCTCGTCCTGTGGTTTCTTGTCGCCAAACCGCAGGATCACGTCACCGATCTCGATCCCGGCCTTCCTGGCCGGCCCGTCCGGCAGCACCCATGACACCACCGAGCCTTCGGCCTGTCCCATGCCCATTGCTTCAGCCATAGCGGACGTGACCTGCTGCAGCTTCACACCGATCCATCCCGGACGTATCCAGCCATAGGTCTTCAATTGACCCACCACGAACTGTGCCGTGTCGGACGGGATGGCGAGACCTAGGCCAGCCGACGCCTCCGTAGGCGAGACCAGCGCGGTATCCACGCCGATCACGCGACCTTTCATGTCGAACAAGGGTCCACCGGAATTGCCGTGGTTGATCGCCGCATCCGTCTGAATATAGTCGTCATACGGTGAGTCTTGCACGTTGCGGTTGAGGCCACTGATGATTCCGCCCGACACCGACGTGCCGATCCCAAGCGGGTTGCCGATAGCGAATACCGGCTCGCCGATCTGGAGCTTGGTGCTGTCGCCCCATTGCACCGGCGTCAGCGGCTGAGGCGGCTGAACGCGCAACACGGCCAGATCTGCCAGTCGGGACGCGTACATCATCGTCCCCGGCAGCACCGAGCCGTCGAACAGCGTCACCGAGATATCGAATGCATTCTCAAGGACATGGTAGTTGGTGAGGATAGCGCCAGCGGGATCAATCACGAACCCCGAGCCGACGAACGTCTTGCTGTCGGCACTTTGCCCAGTGGTAGCGCCGGCATTCACCGACGATGTTGCTTCGGTCACGACCTCCTTGCGAACGGTGATGTTGACCACGGTCGGCAGCAGACTGCGGATCAGTTCGGACTGGTTGCCGCCAAAGTCGCCGGCACGCGCAGACGGCAGGAAGATCACCAGCGCAAGCGCTGCGGCAATCAGATTGCGGTGCATGTCGGTTTACCCTACGCGAAGGGGGCGGCAGATAGCCCGGGCTTCGCTGCGACGTCAATCTGTTCTCGGCGTATGATGCCCCCACCCAGGATGCGAGAGCCTCCATAAAACACACAAGCCTGTCCTGGTGCCGGCAGTGCAGGCGTCGCCAAGGTCACCGTCGCTGTCTTATCAGCGTGTGCGACGACGGTGGCGCGCTGCGGAGCCTCGCGGGCACGCAGCTTGACCTCGCAGTCGACCGGCTCATCCGACGGCAGCAGCCAGTTCACGTCGCGCAGTTGCACCGTCCGGGTACCGGTGTCGCGCGGTCCGACTATGACGCGGCGATGCCGCGGGTCCAGCGCAACCACAGTCTGCCGCTGTCCACCGTCGAACGTCGCGCTGCCGAGCCGCTTGCTCTGTCCGACCGTGTAGCCGGCAATGCCATCATGCCGGGCGAGGACTCGCCCGTCGCGAGCAATGATGTCGCCCGCGGCACCGCTATCCGGCCGCAGCCGAACGACCGTCTCAGCATAATTGCCTACCGGGACGAAGCAGATGTCCTGACTGTCCGGCTTCAATGCCACCGGCAGCTGCAATCTTTCAGCTTCCGCACGCACCGTGTGCTTGCTTGCCATGCCGCCCAGCGGGAACAGTGACCGGCCCAGTTGCATCCGGGTGATGGCGAACAGGAACCAGCTCTGATCGCGAACGGCGTCGATCGCCCGGTGCAGTTCGGGTCCCTCCGGACCATCAATACGCTGCACGTAATGGCCGGTCGCCAAGCGCTCGCAGCCCAACCCCTGCGCCAGCGCTCCCAGGTCGGCAAACTTGACCGTCTGATTGCAGCGTATGCACGGCACCGGCGTCTCGCCGGCGGCATAACCGTCGGCGAATTCGCGGATCACCGTATCGGCAAAGCGCTGTTCCGCGCCGATGACATAGTGCGCAATGCCCAGGTGGTCAGCGACGCGACGTGCATCATGGATGTCCCGCCCGGCGCAGCACGCACCTTTCCTCCCCGTTGCTGCGCCATGGTCGTAGAGCTGCAGCGTGACGCCAACCACTTCGTGGCCAGCATCATGCAACAGGCCAGCGACAGTGCTGCTGTCCACGCCGCCCGACATCGCGACGAGGATCCGCACTCCGTCACCCGTTCAGCATGTTGCGGGTGCCCGCGGGCAGCTTCACCACCAAGCCGTCGAGCGCCTCGGTGATGACGATCTGGCAGCCCAGCCGCGACGTCTCGGTCAGCCCGAAAGCCAGGTCCAGCATGTCCTCCTCGTCCTCGGTCGGTTCGGCCAACTTCTTGAACCATGCGGAGTCAACGATGACGTGGCAGGTGGAGCAGGCGAGCGAACCTTCGCAGGCACCCTCGATATCCACCCCGTGCTGGTGGGCGATCTCCAGCACCGATAGTCCCAATGGTGCGTCCACTTCGCGGCGCGTGCCGTCGCGCTCGATGAAGGTCATCTTCGGCATCTGGGGTTGGGTTCCGTTCAGGCCTTGGCAAACTGTGCGACGCCCGGAGCCGGCGCCCCAGCATGGGCCGCCACCAGCGCCGCTACCGCGTAATCGACATCCGCGGGCGAGGTAAAGCGTCCGATCCCGATCCGCAAGGTGCGCGATGCCGCATCGTCGTCCAGCCCGAGAGCTCGCAACACATAAGAGGGCTCGATCGCCGCCGAGGAGCACGCCGATCCGGTGGAAACGCAAAGGTCAGGGACCCGCTCCATCAGTTCTGCCGCGCTCGCGCCCGGGAATGTCACGTTGAGATTCCCCGCGATACGTGCTGCCACGCTGCCGTTCACCTGTATATTGGGGATCGCGCCCTTCAGTCCCTGCAGCAACCGGTCGCGCAGCGCTGAGAATCGCTTGCTTTCCTCGGTCATCTCTTGCTGTGCCAGGCGGCAGGCCTCGCCGAGACCAACGATGAGCGGTGCCGGAAGAGTTCCCGACCGGAGGCCGCGCTCCTGGCCGCCACCAGAGAACAGTGGAGACAGCCGAACCCGCGGTCGGCGGCGAACGTACAGCGCACCTACGCCCTTTGGCCCGTAGACCTTGTGGCCGCTGATCGAAGCGAGATCCACTCTCCAACCGGACAGATCAACCGGAACCTTGCCGGTCGCCTGGGCGATATCGGTGTGGAACAGCGCGCCGGCCTGCTTGGCGATGGCGGCGAGGTCAGGGATGTCCTGTATCACCCCGGTCTCATTGTTGACTGCCATGATACTGACCAGCAGGGTCGGCACCTGCAGCGCCTCGTGGAGAACGTCCGGGTCAAGCAGCCCGTCCGGCCGCACCGGCAGAAAGACCGGTTCGAAGCCCTCGGCCGCGAGATCGGCCACCGACTCCAGAACGCATTTGTGCTCGGTCGCTAGGGTAACGACGCGCCGGCGATCCGCGTGACCGGCGAAGCGCGCGGCGCCCTTGATCGCAATGTTGTTGCTTTCGGTCGCGCCGGAGGTGAACACCAGCTCCTTTGCATCAGCGCCGACCAGCGCTGCCACCTGAGCGCGGGCATCCTCGACCGCCGCTTCCGCCTCGGCGCCCATCACGTGCTCGACGCTGTGCGGGTTGCCGTAATGCTCGCTGAACCAGGGCAGCATCGCTTCGACCACGCGGGGGTCACAGCGGGTGGTCGCCTGGTTATCGAGATAGACCGGACGGTTGGGGCGAGGGGGGGCGCTGGTCATAGCAGCCAATGTGGGTTCAGGCCGCGCGCGGTGCCAGCGCCATGCGCAGCCGGTCCGCCATGCGCGCATACGCGGTCGTGAAGGCGGCAACGTCGGTTTGCGCCGCGTTCCATGGCAGCGAGACGCGGATCGCCTGGCCGGCCAGCGCTCCCAGGCCCATAGCGGTCAGCACGTGGCTGGCCGCGACCTTGCCGGAACTGCACGCAGCGCCCGCACTGACCGCAATGCCCTCGAGATCGAGCGCGATCACCTGGGCATCCGCACGGATGCCGCGTAGCGCAAGACAGGAGGTGTTGCCCAACCGGGGCGCGCCGGCGCCGCAGGCGACTGCCCCCGCCGCAACCGCTGCCGCTTCCGCCGTATCGCGTAATGCGGCGAGATCAGGGAAGGTCGCACCGGCAGCGGCGGCAAAACCTGCAATTGCGGGCAGGGGAGGGGTACCGCCCCGGCGTCCGCGCTCCTGCCCGCCGCCCGCAATCAAGGGTGCGATATTTGAAATCTCGGGATCGAGCAGCAGCGCGCCGGCGCCGGGGGGGCCGCCCAGCTTGTGCGACGAAATGGCGAGACTGTGCGCGCCGAGAGAGGCAAGGCTGACATCCATCCGGCCCGCCGCCTGAACGGCGTCCACATGCAGACGCGCGCCGAAGCGCCGGCACAGCGCGGCGACACCGGCAATCGGCTGAACAGTCCCGGTCTCGTTGTTGGCCAGCATCAGGCAGACCAAGGCCGGGGGGCCGTCCGACAGCCAGCCTCGCAGGGTCTCCAGATCCGCTATTCCGTCCCGGCCGACTGGCAATATCTCCGCCGTCGGCGCGGCAGCACGGATCGCTTCGTGCTCGGTTGCACCGACGATCACCCGCCGCCCGGCGCCCAGCGCGTGCACCGCCAGGGCATCGGCCTCGGTACCGCCTGACGTGAACACCAGTTCGCTGGGCTCCCCGCCGAACCTGGCTGCGAGCAACTCCCGCGCATCTTCCAGCAGCTTGCGCGCGGCTCGACCGGACGCATGCACCGACGATGGATTTCCCGTCGTGGCCAGCGCCGCGAGCATCGCCTCTCGCGCTTCCGGCCGCAGGGGCTCGGTGGCGTTGGAGTCCAGATAGACCACCGCTACTCGGCCGCCAGCTTCGGTTCTGCCGCGAGCGGAACGGCGCGGCCGAGGACCCGCCCGGCCACCACGTCCGCCAACGTTACGGCCTGGAGGAACAGATGGATCTGACGGCCAAGCTCGTCCCAAAGATCGTGTGTCTGGCAGCGGATAGGGCGTTGGTCGCGGCCGCCCTCGATGCAGCCCGCGCTCCCGATCTCGCATCGGGTGGTGTGGATCGGTTCGTCAACCGCGGCGATGATATCGGCAATGGCGATCGCATCGGATCCTCGCGAGAGGCGATAGCCGCCACCCGGGCCGCGCGCCGAACCGACCAGCCCCGCCCGTCGGAGCTTGCCGAACAGTTGCTCCAGATAGGCCTGGCTCAGCTTCTGTCTGGCGGCGATCTCCGCGAGGCAGACCGGTCCGCATTCGCAGCCGAGGGTCTGGCGGGTGGCGAGGTCTACCATCGCCATCACCGCGTAGCGGCTCCGAGCCGAGAGCTGCAAGACCCTACTCCGCGGCCGCCTGCCGCTGGCGCATCTGCTCCTCGGCCAATCGCGCGACCCGCGCTTCCAGTTCGGCAAGCTCACAGTGCATTTGATCGAGGTCGCGCAGGAGCGGATCCAGACTGTCGTCGCATGGAATGCCATAGGGATCGAAGCCGGGGATCTTGTGGTCGCGGGTGACCTTGCGGTCCACCGGTCGGGCGGGGATGCCGACCACCGTGGTGTCATCCAATACGTTATCTAGGACTACTGCGTTTGAACCGACGCGGGCGTTGTCACCAATACGTATAGGCCCCAGCACCTTGGCGCCCGCGCCAATGATCACGTTGTTGCCAACGGTCGGGTGTCGCTTACCGCCACCACTCGCGCGCGCGACCCCCAACGTAACCTGATGATAAAAATAGCAATCGTCGCCCACTTCCGCAGTCTCCCCGATCACCACACCCATCCCGTGATCAATAACAAAGCGTCTGCCCAATTTAGCGGCAGGGTGAATTTCGATGCCTGTCAACCAACGGGCAATATGTGAGGAAAAACGCCCCAACAACCGGAAACTATGTTCCCATAACCAGTGGGAAAGCCGATGCCACATGACGGCATGCACGCCCGGATAACACAGCAAAACCTCCAGGTTGGACTGCGCGGCCGGGTCGCGTTCCCGATATGTCCGGATCGTCTCACGCAAGAACATGAAAGCCATGCGACATTTCCGTTATGATGTACAGGTCCTCTACCCTATAGTGTCCGGACCCTGGGACCTGGGAGCCCAATCCTGGGGCCGGCCAGTCGGGGGGCCGATCAGATACGGAGGAAGCAGTGACCCTGCGGCAGCAACGCCGCTTCGCGAAGGCATAGATATTCCGACCTCGTAGGTCAAGAATTCACGCGAAACTGTAATGTGGGTGCATGCGTTCCTATCTGGAGTGGAGACCCGATCGGGCACGGGGGAGAGGGGTTGACGGTATATTGAGTGGCGTTGGGTAGGGCTGCGAGGGCCCCCGCTCATACGTCGCCCGATTGGACAGGAAAGCGGTTTCGGGACGCCATGCCAGAGGTCATGTTTGCCGGCCCAGACGGCCGGTTGGAAGGTCGCTACCACCATTCCAAGGAGACAGGGGCGCCGGTGGCGCTGATCCTGCATCCTCACCCATTGCACGGCGGGACGATGAACAATCGAGTGACCTACTCGATGTATCAGTCGTTCCAGCGGCTGGGCTGCTCGGTGATGCGATTCAATTTCCGCGGAGTTGGCCGGAGCCAGGGTCGCTATGACGGCGGCATTGGCGAGATTGGCGACGCTGCGGCTGCGCTGGATTGGATGCAGGCGGTCAATCCCAATCATGGTGGGTTGTGGATTGCTGGCTACTCGTTCGGCGCATTCATCGGCATGCAGTTGCTGATGCGCCGGCCAGAGATCTCGGGCTGGGTCAGCGTCGCTCCGCCGGCGAATCACTACGATTTTGGCTTCCTGGCGCCGTGTCCATGCGGGGGATTGATGCTGCATGGCGACGCGGACGAGCTGGTACCCGAGGGTGCGGTTCATAAATTGGTCGATAAGCTCAACACTCAAAAAGGTGTCAGCGTCGACTACCGCGTAGTCGACGGCGCGGACCATGTATTCGCCGATCACGCCGAAAGGGTCGCGGAGGCGATCGAGGATTACTGCGGTCAAACGATCGCGCGCCGCGCCATGGCCTTGGCGGCCGACTAGGCGCTCCCTCCGGCAGAGGGGGCGGCAATTCTGCCGCCGGTACTGGGCGCTAATACCCCTGTCGTACCGGGGAAACTGATTGGCAGCATGCCTCTCGTGCGCGCGGCGAGAAAGCCGAAGCACTGGGCCTCGAGGCCGTCGCCGTTCCAGCCTACTGCTTCGACAGGCTCGACGGGATTACTCAGTCTAGAGCGCAGCGCTGCCATGATCGCCAGGTTATGGCGACCGCCGCCTGCAACCAGCCAGCGCAAGGGCGGCTCCGGCAGCGGTGCGGCCGCAACGGCCGCTGCGGTGAACGCCACCAGCGTTGCGGCGCCGTCGGATGTAGATAGCTGTTCCAGACCGCTGCTGGCCAAGCTCGAGGCGAAGTCTAATCGATCCAGGGACTTGGGGGCTGGCCGGCACAGATAGGGATCGGCCAGCAACCGGTTCAGCACGGCCAGATCGGCGCGGCCAGAGCGGGCGTGCGAACCATCGCGATCGAAGGCCTGACCGGTGTGACGCCTGATCCAGTCGTCCAATGGGCCATTACCCGGCCCGGTGTCGAATGCCACCAGATCGCCTTGACATCCGATCCAGGTCACATTGGCAACCCCGCCGATGTTCAGCACGGCCAGCGGCTTCGGTAGTTCTGCCGCCAGCGCGGCGTGGTACACCGGCGCAAGTGGTGCCCCTTGGCCTCCGGCCGCAACGTCGGCTGATCGGAAATCGTAGGCGACGGGCACTCCGGTCCGCCACGCGAGTTCCGTCGCGTCGCCGATCTGCCAGGTCCGGTGCTGATCAGGTTGATGCAGGATGGTCTGGCCGTGGAAACCGATCATGTCCGCCTCGCGCCCGAGCGCGGTCACTGCACGTACATGGTATTCTGTCAGTCTGGCTTCGGCGCTCTTCAGGCGCCGGTCGGATCGATCCAGTGTTGGCGCGAGATCGAGAATGCGACGCAGGTCACCGCGCAGTCGCTCATCGTACGGCAGCGTCAGGATCGGTCCGAACGCACCGATGCGCTCACCATCGGTCTCCAGCCAGGCGGCATCGACGCCGTCCAGCGACGTCCCGCTCATCAGCCCGATGGTGCGCAGCATCTTCCGCTTTATTTCCCCGAGGCGACGTCTGTGCTAGCCCAGGCGCGTCATGGCCCAAAGCGATTTCCTGCACGAAGCCACCGAACGTGGCTTCGTCTTCCAGTGCACCGACAGCGACGGACTGGACGCGGCGCTGCGGTCCGGCACGGTGACCGCCTATATCGGTTTCGACTGCACGGCCGACAGTCTGCATGTCGGCAGCCTGGTGCAGATCATGATCCTGCGCCTGTTGCAGCGGCACGGCCACCGCCCCCTGGTGCTGATGGGCGGCGGCACGACGCGGATCGGCGACCCATCTGGTAAGGATGAGTCCCGCCAGCTGCTGAGCGATGCGCAGATCGCCGCCAATATGGCCGGCATCCGCCACTGCTTCGATCCGTTCCTGCGTTTTGGTGACGGCCCCACCGACGCGTTCACCGCCAACAACAACGACTGGCTGGGCTCCCTGGGCTACATCCCGCTGCTTCGCGATGTCGGCACGCATTTCACCGTCAACCGCATGCTGACCTTCGATTCTGTGCGATTGCGGCTGGAGCGCGAGCACTCGCTGACGTTTCTTGAATTCAACTACATGATTCTGCAGAGCTACGACTTCCGCGAGCTGAACCGCCGGTTTGGCGTGACCCTGCAGATCGGCGGCTCGGATCAGTGGGGCAACATCGTCTCGGGGATCGAGCTGGCGCGGCGGACTGACAATAAGACGCTGTTCGGTCTGACAACGCCGCTGATCGCCACTGCCTCGGGCGCCAAGATGGGCAAGTCGGCGCAGGGTGCCGTGTGGCTGACGGGGGACCGCCTGTCGCCGTTCGAATACTGGCAGTTCTGGCGCAACACCGAGGACGAGGACGTCGGGCGCTTCCTGCGCCTGTTCAGCGATCTGCCGTTGGCTGAGATTGCCCGGCTGGAGGTGCTGCGCGACGCCGAGATCAACGAGGCGAAGAAGGTGCTGGCGACCGAGGCTACTCGGCTGGCGCACGGCGCGGTGGCGGCGGCCGAAGCGGCCGAGACCGCCCGCCTGGCCTTCGAGGAGGGCGAGGCGGCCGACACGTTGCCCAGCGTCCAGGTGCCGCGCCAAGAGCTTGCTACCGGCGTTCCGGCATTCCGGCTGTTCGCGCTGGCGGGCCTCGCCGGCAGCAATGGCGAGGCGCGACGACTGATCCGCGGCGGTGGCGCGCGCATCAACGACGTTCCGGTGAAGGATGAGGGCCAGACCGTGACGGTGGCGGACCTGCACGACGATGCGCTCAAGCTGTCGGCTGGCCGCAAGCACCATCGGCTGGTTCGTCCACTGTGAATTATGTCGCTGTGCTGCTCTAGGCGACGCCATTCGCGCCGCGCTCATGGCAGTGCTTGGCGGTAACGCCTCAGGCTTCGTGCGCCAGAGGCAGCCCCTGCTCCGGCCAGTGCATCGCCACGAGCTGCCCGGTGCCGGACAAGGTTATGTAAGCAGTGCGTAGGTTCGGGCCGCCGAAGCAGATGTTGGTGGTGACCGGATCACCCATGGGTATCTGCCGGAGCAGTTGCCCATCAGGAGCGATCACGCTGATGCAGCCGCTGATCAACGTGGCGACGCAGACGTTGCCGGAAGCATCGACGGCCAGGCTGTCGAAACGCTGAAAGCCGGGCAGGCCCGCAACCAGTCGACCGCCGTTCGGTGATGGCCAGCCCTGCTTGCGCACCACCCCAGGCTCGGTGATGTCGAACGCCCAGAGCCGGGCTGGCTCGGTCTCCGCGACATAGAGCACGCGGCCATCCGGTGAAATGCCGATGCCATTCGGCGTCAATGCCGGGTGGGCGACCTCGACAATCTTCGAGCCGTCGGCGAGCGCGTAGTAGATCACCCCATGGTCTCGGTCGCGCGCACGGGTCTTGCCGAGGTCGGTGAAGTAGAAGCCGCCGTTGGTGTCGAACACCAGGTCGTTTGGCCCGTTCAGCTTGTTCGCGCCGCAGCGGTCGTAAAGTACGCTGATTTCGCCGGTGCGCGGATCGACTCGCTGAATGCTGCCGCTGATGTAGTCAGACGCCACCATGGCTGGCCGGAACAGGTTTTCCTCCAGGCGCCAGGCGAAGCCGCCGTTGTTGCAGATGTAGAACGCGCCGTCCGGGCCGACCGCTGCACCATTCGGTCCCCCTCCGGTGTGTGCGATGACCTCGACACGACCATCCGGCAGCACTCGGCTCAGGGTCTGACGCTCGATCTCGACCAGCACGACCGATCCGTCGCGCATCGCAATCGGCCCTTCCGGGAAACAGAGCCCCGTTGTCATCACCCGCTGTTCGCTCATTGTCTGCTCCCCACCCTGTCCCGGCCTGAGATTGCTGTGTCGTTTCATGCACCGCAATCGCGGCACGCGATCAGCAGTTTGGTAGGCTTTTCGTGCTGCGATAGGTCGCGTGGCGAAGCCGCTGACAGTCCGGTTGCCGATCGAGATCGAGGGTAGCCTGCCGATCCTGCTGCCGGTCGGTGGAGCCTTCGCCCTGTCCGCCATCTGCGCAGTGCTGATGCCGCAGTGGTTCTGGCTGCCGCTGGCATCGATCGCGATCGCTGCGCTTGGTGTGTTCGCATTTCGGCACGTCGTCCCCCTGTGCGTGATTTGGCTGATCATCGCCGGCACCACCCTGGAGATGACGCTAGGCGATCTGATCAGCCCGGATGCCTACCAGACGACGATCGCCGCGGTGAAGTTCACCGAGCTGCTGCTCGCGCTGCTCTGCGTGGTTCGCTACGGGCTTTCCGCGGACCTGTTCAATCCCGCCCTCGCCTACCTTGCCATGTTCCTGATGGGCCTGGCGCATGGGCTGCACCCCGATCTTACAGCCTCGGCCAGTCTGCGCTCGCTGCTGGGCTCCATTGCGCCATTCGCTTTCGCCTTCAGTCGGCTGTCACCCGGCTGGGGCAAGGCGATCATCCGCGCGACGACCCTGATCCCATTGCTGTCGGTCATCGCCAGCGTGGTGCTCGACGTGGCCGGTTTGCGTCCGCTGTTTCAGGAGAGCGGGGGCCAGCGTCTCGCCGCGCTTGGGCATCCCGCCTTCCTTGCGGGTGTCAGCCTTGCCGCGATCTACGCCTGTCTTATCGAGCTGTATCGAGAAGGCAGAGGTCGTTGGATGCTGCTGCTGGCAGCCAACTTCCTGATCCTGATACTGACCGGTGCGCGCGCCCCACTTGCCTATGCGGTCGTGGTGACCGTGCTGACGCTGGGCTTTGTGCGCTCCAGCGTGTTTGCCATGCACTACCGCTTGCTGCCAGTACTGCTGGTCGCCTGTGTGGTGCCGCTGGCGCTCGTGTTGGCGCAGGATCTGCCGACGCTGCGGCTGTTCAACCTGTTGAGCAGCGAGCCTACGAACCTGAGCGGCCGCGATCTGCTGTGGCCGCCGTTCCAGGAGGTCGTGGCGCAGTCGCCCTGGTTCGGCTGGGGAGTTGGCGCCGGCAATGCGATCATTGGGCCGGACAGCAGGCTCGCGCTGCTGATGCAGACCCGGGCGGCGCACAACGAGTACCTGCGTATGTCGGTCGAAGGCGGGCAGATCGGTAGCGCCTTGCTGATCGCGTCGTTCGTGCTCTGGGTCGTGTGGCATACGCGGCTGCTATGCCGGACCGACAAGGCGATCGTGCGATTGGCGTTCCTCGCCTTTGCGGCGCATGCCTACACCGACAACGTGCTGATCGCGACGACCGCCTGTGTGTTCTTCACCTTCGCAATCGGGGTGTTCGCAAGTGCGCCGCGCTTGAAGAATACGGGTGAGGTGGCGTAGGCACGCGCCAGGATCTCCGGAGCCGTGCCGTATGCGAACTGCTCGTGCCTTTGGCCTCGTCTTGGCGCTGCTGCTGAGCCCATTGCCAACCTTCGCCTCCGGTCTCGGCTTTATCATCAATTCAGGCGGTGCCTCGATCAGCCTGATCGATATGTCCTCGCTGAAGGAAGTGCGCCGCGTCCCGGTGCTGCGCGAGCCGCACCATTGCGCACTTAGCCCGGACGGCAAGAGCCTGCTGGTCGGCGATACGGTGGGCAACGAGGTGCTGTTCTTCGATCCTGCCACGGCGATGCTGCAGAAGCGCATGCCAATGGCGGATCCCTACCAACTGGGGTTCAGCCCGAACGGCAAGTTCCTGGTGGTGAATGGTCTCGCGCGCAACCAGGTCGATGTCTATGACGCTGCGTCGATGCAGCTGCTGAAGCGGTTCCCAATCGGCTCGATGCCGAGTCACCTGGACTATGCACCGGATTCCTCGCGCGTGTTCGTCAGCCTGCAGGGCACCGACAGCATGGTGGCGATCGACCTGAACCGGCTGGCAGTGGCATGGACAGCGAAGACCGGCAAAACCCCGGCCGGTGTGCTGTGGCATAACGGCAAAGTGCTGGTCGCCAACATGGGCACCGATTATGTCGCCGTGGTCGACCCGGCCGATGGCCGTGTGACCGCGCGCATCCACACCGGCAAGGGTGCGCACAATTTATTCCTGTCCCCCGACCACAAGATCATCTGGGTGAACAACCGCATCGGCGCCACGACCACCTCGCTCGATGCCGTGACGCTGACCCCGATCCGCAGCTACTCAATTCCCGGCGGGCCCGACGACATCGCGTTCGCGCCTGACGGCAGGCTGTGGATCACCCGGCGCTTTGCCGAGAAAGTGGCGGTGCTCGATCCGAAGACGGGCGACTTCGCCACCGTCGACGTTGGCCGTTCGCCGCACGGCCTGTTTCTCAGCCCCAAGGGCAGCGCGACAGTGAGTGTCGCTGCCCGCTGATGGGTGATCCGTTCGACCTTGCCGCCGGCTGGCTGCAGGAGCACCTGCTCCTGCCGCTGCTCTACGGCCTTGGCATAATGCAATGGGAGGACGTTTCCTACGGATGGACGTTGTTTGCCGTGTATGGCGCCGTGCAGGTGGCGATCACCTTCGCTATTTGTATGCCGCTGGAGCGCTGGCGACCGGTCGAGCGTTGGCCGGATGCGCGCGCGGTGACGGTGGACGTGCTGTATACGGTGATTTCCCGCGTGGGCGTGTTGCCGCTGTTCACCTTCGTCTTGTTCTATCGGGCGCAGGTGGCAATTAACGGCCTGCTTGCCGACCATGGGTTTGTGCCGCCGACCCTGGAGCGGCTGCTGCCATTCCTGCTTGGTCAGCCGGTGCTCACCTTCATCATCTACGCCATCATTCTGGATTGCGCTGACTACTGGCGGCACCGGCTGTCGCACATATTCCGTTGGTGGTGGGCATTGCACTCGCTGCATCATGCGCAACGGCAGATGACGTTCTGGTCGGATGACCGCAATCACGTGCTGGATGATCTGATTGCGGCGCTGTGGTTTGGTGTTATTGCGCTGGCGATCGGTGTGCCGCCCTTGCAATTTCCGCTACTGGTTTTGGTGTTACGGTTCCTGGAGAGCCTGTCGCATGCCAACGCGCGGGTCCGGTTCGGAGCGATCGGCGAGCGGCTGCTGATCTCGCCGCGGTTTCATCGGGCACATCATGGGTTGCTGGCCGCCGGTCAGCGAAGCTGCAATTACGGTGCCGTGCTGCCTTGGTGGGATATGCTGTTCGGCACCGCAGATTTCGGTCGCGATTATGCGGCAACGGGCGATCCAACCGGCGAGGAGACGCTGGCCAGCGGGTCCTATTTCGCCCAGCAGTGGGCGGGACTCCGCCGGCTTGCCGCGGCATTGGCGGGACCGGTCGGCCACTGACTTTTGGGAAGCCGTCCGGTCAGAACGGTGGCATCAGCGGCACCGGCACGACGTGCATCTCGGTGCGCTGCACGCCAGAAATGTTCTCCGCCGCGACACGCATCGCCTGCCGCCTTTCCTCTGACTCATCGGAGCCGAACCAGAGATGCACCACCCCGCTGCGGACGATGATGTCCTGTGGCCAGACCCTGGCTGCCCATTGCTGTTGACGGAGCTCGGCTAGCAGCCGCTGTCGGATGGCCCGGTCATCCTCGACCGTGCCGGACGCGGGCGGGGCGGAAAGGGCGCCTAACGCTCGCACCAGATTGGCGCGGCTGACGATGCCGACGACCTTGCCGTCGCGTATCACCGGTACGCGCTTGATCCGCCTGGTCTCGAGCAGCTTCGCGACATCGGCAAGCTCGGTGTCTTCGGCGACGGCGATGACATCGCGCGTCATGATGTCCTTCACCATCCGGCCATGCGACTTGACGTAGTCCCGCGCGAGACCCGAGGCGAACTGTTCCAACCACCACGAGGACCGACGTACCTCGTGCCGTTCTGTGCCCAGTTCGGCGCGGTGCAGCAGATCCCCCTCGCTGACGATGCCGACCATATGACCGCCGCTGTCGATCACCGGCGCGCCACTTATGCCTCGCTCCGACATTAGCTTTGCCAGTTCCTGCACCGTCATGTTCGGATCGACCGAGATCACGGCCGGTGTCATCACGTCCATTGCGTGCATTGTTACCTCCCGTTGGTCTTGGTTCAGCAGGCACGTCTGAAGCCCGGATGGAAGACCACTCTCCGTACTCTGGTCGGGGTCCTCGGTTTCAGGGCACTTCTTCAGGGTGCGTATTGGCGACGGGGTCTCGAGCGCCGTCATTGATCTGGATCAAGTAAATCTGAGAGCGCATCCTTTGCCTGCTGACAATCTCGGTGCCTCGGCCGCCGAGTGGTGTTCACCTATCGCCTGACACTGCAGGTTTACTTGCCGCTGGTTGAGGTCACGCGCGACTATCGCCGTAACGGCACCGCAGCCGCGGGAAACGACACGATGCCCGGGAAGATGGCTCCGATCGGCTACCTGGATAGTTTGCGCGCCAGGATCGGCGGTTTGCTCACGACAGGTGCAGCTCGTAATGAGAAAAGGAAGCCGGCGGCGCTGAGCTACGGCCTGGAGGAGCGACCGCCGGCCGTGGTCACGTGGGTGAGCGCTGCCCAGCACGTCGGCGTCTGCGCGATCTTCATGGTCTATCCGCTGATCATCGCGCGTGAGGCTACGTTGTCTGCCGATCAGCTGAGCAATGTCCTGCAGTTGGGGTTTCTGGTACTGGCAGTGGCGGTATTGCTGCAGGCGCTGCCAGCAGGCCCGATCGGCAGTCGCATGTTGGCGCCGGCAATATTCACCGGCGTATATCTCGCGCCGTCTTTGCAGGCAGTGAAGGTAGGCGGTTTGCCGCTGGTATGGGGCATGACCATCTTTGCTGGCTTGGTCGAGATCATTCTGTCGCGGGCGTGGTCGCGTTTGCGTCCCTTCATCCCGCCCGAATCGGCTGGTCTGGTGATATTCCTGGTCGGCAATATCATCGCCCTGGCCGCGCTGAGAGTCCTGCTGCAGGACAGTCCGTCCGGCGCACTCGCGGGTCGCGACGAAATCGTTTGCGGGTGCGCGCTCGCGGTCATGGCAGGCCTCAACATCTGGAACAGAGGACGCCTGCGGCTGTTCTGCATTTTGATCGGAATGGTCAGCGGATATTTTGTCTCCGGTTTCGTTGGGCTTCTGACATTGCATGATCTCGGCAGCCTGCGGGATCGTCCGCTGTTCGTCGTCCCCCATCTGTCCGATGTCACCTGGAGATTCGAGTGGTCGCTGGTCGTGCCTTTCGCGGTCACCGGCCTGGCTGCCGCAATGAACTCGACGGCGGTGCTGACAACGTATCAGCGCCTGACCGACGCCGAATGGGTTCGGCCCGACATGAACTCGATCGGGCGCGGCATCCTGGGTGACGGAATCGCGGCAATCGTAGCGGGACTGCTTGGTACGTATGGGCTCACCGTCTCCAGCGCGAACGTTGGACTGGTAGCCGCAACTGGGGTCGCGAGCCGCGTGATTGGTTTCGCTATCGCGCTGATGCTTGCGGTCGTGGCGCTGCAGCCGATGCTGATCGGCGCATTCGCGATCATGCCGCGGCCGGTGATGGCAGCGGCAATGATCTTCACGGCAGTCTTCATCATGATCAGCGGCGTGCAGATCATTTCCAGCCGCGTCCTCGACGGTCGCCGCACGCTGGTGGTGGGAATGGGGGTCCTGTCGTTCTACGCCGTGACGGTGAACCCGGGGGCATTCGCAAACGCGCCGAACTGGGCGCAGCCGCTGGTGACGTCACCGCTGGTTTTGGCGACGCTGGTTACCCTGCTACTCAATTCAATATTCCGTATCGGTATTCGCCGAAAGGTAGAGATCATCGTAGATCCGACCAGCCCAGATGCTATGGAGATCACCAACTTCATCGAGCGTAACGCCGGCATCTGGGGCGCACGGCGTGACGTGATCAGCCGGATCGAGTTCGCCGTGCAGCAGACCGTCGATTCAATCGTCGACCTGTGCGATTCGGGAGGAGCGATCAGGCTGGAAATCGGCTTTGATGAGTTCGTGATCGACGTGGTGATCAGCTATAAAGGTAACGCTCTGGAGTTCCCTGAGCGGCAGCCGAGCCATGAGGAGATCATCGAACTGGAGGAGGGCCATCGGCGGCTCGCCGGTTTTCTGATCAGGAGCTATGCGGACCGGATACGCGCCAGCGAACGCGACGACCAGATCAATGTGCACCTGCATTTCGACCACTGACGGAACCGCACGTCAGTCCAGCGACACGGCAACGCCGGTGGCACCTGCGAGCAGCCGCCTCAGATGGAAGGTCACCAGCCCATCGTTGCTATCGCGGCCGAGCAGTGCGGCGAAGGCCGAGAGCGCGGTGGCGTCGCACGCCTCGGCTTTGGCATAGGCTGCGCAATACTCGGATGTCAGTGGATCGGCATGTCGCTCATCCGTCAGCGGCTCGTGCGCGATCAATGCTTCACGGCGACCACGGAGCGTCACGTAACCCACGGGTCGCCCGCGGAATCCGGTTATCCGCTGCACGACGCTGTCGCTGACACAAATGCACGTACCAAGCTGCTTGTTCGCCGTCTCCAGCCGCGCAGCTATGCTGAGGGTGTCACCATAGGCCGTGTAGTCGAAAAACCGCCCACCACCGAAGTTGCCGACCAGAGCGGGCCCTGAGTTTATACCGATCCGCGTCACACCGACACCCACACCCTTGTCCTGCCAACGCACGCGGAACGCCTCGGCATAATGGTGCAATGCAAGTGCGCAACCGACGGCGCGGGCCGCGTGATCCTGCTGGTCGGTCGGTGCGCCGAACATGGCGATGAGTGCATCGCCGACTATGTTCGTCAGCGTGCCGCCATGATCGAACACGATATCGGTCATACCGACGAGATATTCATTTACCAAAGGCCCGATGGTGTCGGCCGGCAATCCTTCAACCAGTGAGGTGAAGCCGGCGATATCGGTGAACATGGACGTGATGTCACGCCATTGCGCGTCCAGTTTGACGTGCCCCGCATCATCGGCCAGAAGGTTCACAAGGGTCGGTGAGAAATACCGCGAAAGCTGCGCGCGCGCCCGTTCCGCCTCCTGCTGGCGCCGCTGATAGCCGCGGGTAATTTCCAGATTGCGTAGCGTCTTTGCAATCGTGGTCTCCAGGTCGGTAAAATCAATCGGCTTGGTCACGAAGTCGAAAGCACCGCGGTTCATCGCGGTGCGAATGTTCGCCATGTCGCCATAGGCCGAGACGATCACCGTAGCCAGATGGCCTTCGCGTTCCTGTAGTCGGCCCAGCAGAGTAAGCCCATCCATACGCGGCATGTTGATATCGCACAGCAGCATGTCGATGTCGGGGTCTGCATCGAGTTTGGCCAGCGCATTCACGCCGTCATCGGCGAAGGTGAATTTGAGTTCGCTGTCACGGATCTGCCGCCGGAAGCGCTGGAGTATCAGCAGTTCCAGATCAGGTTCGTCATCAACGACAAGAATATGCGCAGTCATCCGCCGGCCGTGGCGTCGGCGACGACGCGCGAAACGTCCTGCTTCAGTTGCGGGAAGTCCACCGGCTTGGTGAGGAACTTGCTGGCGCCGCGTTCTATTGCCGTCTGAACCCGTTCGGGATCGCCGTAGGCCGAGATCATGAACACAGGGAGGTCAGGGCGGCGCGCCTTAACCTTCGGGATCAGGTCTAGCCCGTTCATCCCCGGCATGTTGATGTCAGAGACTAGAAGAATGATCTGCTCGCCGATGCATCCATCCAACTTATCCAGCGCCGCCTCACCCGACAGCGCGAAGTCCAGCAAATAAAGACCCTGGCGCACCTCGCGGCGGAACTGCTGCCGAAAGAGTGCTTCCACATCGGGCTCGTCATCCACCACCAGCACCCGGACGGTCATGTGCGGGCTCCTTCATTCGTCGCCAGCCGGCGGGGAAGAACAACACGAAATTCGGTAAATTCATTCGAACGACTGTCCACGGTGAGTTGTCCCCCGTGCTGCTTCACCACGATATCATAGCTGAGCGACAAACCGAGCCCGGTGCCCTCGCCGGCGGGTTTGGTGGTAAAGAAAGGTTCGAAGATCTTATCCCGCACGTCGGCCGGGATACCGGTGCCGTTGTCGCGCACGCGGACTTCCACCTGATCGCCTCGATCACGCGTCGTCAGCGTCAGCGTCGGCTCGAACGTGTCGATCCCGTTCCGACTGGCGCGCTGTCGCGCGGCATAAAATCCATTGGCGATCAGGTTAAGCATGACGCGGGTGAAGTCCTGCGGAAACATCTCGATCCTGCCCGCGGCTGGATCCAGCTGGCGCTCAACTGTGATATTGAACCCTGGCGTCTCTGCCCGCGCGCCGTGATAGGCAAGGTTCAGCGCGTCCTCGACCACGATGTTCAGGTCGATCAGGCGGTGTTCGCTTGGCCCGGAACGCGAATGGAGCAGCATATTCTTCACGATGCTGTCGGCGCGCCTGCCGTGCTCGGCAATCCTGGCAAGGTTGCTCTTGAGTAGCGTGGCGATTTCCTCAGTCTCGGCTACCAGATTGTTCGCGACCGCATCGTGCAGCTCGTCCAACAGATCGACGGAGAGTTCGGCAAAGTTGTTGACAAAGTTCAGCGGGTTCTTGATCTCGTGCGCAATTCCGGCGGTGAGCTGGCCGAGCGAGGCCATCTTTTCCGACTGCACCAGCCGGTCCTGGGCGCGGCGCAGGTCTGCGAGTGCGGTTTCCGCGGCGGCACGTTCACGTTCAGCATCGCTGAACAGGCGCGCGTTCTCGATCGCCACCACGGATTGGCCGGCAAAAGTCTGGAGCAGCGTGGCGGTCGAGGGGCCGAAGCCACCCGCCGTATGGCGACGGATCACCAGGCCGCCGATGACCTTGTCTTCCCGCAGCAGCGGCACCGCGAGTAGTGCGCGCACGCCGCGTGCCATGAGTTCATGCTTCGACCCGTCGTCCGGCTCTTCCGCCAGATCCGGGATGTGCAGGGGTGCCCGCGCGGCGGCGCTGCGGCCGAGCGCGGTTTCGCCGAGGCGAATGCGCCGGTCGCGTAATTGTCCGAGCCAATCTGTGCTCATGCCATAACCGGACTTTGGCACGAAAACGCCCTGCGCATCATCGAATTCGTAGATTGTGCCTTCATCCGCATCCGAGAGCTGTACCGCCCGGCTGATGATCGTCGCGAGCACGGTGTCGAGGTCGAGCGAGGAGTTGACGGCTCGCAGTACTTCTTCAAGTGCCTGAAGCTCGCTCACCGAGCGAGTCAGCTCAGCGGTTCGCTCGCGCAGTGCACGAAAGTTGGTGACGCTGGTCATGGCGATGACAGCCTGCTCGGCGAAGGTCTGCACCAGTGAGACCTGGCTGTCTGTGAAGCCGCCTGGTTCCAGGGAGTTGATGACAAATGCACCAATTGCAGCCCCGTCTCGGAGCAGAGGAATTGCGAGAGTCGACCTAATTCCAAGCGCGCGCACTACCGGCAGTAAATCCTGCTCAGCCTGCAGGTCACGAATGTGAATCGGTCGCTTGTCGAGAATGGCTCTGCCTACGATCATACCGCGAGTGGGGCGGAGCGGAAAGGCCCGCGTGTAATCGTCCGCACCCGCTATGTCTGTGGCGCCGTATATCGATCGTAGATGAACCAATTCACCGTCATATTCGGCAATTCCCGCCGCCTTGCTGTTGCAGAGTTCCTGCGCGTGGCGGGTAATCAAGTCGAATACCGGCTGCGTATCATCCGGTGAGTTCGACATCGCTTTGAGTACGTCGATCGTGGCAGACTGATGCTCAATTCGCTCGCCATACTGGCTGTTGCGCCTGGCCAGTTCCGCGGTGCGTGCATGCAATTCATCGAGCAGTCGCGCATTCTCCATCGCGATCACCGCCTGGGCGGCGAAGTTTTCTACCAGGGCGATCTCCTTGGCAGAGAATGGGCGCACCTCGGTGCGATAGATGACCAGCGTGCCGATGAACGAGGCATCCTTGCGCAAGGCCAGCCAAAGAGCAGTGCGTGCCCCCGTCATTTCAACAAGCTTGAGACGTGAGGGAATGCCGGCGCGGTATGCGTCGGTGTCTGTGACGTCTGCGATGTGGACAACTTCCTCGCCGTGCAGCAGGCGCTCGACCGCAGTGCCCGGGTCCACATTGAGCGGGGTCTGCAGCACAGAATCCGTCATGCCGGATGGACCTCTTGCGGCGAGCGGCAGCATTACCCCGCCAGCATACCGGTGCAATACGCCGAGCGACGCCTCACAAAGGCTGACCGCCTTTTCGAGAATCACATCGAAGACCGGCCCTAGATCACCAGGTGATGCGTTGATGACCTGCAATACATCGGCAACGGCGGTCTGCTGCTCCAGCGCTTCGCGCTGCTCGGTCAGCAGGCGCGCGTTTTCCATCGCGATGACCGCCTGGGCAGCGAAGCTCTTCAGCAGTGCAACTTGCTCGGTGGAGAACGGACGTACCTCCTGGCGGAAGATGACGAATGTGCCCAACAGTTTTTCATCGCTGCGGAGCGCCACCAGCAGCTGCGTCCGTCCTCCTCCGAGATCGGCAAGCGCCTTGCGGCTCGGACTATCGGACCGGTAGGCATCGTCATCGGTAATGTCCGCGACCTGCACCACATCCTCACCCTGCACGATGCGGTCGAGCGTCCCCCCGGTCCTCGGTCGCAGGGGGGCCTGCAGGAATTGCGTCAGGGCCGGTTCGGTGCCCTGCATGGCGACGCTGTTGAAAAACTCGCCATCATAGGTGCAGAGGATGCCGAAGGTGGAATTGGAAAGTCGCAGCGCCTTTTCCAGGACTGCGTCGAAGACCGGTGCGAGATTGCCCGGCGAAGCGTTGATGACCTGAAGTATCTCAGCCGTTGCAGTCTGCTGCTCCAGCGCCTCGCGCAACTCGCCGAGTAGCCGGGCATTCTCGATGGCGATCACCGCCTGGTCGGCAAAGGTGCTGACGAGCTCGATCTGCCTCTCGCTGAAGGGTTCTACTCTTTGGCGCCCAATGCCGATCACCCCCACCGTCTGTCCGTCACGTAACAGCGGGACGCCCAGCAAGGTGTGGATGGCGCCGATCCGCGCATCTTCCTTGGCCGCGTAAAGCGGGTCGGTCCAGGCGTCGAGAATCTGCACTGCGCGGCCTTCCAATGCCACTCGGCCGACCAGTGTGCCGTTGCCTGGCTCGATTCTGACCTCGCGCTCGATCTTTTCGTAGTCCGGCAGCTGTGAAAAACCACCGGCCCAGCGGTATTCGCCGTCGTGACGCAAATAGATGCCGGCCTGATGGGCGTGGCAGAGCCGCACAGCGGTTGCCGCAACAGTTCCAAAGACAGGTTGAAGGTTGAACGTCGAGCTGCTGATGACGCGCAACACGTCGCTTATAGCGGTCTGATAGTCGAGCGACTCCTGCAAGTCAGTGCTGCGCTGATGCAGCTCATCAAGGAGGCGCGCATTCTCCATCGCGATGACAGCCTGATCGGCAAACGTTCTCACCAGATCGATCTGTCGATCGGTGAATGGCTCCACGCGCTGACGAGAAAGTAGGATGACGCCGACGACGTCGCCCTCGCGCAACAGAGGCACGCCCAGCGATGACCGTTGCTTGCCAATGGCGATCGAGTCTTCCGGATAGTTGGGTTCGGCCGCCACGTCATGGATATGGATGACGCGGCGTTCCCGTGCGGCCCGACCGGTTACGGTGGCAGCGCGGGCCTGCATCGGGCCGCGAGCGTATCGGTCGGCGATGAACTCAGCTGGAAACCCGCGACTGGCCATCAGTCGGAACAGGGAGCCCTCGCAGCGGATGATCGCCGCCATTTCCGCATCGCAGAGGTTTGCAGCGGTGGTGACCAACGATTCCAGAACCGGCTGTAGGTCGAATGCCGATCGGCTGATGACGCTCAGTACGTCGCTGGTTGCGGTTTGGTATTTCAGTGACTCCTCAAGATCACTGGTGCGTATCTGAAGTGCGCGGTAGGTCTCGGCGCTGGTGATGGCGATCACTGCCTGTTCGGCAAAGGTCTTCATCAATTCAAGCTGGCTTTGGGAAAACCCTCCCACCTCCCAGCTGGAGAGCGAAACAGCGCCGATTGCAGCATCGCCGCGCATGAGCGGAACGACCAAGTTCGAGCTGTGACGTAAATCCCGGACCACCTCCAACAAGCCAGGTTCGTTTTTCATGTCTCGGATGTGGATGATCGCCCGATCCAGGATAGCGCGACAGGATATCGATGCGCGCGTTGGAGTCATAGGAAACAGGCGCTTGTAGGCTTCCAGCGCATCTCGCCCGGAGCCTGATGCAGTGCCGCATTCAGAGCGGAGATACACGAACTCGCCGTCATATTCGAAGAGTACGACGGATGGAGCGTTACACAGATCTCCTGCGCGCCGAGTAATCAGATCGAACACCGGTTGCGCGTCGCCCGGCGACGCCGCCATGGCTTTCAGCACGTCAATGGTAGCGGACTGATGTTCTATGCGCTCGCCATACTCGTTGTTGCGCTGTGCCAGTGCCGTGGTTTGCGCCTGCAGTTCCCGATAGGTTTCGGCGCTGGTGATCGCGATCACCGCCTGTTCTGCGAACGTCCGCAACAGCGTGATCTGATTTCTTGGGAATGGTCCTGTCACCCTGCGACCGACGGCGATCACCCCGAGGCGCGCACCATTTCGCATCAAAGGCACTGCCAGCGCTGAACCTGGCCCAGGTGGCGGTCTGAAGCCATTTCTATCCGCTGTGCCGGTGTCTTCTATTACTTCAACGCGACCGCTCAGGATTGCGCGGCCCATGGCAAAATCGGGGCTGGGCGGTCGTGGGAACTGGCTGGCAAAAACCGCCGTGTAGGCGTCGTCGAAACCGGACTGAGTGACGAGGTGCACCATCGCTCCGTCGACCATGCCGACCATGGCAATCGAAGCTTCGCACAGCTTCGCAGCCTGCTGCGCGATCAGATCGAATACCGGCTGTGAGTCGCCCGGCGAGGCTGCCATGGCCTGCAACACTTCGAGTCCAGCCGCCTGTGCCGCACGGAGTTCCTCGTTCTCAGCTTTAATGCTTACTACGTCGGCGACTGCTACCCGCTCGAAACTTCCTCGCAGCTCTGCCAGGGCGGCATCTCGCTCCTGCCGTAATGTCTCGTTGGCG
>JBKPSV010000287.1:0-7914 GCA_046735215.1 Pseudomonadota bacterium | reverse complement strand
AGCGGCGCCGGCGAGCATCGATTCCATCCCGACTTCTGCCAATCAGGAAGACCATGTGTCGATGTCGGCGCATGCCGCACGCCGGCTGCTGCCGATGGCCGACAACGTCGCGGCCATCCTTGGCATCGAACTTCTGGCCGCGGCGCAAGGCTGCGACTTTCACGCCCCGCTCACATCCAGCCCGCCACTCGAAGCCGTTCGTAGTCTGATACGTGAACAAATTCCGCACCTGGATGAGGACCGCGAGATGGCCACCGATATTGCCAAGGCGATAGCGCTGGTGCGATCGGGATTATGTCCAACCGTATCATTGCCGGGGATCGGAGGTCGCGATGCCGCAGATCAGTAATGTAAGGACCATCCGGTCACCCCGCGGCGCGGAGCTCACGGCAAAGTCGTGGCTGACCGAAGCACCAATGCGCATGCTGATGAACAACCTCGATCCCGAGGTGGCTGAACGGCCGGGCGAACTCATCGTCTATGGTGGCATGGGCCGCGCGGCGCGGGACTGGGACAGCTACGATCGTATTGTTGCAACGCTGCGACGGCTGGAAGCGGACCAGACCTTGTTGATCCAGTCCGGCAAGCCGGTTGGCGTGTTCCGCACGCATGAAGACGCGCCGCGCGTGCTGATCGCCAATTCCAACCTGGTGCCGCACTGGGCCACATGGGAACACTTTAACGAACTCGACCGCAAGGGACTGATGATGTTCGGCCAGATGACGGCGGGTTCATGGATCTACATCGGCAGCCAGGGGATCATCCAGGGCACGTATGAGACCTTCGTCGAGATCGGCCGCCAGCACTTTGGGGGCAATTTGGCAGGGCGCTGGATCCTGACCGCTGGTCTTGGCGGTATGGGTGGCGCGCAACCATTGGCAGCAACGATGGCGGGTGCGTCGCTGCTGGCGATCGAATGCCAGCCCAGCCGGATCGAGATGCGCCTGCAGACCGGATATCTCGATATGAAGGCGAGCACGCTGGACGAAGCGCTGGCGGTCATCGAGCGCTCCTGCGGCGACCGAAAGCCGACCTCGGTCGCGTTGCTTGGCAATGCAGCCGAAATTCTGCCGGAGCTGCTGCGGCGCGGCGTGCGCCCTGATGTAGTGACGGACCAGACCTCGTCGCATGATCCGGCAAACGGGTACCTGCCGAAAGGCTGGAACACCGGCGAGTGGGAACGCCGTCGCGAAACAGCGCCTGCCGAGGTCGCCGCTGCCGCTCGCCAGTCGATCGCCGAGCACGTCACTGCCATGCTCGCCTTCCACCGAATGGGTGTGCCTACCGTCGACTACGGCAACAACATCCGCCAGGTGGCCAAGGATGCGGGCGTTGCCGATGCATTTGACTTTCCAGGCTTCGTGCCCGCCTACATCCGGCCGCTGTTCTGCCGCGGGATCGGCCCGTTTCGCTGGGCCGCGCTGTCAGGCGACCCGGAAGACATCTACCGCACCGATGCGAAGGTGAAGGAGCTGTTGCCCAGTCACACCCACTTGCATCGGTGGCTCGACATGGCGCGCTCGCGCATTCGCTTTCAGGGACTGCCGGCGCGCATCTGCTGGGTCGGCCTGGGCGATCGCCACCGGCTGGGCCTGGCGTTCAACAGCATGGTCGCAAGCGGCGAGCTGAAGGCGCCTATCGTCATCGGACGCGACCACCTCGACGCCGGCTCGGTCGCCTCGCCCAACCGCGAGACCGAGGCGATGCGCGACGGTTCGGATGCGGTGTCGGACTGGCCGATGCTGAACGCACTGCTGAACTGTGCGTCAGGCGCCACCTGGGTGTCCCTGCATCATGGCGGCGGTGTTGGCATCGGCTACTCGCAGCACGCCGGCATGGTCATCGTCTGTGATGGTTCCGCGGCGGCGGCGCGGCGCATCGAGCGTGTACTTTGGAACGACCCGGCCACCGGCGTGATGCGACACGCCGATGCCGGCTACGACATTGCGCTCGATTGCGCGCTCCAGAACGGCCTGGACCTGCCTGGGATTCTGTGAGCGCTCAGCGCGCCGGCGTCTCGGCCGCGTCGAAGTTGCACTCCACCGCGATGCCGTCCGGATCGTAGTAGAACAACTGCGTCATGTTCAGCCGCGGCAGTACACGTTCGTCATACTTGATACTGTTCTTCTCCAGCGTGGCTTTCATATCCTTCAAGCCGGCGCAGGCGAAGGCGATGTGGTCGAGCCGTCCGGTCTTTGCCGGATCGCTTGCGCTGTCCGGGATCGAATCAACCTCGGGCCGGTGCCCGATCAGGTGCACCGTCGGTACGTCGCCGCAATACAGCCAGTAGCCGGGGAAATTCAGTGGCGGACGATCGCCGACCTTCAGCCCGACGATATCGGTGTAAAAATCCTTGGTTGCTTCCAGATCCCGCGCCAGGATCGTGTAGTGGTTGAGTGACGTCGCAGGCATTGCATCTCCCTCCGTCAGAACGCGTTTTCCGGCTCCATGCCGAACAGGATTTGGCCGACCGACTCGTAGTGCAGCTGCCGCCCCTGCGACTGCTGCGCCACCGTGTGGATGTCGCGCAGACGCTGCTCGAACGGCTGCTCCTCGAACACGGCCATCGATCCTGTGGCATGATACAGCGTGTTGACGATCTCGCGCGACTGCTGGATCGCCCAGGTCGAGGCTAGCCGGATCATCGCGCGATCTTCGGCCGTTTGCTGCCCCGTCGCCTCGACATGCCGCCAGGCGGTTTCCCAGGTCGTATGCAGGAAGGCGCGCGCCGATCGCCAGCGTGCCTCGCACTGCGCAAGCTGCGATTGCACCACATTGTTCTCGCGCATCGGCTTCATCGCGCCGCGCGACACTTTGTTCGCCGGCAGGTCTAGAAAATCCTTGATCGTGCCGCGCGCGATGCCCAGCCCCACGCCGGCGAACCCACAGGAATACAGCTGGTTGCTGGTGAACCGATACAGCAAGCCATCCTCGCGCCGCTCCGAGGGATCGTCGCGCGAGGAGCTGAAGCGCTGCGGCACGAACAGGTCCTTGATGACGTATTCGTTGCTGGCCGTCCCGCGCAGACCGACCGTGTGCCAGATGTCGTTCACCTGCACGCTGGCCTTGGGGAACAGCATCGTGCGCACCTTGCCCGTGCCAGCGACCGGCATATGCGCTCCGAGCCACTTCGCATGTGCACAGCCGCTGGCGAAACGCCACTTGCCGCTGATGCGATAGCCTCCGTCCACCGGCTGCGCCTCGTACGGCGCTCCTGGCGGCCCCCAGGCCAGGATGCCGGTGGGCGGCCCGAATATCTCGCATGCCACGTCGCGATCCAGATAGGCCGCGGTCATGGAACAGCCATTGTTCTGGCCCACGCACCACGCGACCGAGGCGTTGGCTTCGGCGAATGCTTCGGTCACCTGCGTGAGCAGCACCGGCCGCAACTCCGCGCCGCCGAGGAACCCTGGCTGCAACATGCGGAAGAAGCCGCCGTCGATCAGCGCCTTCACCACCTGCTCCGGCAACTCCCGGCGGCGCTCGATCTCGTCGCCGGCCTCGACCAGCATCGGCGCCAGCTCGCGCGCGCGTTGGATGAACTCGCTGCCGTCGGTCATGCCCGCTTTCCCAGCCGGTCCAGTCTGGTCATCGCGTCGGGCATTCTCGTCTCCTGTTGGTCGCTCCACCGTGCCACCGTTCGATCGAAGCGACTATCCCTCTCGGTTGGCCGGTTCCGGCACTTGGGAGAGGCGCAGTGAATTGCGAATCTCCGGGCGAGGCGACGCAGTCAGCGCGCTGGCCCGGCGACGAAGAGCTTCCGCAGTCGAGACACTGCTTCATCGAGCACTTCGTCCCGCTTGCAGAAGGCGAAGCGGGCGTAATGGCTGGGTGCGTCCGGCGCATCGTAGAACGCCGAGACGGGAATGGCGGTCACTTTGGCGGATTCGGTGATGTGGCGGCAGAACGCCACATCATCGCCGTTGAAGCCCAGCGGCCGAAAGTCGGTAGAGATGAAATAGCTGCCCCTGGTCGGCAACACCGTCAGCCCCAGGCTGGCCAGCCCTGCCGCCAGGCGGTCGCGCTTGGCCTGCAACGTGCTCGACAGCGAAGCGAAATACGCGTCGTCTTTGGCCAGGCCGACCGCCACCGCGCGCTGCAGGTTTGGCGCCGTGGTGAAGGTCAGGTTCTGATGTGCCTTCGCCACATTGGTCGCAATCGTCGGCGCTGCCGTGACATAGCCGACCTTCCAACCGGTCAAAGAAAACGTCTTGCCCGCGCTGCCGATCCGCATGGTGCGCTCGCGCATGCCCGGCATAGTCATGAGCGGGATGTGGCGCGCTCCGTCGAACGTCAGGTGTTCATAGACCTCGTCGCAGATCGCGTAGGCGTCATGCCGCAGCACCAGTTCGGCGATGAAGCCCAATTCCTCCTCGGTGAACACTTTCCCGCAGGGGTTCATCGGCGAGTTCAGCAGGATCGCCTTGGTGGCCGGACCGAAGGCATCGGCGAGCGCCGCGCGGGGCAACGACCAATCCGGCGGTTGCAGCCGCACGAACCGTGGCACCGCACCCAGCAGCCGCACCACGGGAGCATAGGTGTCGTAGAGCGGCTCGATCAGAACCACCTCGTCGCCCGGGTTCACCACCGCCATCAGGCAGGCGGTGATCGCCTCTGTTGCGCCGGAGGTCACCACCACCTCGCGCGCCCAATCGACCTGCAGCCCGTAGAACCGACGATTGGCGGCTGCCACCGCCTGGCGCAGCTCCGGCAGGCCCGGCATCGGCGGGTACTGGTTGCGGTGGTCCTTCAGGGCATCAGCCGCCGCCTGCACCACATCGGCAGGGCCTTCCGTGTCGGGGAACCCCTGTCCCAGGTTGATCGAATCATGCTCAAGCGCGAGCGCCGACATGACGGTGAAAATTGTGGTACCGATGCCAGAGAGCAGCGTGTTGGCATGTTTCACAGGAAGGCTCACCGCTTGCTTGCGTGCTCAGTATGGAATCCGTCGATCGCCGCTTCAACGGCTGGACGGCGACCCGTGACCGCTTGCCTAAATGATGAGCAATTGTGTGGCAATTTCGCCTAGGGCATAAGCGCAACGGCTTTAGCTTGCATGGGACGCTCGGATTGCCGCTTGGCACGCTGCGTGCAAACCTGTGGCGCTGCCGTTCCGTCCCACGAGCGAGCCGGGCAGCCACACGAAGGAGGCCGGGCGACGCCCGGGAATTGGACGCGCATGAAGAAGATCGAGGCTGTCATCAAGCCGTTCAAACTGGACGAGGTGAAAGAAGCGCTGCACGAGGTCGGCCTGCAAGGCATCACCGTGGTGGAGGCGAAAGGGTTCGGCCGTCAGAAGGGCCACACCGAGTTATACCGCGGCGCCGAGTACGTGGTGGATTTCCTTCCCAAGGTGAAGATCGAGGTCGTGTGCGAAGATGCCGTCCTGGAGCGAGCGGTGGAGGCAATTGTCAACTCTGCCCGCACCGGGCGTATCGGCGATGGCAAAATCTTCATTTCTTCCGTCGAGGATGTCATTCGCATCCGCACGGGCGAACGCGGTGAGGACGCAATCTAGCGCGGCAGGTAACGACAGAACCCGCTTTCGGCCTGTGGCGGAAATGAGTAGATGGGCCGCTTCGCGAGGGGGCCGCATGGTGCGCCCCTTCAGTCTGCGCCAGCCGCGATGTGGGCAGCTGGCGCGCCAACCGAGAACCGGGACGGGGAACTTATAGATGGCTAGAAGGCCTTCGGGCGCCAGCGAGGGCGTTGGCAAGGTGATGGAAATGCTGACCGAGCATTCCGTGGAGTACGTGGATCTGCGGTTCACCGATCCTCGCGGCAAGTGGCAGCATACGGCACAGCACGTCACCACCATCGAGGAAGATACTTTCCGCGATGGCATCATGTTTGACGGCTCTTCGATTGCCGGCTGGAAGGCGATCAACGAGTCCGACATGATCCTGATGCCGGACGCTGATACCGCGGTGATGGACCCATTCTCCGCCAAGCCCAGCCTGATCCTGTTCTGCGACATCGTCGAGCCGTCCACTGGCCAACCATACAATCGCGACCCGCGCAGCACTGCGAAGAAGGCCGAGGCGTACCTGAAGGCGTCGGGTGTCGGTGACACGGCGTTCTTTGGCCCTGAAGCCGAGTTCTTCGTGTTTGACAGCGTGCGCTTCGGGACCGGCGGCAACTACGGCACCTACCAACTCGACAGCCAGGAAGGCCCGCAGGCCAGCCTGAAGGATTATCCGGAAGGCAACATGGGCCACCGTCCCATGGTGAAGGGCGGTTATTTTCCCGTCCCTCCGGTTGACAGCGAAAGTGACCTGCGGGCCGAGATGCTGTCCACCATGGGCGAAATGGGTGTGGTGGTCGAGAAGCACCACCACGAGGTGGGCCAGAGCCAGCATGAGCTGGGCATGAAATTCGGCCCGCTGGTGAAAATGGCGGACGCCCTGCAGATCTACAAATACTGCATCCACAACGTCGCCCACAGCTACGGCAAGACCGCGACGTTCATGCCGAAGCCCATATTCGGCGACAACGGCTCTGGCATGCATGTACACCAGTCCATCTGGAAGGCGGGCAAGCCATTATTCGCCGGCAACGGCTATGCCGATCTGTCCGAAACGGCGCTCTATTACATTGGCGGCATCATCAAGCACGCGAAGGCTCTGAACGCGCTGACCAACCCGTTGACCAACAGCTACAAGCGCCTGATCCCCGGTTTTGAGGCGCCAGTGCTGCTGGCCTATTCGGCGCGGAACCGGTCAGCTTCGTGCCGCATTCCATATGCGACCGATCCAAAGGCGAAGCGGGTCGAGGTGCGATTCCCCGATCCAGGCGCCAACCCCTACCTGGCATTCGCCGCTATGCTGATGGCGGGGCTGGATGGCATCCGCAACAAGATTCATCCCGGCGACCCGATGGATAAGGACCTGTACGACCTGCCGCCCGAGGAACTGAAGGGCATTCCGACGGTCTGCGGCAGTCTGCGCGAATCGATCGGAGCGCTGGAAGGCGACCACGAGTTCCTGCTGGCCGGAGACGTGTTCAGCACGGATCAGATCGAAAGCTACATCGAGCTGAAGTGGGGCGAAGTGTATCGCTTTGAGCACACGCCGCATCCGGTCGAATTTGAGATGTATTACTCCGTCTGAACCTGGTCCTGTCGGACGTCGGCGCCCCGCCCAGTGCGGGGCGCTTTTATTTTGCCCGGTTCTTAGGCAGATCCGCACGCATTGTCGTGCCGGGTTAACCGCGTCTTTACCGACCAGAGCAAGGAAATGCCTTGAGCGGCCGACGATTCGTCGCCGGGACGGAGATGTACCGGAGCCCTGCATGGTTCGGCACGATTCTTGATTATGCCCGCCATGACCGTCCCGCCGCATTGGTGACGGCGGCAGAGCAGAATTAAGGGACAGCGACATGAAGCTGATCATGGCCATTATCAAGCCCTTCAAGCTGGATGACGTGCGCGAGGCACTGACGCCACTCGGCGTCCAGGGGCTCACTGTCTCCGAGGTGAAGGGGTTTGGCCGGCAGAAGGGTCAGACGGAAATTTACCGGGGTGCCGAGTACCACGTGAATTTCCTGCCGAAAGTAAAGATCGAAGTGGTGGTCCCCGCCGACCTTACCAATCAGGTGATCGAGGCGATCACCAAGTCGGCGCATACGGGAAAGATCGGTGACGGCAAGATCTTCGTCATGGATATCGAGCGCGCCGTGCGCATCCGCACCGGCGAGGTTGACGCCGCGGCCCTCTGAGAGACCAAACAAAAGGAATCACGTACATGACTAGACGCCGACTCACCGGAGCCGTGCGTGCTCTGCTGCCGATGCTGCTGGTGGCCGTGCCCGCCCTGGCCGACGATGCAGGGCCGCCCAAGTTAGACTCCGGCGACACCGCGTGGATGCTCACCAGCACGGCGCTCGTGCTGTTGATGACCGTTCCTGGCCTGGCTT
>JBKPSV010000286.1:0-20900 GCA_046735215.1 Pseudomonadota bacterium | reverse complement strand
GCCGTAGATCTTGAACGCACGCGTGATGTTCGTGGCCATCGCATAGGCGGAGTTCGCCCAAACGAAGCGCTCGCCCTCCTCGCCGCTGACGTCCTCCTCGAAGGCGAATTCATCCACCGGTTCCGTCTTGGCTCCATACGGCAATCGCGCCAGGAACCGTGGCATGCACAGGCCCAAATAACGCGAATCTTCCGCTTCGCGCAAAGAGCGCCACGCCGCGTATTCCGGGGTCTGAAAGATCTTGGTCAGATCGCGCGGGTTCCGCAGCTCGTTCCAGTTCTCCATCTGCATGACCGTTGGCGCCGCTCCCGCGATGAACGGCGCGTGTGCTGCGGCGGCAACCTGCGCCATGTCGCCCAGCAACTGTACGTCCTGTGGCGAGTGATCGAAATGATAGTCGCCAACCAGCAGTCCGAATGGCTCGCCACCGAATTGATCGTATTCATCTTCGTAGATGCGCTTGAAGATCGGGCTCTGGTCCCAGGCCGTACCGCGATATCTCTTGAGCGTCCGGCCAAGCTCACGCTTGGAAATGTTATAGACCCGGATCTTGAGCGTCTCGTCGGTCTCGGTGTTGTTGACGAGATGGTGCAGACCACGCCAGGCACCCTCCAGAGCGAGGAACTCCTCCTGATGCATGATGATGTTGATTTGCTCGGTGAGCTTAGTGTCAATTGCCGCGATCATATTCTGGATCGATCGCAACGAATCATCCGATATCAGCGTTGTATCGGCCAGCGCCTGTTGCGCCAGGGTGTGAACCGACGCCTCGATGGCCTCGCGCGCCCGGTCGCTCTTCGGCTTGAATTCCTTGGAAAGGAGTGCAGAGAATTCGCTTTCCATGCCCAGCGCCCGGGCTTCGGTGTCCGTGACTGAGAACTGAGTTGCCGACATGCCTTATTCCTCCCCGCTGGTTGTATTGGCCTCGCTTGACGAAGCCGCGGGTGCGGGCGTCGTGTTGGCGATTCCCTGCAGCAGCGAAGGATCATTCAAGGCGCGCGTGATCAGCGCCTCTGCACCGGACTTACCATCCATATAGGTGAGCAGGTTGCTGAGCTGCGTCCTCGCCTCGAGAAGTTTGGCCAGACTGTCGACCTTTTTTGCCACCGTCGCGGGTGAGAAGTCGTCCATGCTTTCGAAGGTGATGTCCACCGCAAGGTTACCCTCGCCGGTGAGCGTATTGGGAACCATGAAGGCAACACGCGGCTTGATCGCTTTCATCCGGTCGTCGAAGTTATCAACGTCGATCTCCAGCATCTTGCGATCGGCCACCGGCGCCAGCGCTTCTTCCGGCTTGCCTGACAGGTCCGCCATGACACCGACGACGAAAGGCAGCTGGACCTTCTTTTCCGACCCGTAGGTCTCAACGTCGTATTCGATCTGCACGCGAGGCGCACGGTTGCGCGCTATGAATTTTTGGCTGCTTGCCCTGGCCATTTTCGCGGCTCCCCTCACCGTCTCGGATGCCGAACCTTAGACCGGCGCAATGCACGCCGGCAACGCGACTTTGACGGCCGGGCTTTTAGCCAAAAATGTCAGGCATCTTCTATGAACAATTTCACTCGTTCGCCGTGCCGGTGACGATCTGGGCCTGCGGCAGCCCATCGGGGGCGATCTCGCGAAGAATCTCAAGGAACGGCAAGTCGGCCAGGCGCCTAGCCCGTTCGATGAGCAGTGGCAGAGGGCTGGTAGGTTCATTCGCACGGAAATAGGCCGCTGCCAGCTCCAGGGCGTACAGCGCGTCACCACGCGTCCCAACCGACCTGATCGACTGGATGGTCGCTACGGATGCCCGCGCGCGCACCGCGGCAGCTACAGGTTCCGGTACCTGATCGCCTTCCTCCGCCGCGGTCTCGGGCTCTGTGTCTTCCGGGATCTCGTCGCTGGGCGGTTCGAAGCGGTCCAGTTCCCGCTCAATGTCGCGCAGGAGCTTTGCGAGGTCATCAAGTTTGGTGGGTCGGCTGTCCGGGCGAGCGCGTGTCTCGAAGCATTTCGTGATGGCGACAATGTCGCCCGACGCCTGCATCACCGCCGCCCGTACCATTAGGCGGTGCGCGGGATCGGTACGCGCGAAGCTGTCGCGTATGGCCGCTTCGTTCAGCCTCTCGCGGCCCTGCTCGGGCTCCAACGCCCCGTTCAGGATCGCGATGTCGCGCCATGTGACGGCGCGTCCGCGGGCGGGCTTGGTCAGAGGCGTGTCCCGCATTGGGCGCAGCACCTGTGCGGGATCGGCGAGGACGATCAGCGCGTTGGCTCGGAAGAGGGGGTCGTTGTCGTCCTCCGGGTCGAGCCTGGGGTGCACGTGCTCCCACTGCTCCTCCAACAGTCCCGGGATCGATGCCAGCACGGAGCTGAAGCCTGGGAGCCCCGCCAAGTGCAGGCGTGCGATGGCGAGCAGGGCAAGTATTCGCAGATCGCGCGTCCGGCCCAGCAGCTCCTCGGCCAGACGCACCGTCTCTTGCCACTCAGGCGGGATGGCGGGCTGGACCGTGTCGCCGAATTGGACTTCGGGCTTGCCTTGCGCGGAGCGTTCCAGCTCGCCGAATGCCGGGTCTAGCTCCAGATCAGGGCCGCACGGCGTACCGTCGGCCAGGTCGGGCAACGGGTAAGGTTCAATCATGCGCTGAATGAAATTGCGCCGAAGTCACTGTACTGTCCAGCCGATCCGCCGCGCGAGGTCTCACTGTACGGCCGGACAGCGGAAGTCCGCCAGCACCGTGCTGCCGAGCGGGTTAGGCGACGAACGCAGTTCGAATCGTGCCTGTCGCGTCGTGCCGCGGAACGTCAAGGTGGTGCGCTCACCGGTCGAAGAGGCACGAGCGGTAGCGATCAGGCGGAAGATCGACCATGGGCCGGATGCTTCCACCACCGCCGGCGTGCCTTCCTCGATGGTAAGCCGTGCGGCCGCGCCAGGAGGTCGCGCCGGCCACACAAGCGCGACCGGACGGACCGGAGCGTTTCGCGCAACAACTGCGACGCTTCCCCAGTCGAGGCGTGCCCCGGTTACCCCGCTATCGAGCGCGCCCGGCGCCAACTCGAAGCGTACGACGGGCTGCGCGGACCGATTAGGAAAGAACAGGTCGCGGATCGCCGCAGCCCGCTGAAACTGCGCCACGTCAGCCGCCGTCACCGGCGGCGATACGCCGTCCACTGCCTGCACCTTCCACGGCGAGGCCGAAGTATCCAGGTAAGGCTTCAGGTGCGCATTGACGAAGGCGTCGATGGCGCCGCCGGGTCCGAGCAGCCGGGTGAAGTCCTCGATTGAAACGTCCGTGTTGGAGGCCGGATCGAATGGATAGCGGTTGGCGATCACCGATGTGCACAACGGTCCAGGTCCACTGGTCGCGTTCCACGCAGCGATCATTGCCCCGCGCGGACCGCCCTCCCGCAGGGCTGCGCCGCTGGCCGCCATAGCCAGCAGCCAGCGTCGCAGCGGCTCCGGCTGGCGCAGCGCTTCGATGCGCACGGCCACGGCCGGATCGGTGCCGAACGAAGACGGTGATGGGCGGCTGACACTGGCCGCCTGCTTGGCCAACTGCTGCTGCAGATCGGCAAGCGGCCGCAGGACTTGGTCGATCGGCGCGGCAGCGCCGGTGCCAAACAGGGCCGCAAGCCGGCCGAAATGCTTATCCACTGCTGCCATCTGCTCGCGCGCCGGACTGTCGCGCGGCAGCGAAGCAGCGGGCGAGAGCTCCTTGACAGCCGACCCCAGCAACGCCCGCATTGGCGAGTGCGATGACGCGAGGATGAAGAGGTCCTGCGCCGCCTGTGTCAGACTCCGGAGCGGCGTCGGGTCAAGATCGGCCAGCAGCGTTTCCCATGCGGCAATGTAGTCCGCGGCGTAGAGGCCAATGACCTCGCGCTGCAGCGTTTGCTGATCGCCGGCCGAGGTCTGCGGCGTGCCGACGACCCAGCTCTCGGCAAGTGCCCGTGAGACGGCGCGCTCGAGTTCCGGCAGCACGGCGTCACGCAGCCCTGCGGGGGTGTAAAGGCCTGAGACACCCTGGTTCAATTCCCGTCCAGACAAACGCATGAACACCTGCATGCCAGCGGGACCAAGCGCATCGCTGGGCCGCCACTCCTGAGGTGCATGCGCCGCGGCCAGGGGCCGCAATCGCGAATAGGCGCTTGTGGCAAGCGGCACGCGACCGAATACCGCCCGAGCTTCGGCGACCAGAGGCCCGTCCAAGCCGACCTCGGGGAATGGCTGGTCGAGCAGCGCAGCGAGATGACGCGCGAGGGCTGTTCTCTGCCCTGGTGTATATGTCGCCATCCAGTCGCGTGCGAACCAGTCCTGCAGCAAGGAGCGATCCAGCGGCCCCCTTCCACCGAGCATCAGGTAGATCCGAGTGGCTTCGTACAGAGCTTCTGGATCACCCAGCGCCCCTCGCATGACCGTCTCGACCCGCCAGACCAATCGAGGCAGCAGTGCATAGTCAAGCGCATGCCGGTAGGCGGCCTGAAACCCGGCTTCAAGTTTGGCTGCCTGGTCGAATCGCAGCGGGTCGCTGCCCGATGGGACGTCCGGGGCTGCGGCGATGCGTGCCCGTTCGAGCCAGGGCAAGAATGGTTGAAGATCGGAATCCACTACTGGCGATAGGGGAAGTCGGTTTGCGGCCGCGGTTTGCGCTGCAAGCTTGGGAGATGCGTGCCGCGTTGCCGCAAGGCTTTGAGACCATTCGTTCAGCAACCATGCGCTGCCGCCGCCGAGGACGGCGACACACGCCACCAACCCCGCAAGCCAGGCAGCACGTTGCCTTCGCATCCTTTTCGGATCGACGGCCACCAACATCGCCTCGCGAAACACGATGTCGCGCAGCAGCCCGGCAAGAAAGAACGCGCGCCCGGAATCCGGCCGCAGCCGCGTAACCTGTCGCTGGTCCAGACCGAAGTTGCGCGACAGGGTGGCGGTGAGCCGATCGATCGGCGTGCCTTCCTGCGTGCCAGAGGTGAAATAGGCACCCCGCAAAAGGGGTGCCCGTCCGTCGGCCGCGGCTACGAATGTCTGCTCCAGGAAGCTGCGCACTGCTGGCAGCAGGCTGGCGAATTGCGCCGGGAAACCGGCGATCGCCGCGCGCCGGTCCGGATTCTGTTCCGCATCCAGGCGCTGCAGCAGTCGCGCACGCAGCCGCTCCAGCAAAGGATCCATCACGAGGGACAGAGTGGCTCCGTTCGGAGCAGCGCCGAGAGGCAGTGTTGTCCCCCAGACCTGCTCGCGGCCCTCGCTGTTCAGATCGTCGAAGTACTCGGAAAAGCCAAAGATGAGGTCAGCCTTGGTGAACAGAACGTAGATCGGCAATCGGATGTTCAAAGTACTGTACAGCTCATCGATGCGACTGCGGATCGCCGCGACATGATTGGCGACAACGGTGGGCCGTGCCGCGGCGATGTCGGTCACTGGAATCGCGACGAGCACGCCATTCAGCGGCTGCTTGGGTCGGCATTTCTTCAAGAGCTGAAGGAAGGTCTGCCAACCTGCGGCGTCGACCGCGCGGTTGCTTTCCTGCGTGGTGTAGCGTCCCGCCGTGTCGATCAGCACGCCATCCTGCGTGAACCACCACTCGCAAAGACGCGTGCCGCCGACGCCGGAGACCGCCCCTGGGCCGAGTGCTGTCGCCAGTGGGAATTCCAGGCCGGCATTCATCAGAGCGGTGGTCTTGCCGGCGCCGGGTGGGCCGATGATGACATACCAGGGTGGCTCCTGCAGAGCCTGCCGCCCCTTTCGTCCGCTGCTGTGCAACAACTTCAATGCGGAATCGAAGCGTGCCTCGACCGCCGCCGCCTCATCTTCGGCGCCTTGCAGGCCCTGCATCAAAAGTGCTTCGCGGCGCGCGGCGCGCCAATCGAGCAAGAAGTTGACGCCCGCCCAGACAAGCAGGAAGGCCATCGACACTGCCGCGCGCGCCTCCCAGGTATCAAGCGGCGGAACCAGCGGACCCAGGATCCAGACGATCCCGCACAGCATCTGGACGCCCACCAGCGTGATCAGCCAGCGAATCACCGACAGCTTGAGGGTCATCGTCATGCCAGGTCGATCACTGCGGCGACTGCACGACGATTTCGATCCGACGGTTCCGTTTGCGTCCGTCGGCTGTGGCATTCGACTCCAGCGGCTCGGCATCGGCGCGCCCCTCTGCACCGATCTGCGATGCATCCGGCAATCGGCGCGCAAGCGCCGATCTCACGGCATTGGCCCGAGCCTGGGTCAACGCAAATTTCGACGGAAAAGCCACGTTGCGCAGCGGTTCTGAGTCGAGGTGCGCGACAACGCGAATGGTTCCCGGCGCGGAGCGCAGCGCCTCGCTGAGTTGTTCGATGGCCGGACCAGTCGCGAGTGTTGCGTTCGGCGCGGGAAACAGTAGCTGCGCGGGGATGCGAACCACTGTCGCGGATGGTCCCAAGATCACCTCGACGCCGGGCAGCCCCGCCAAGACCTGCCGCAATCGCTCGGCGACTGTGTTGGACACCTGTTGGGGTGGGGTGGCCACCCGTGGGGGTGGCGGCGTGGCGGGTGGCCGGATCAGCAGCGGCATACTCGTCGGCGGCGCGTTTGACGCCTGGCGGTAGAGCGCGTCAGAAGTCTCGTTGAGGCTGTTGAGGCACCATATATACAGCAGCGCCAAGGCAGCCAGTGTTGCGCTCGCCAGTACCCAGATCGGCACACGCCAGCGGCGGCGACGGGGCGCATCCACGCCGTGCGCCGTGGCAGATAGCGGCGGAGCCGGCGGCGGCTGCAGCAGACCGAAAACCTGGTGCCGGATACGCTCCAGCTGCGCCGGGCCGTTCGGCGCGGTCCGATATGGCCCCATCATCCCGAGCGATAGACAGACGAACATGAGTTCGACCACTGGCGCCGATGCGGGTAGCCTCGTCCGCAGCGATCGCAGTGCATCGAAAAAGCCCGCGTCTGCACGTGGGTCGTTGTGCAGGGCAACCGCCAGCGGTTCGTTATTCCAGCGGCCCTCGCTGCCCCAGGGTGTGCTCAGCACGACGTCGTCGAGCGCGGCGCACAAGGCGTAATGAGCGACGCGAACCTGATCGACCGGCACGCCCGCCCGCTTCGCCCGGTCCTCGAACGCGCGAAGTTCCTGCAGGGTGCGGGCGCGCATATCGCCTGGATCGGGCGCGGTCGCCGTGTTGCGGAGCCGCGAAAGAAGATGCAGCAGCGGCGCTGCCGCCAGGGCGAGCGGATGACCGGCACCGGCAGCGAGGCTCGACAGATCGGGCCCATCCGCCGGCACCCTCTGGCGGCTCGTTTCACTCGCCCCAGGCGCAGCGTCGCGCGATCCGGCGGGCGGGGCGGGCTTGCGGGCCGGTCGACGCACGCCGCCGGGTGTCGGTCCGATCACCGTGCGATCGTTATGTCCCGGCTCCACAAACGGGTTCTCAACCACGGCGAAATTCGTCGCGAACTACGTTAGAATACCCGCAGGCATCGCCGTCCTGTGCGGGCATATCAACAGAGGGGAGCTCGGCCACCTTGGGATTGGTACCTTCGCCCGCCATTCTGAGCACCGATGAGATGGGTCGCGTTGCGCCACCCATCTTCGCCACTGTTGGGCGCAGCGGCGAAAACCGCGCAGGCGACGTGTTCGTCGTGCAGGCGCTGTTGAACGACCGGCTTCCCAAGCCGCATACCGAGCTTCCTGTCACCGGCGTGACCGACCCAGGCACCGTGCTTGCGATAGAGGCGTTCCAGGCCGTGGTCCTGCGCATGATCCCCCCGTCGGGCAAGGTGGAGCCGGGAAGCGCCACATACTATGCGCTCGCGGCGCGGCCACTTGTCGAGGAAGAAGCGAAGCCCGGTACGGCAGGTCGGTACGGAGAAGTGCCTCCTGATGTAATGGAAGCCGCTATTGCATCCCGCTTGAAATGGAGAGTACCAGCATCGGTGACGATTGCGCAATGGGTTGTTGAAAGCGCCTGGGGTGCCGCAATGCCGCCTAACAGCAACAATCCCTTCGGCATCAAGGCGGTCGGCGACCAGCCGGCGGTGGAAAGCCTGACCAGAGAGGTCATCAACGGCGAAACGGTCACTATCAGCGCGAAGTTCCGCAGGTTCGAATCGGTCAGCGAGGCATTCGACTATCACGGGCGCCTGCTTGCTACGGCACCGGTCTACAAGGCAGCGATGGAGAGGCAGGACGATCCAGAGGCGTTCGCTTATGCGCTTCAGGGCGTATATGCGACCGATCCCAACTACGGCAATGTCCTTACCTGGGTGATGAGGTCGTATAAGCTCACCGGATACGACAGATAGCGCACCCATTCGGTTTGGCGGCATGGCCCCCGCAATGTTCGATCTGATGAAGGCAGGCGCAAGTGTATAAATCACTAGAGCACAACCAACACGCCGAACACATGGCGCATCACTCGGCCGACGCAGAGCAGCACCACGTCCCGGACGCTCACGCCATGCCGAGGCGGGCCCAATACGCCGCGCTTGTGGTCTCCGTGCTGGCCGCAGGTCTCGCGATCTCGGAACAGGGCGCCAAACATGCCGAGATCAGGGTGCAGGAGCATTTGATCGCTGCCGCGGATGCATGGTCGCAATATCAGGCGAAATCGACGCGTGCCACGCTCTCGCGTGACGCGGTGCTGATCATTCGCACCCTGGAACCGGGGGCGGCGACTGTGACCGAAGAGCGCCAGAAGGCCATCACCGCTTTGCAGGCCGATCAGGATCGTTACAGCAATGACCCGGAAGACGGCCTGGCAGCCATAGCGAAGCGAGCCCATGAGTACGAGCATGCCCGTGACCACGCGCTGGAGCAGACGCACGCGTATCACAACGGCTCGGCAGCGATGGAGCTTGGCATCGTGCTGGCGACGGCGTCGGCAGTCATCAACTCTCGGTCGCTGCTTGGACTCGCTGGCGGTCTGGGGCTAGTCGGTGCGTTTTGCGCATTGGCTGGCTATTACGAGCCTAGCCTCGGCGTCTTCTAAACATAGCAGAGGATGCCGCACCGAATCTGTGACCTAGACCACTGTGGCGACCAGCGAGTCAGGGGATGATCCTCAGTCAGCGGCAATCAGGCACCGGCCGCTCAGCTTCGGGGTGGGAATCGTGAACCGTTTCTATCCGATCGAATGGCTGTCAGGGGAGCCTGGACTGGGGTCGATGGCTCCGGTCGTGGCACAGGGACATAGGCCATGAGCGACATGAGCGTTACGAATGCTGTAACTCCGTACGAAGACGGCGCTTCGGCTTGGGCGACGAAGATCGTCAGTACACCGTGGTTCGCCCGCTTCATACTGATCGCCATCGGCCTGACCGGTATCTTGTCCGGCGTGGAGACCTATCCGTTGTTTCGCGGAGAAAGTCCGTTGGCTCAGGCTGTCGAATGGGCACAGCATGCCATTCTGTGCATCTTTGTGGCAGAGATCGCCCTGAAGATCGCCGCGCATGGTAGCCACCCGTGGCGCTACTTCAAGAACGGGTGGAACATCTTCGATGCTTCCATCGTTGCGGTCTCGCTGCTTCCAGTCGGTGCTGAATACCTGGTCGTGTTCCGTCTGGTGCGAGTGCTGCGCCTGTTCACGGCGCTGCGGGGACTGCAGATTCTGTTGACTGCACTGCTGCGTGGCATACCGTCGCTGGGGTATGTGGGCCTGCTGCTTCTGCTTCATTTCTATATCTATTCCGTCATTGGAACTTTCGCATTCGGTGCCAATGACCCGGTTCGCTTTGGCTCGCTCCATCGCAGCATGCTCACGTTGTTCCAGGTGCTGACCTTGGAGGGCTGGAACGACATCCTGGCAACCGAGTATCTCGGCTCCGACGTTGGCTATGACGATGCCTGGAAGCAGGTGCCCGGAGCCAGCGATCGGCTCTCGATCGCTCATCCGCTGATAGCACCGGCCTATTTTGTCTCGTTCATCCTTATTGGCACCATGATTGTGCTGAACCTCGTGACCGGCGTGATCATCACGAGCCTGGAGGAGGCGAATGAGGCCGCGGAGGAAACGAGAAAGCATCGATCGCCGGTGAAGGAACCCCCCGCGCCCAGGGATGAGGTCCTGCAAATCAGCGAACAGCTGCAGGCGCTGGCGGCGCGCCTGTCCGCGGTTGATGCCAACTGGCGCCCCCGCATGGAAGCGACCACGGGGCGAGGCCAAACGACGCCTTCCGAGCGAACGTAGTAGCGTCGGCTTGCCCAGGCGGAGGTGCAGGGAAGGACCGCGAATGGGGTAGGATCACGGGCTCGCGCTCCTTGTGACGACCCGGAACGTGACTACACTCGCGCATGGATCTTCCCCCGCCCGGCTTCTACGGCAAGCTTCCTTCGTGCGGCGATTTTGTCTCGCGGCGGCTGCCGGCATGGATGGCAACGCCGTGGGATGAGTGGCTGGCCGAGTTTACGGTGGCAGTGCAGCAGCAGGCAGGAGAGTTATGGCCGCAAGCGTGGCTGACCGCGCCGCTTTGGCATTTTGCGATCGGCGCGGCAATCTGGGACGGGACCCCGACGCGGCCTGGGGCTGCCGGTGTCCTTGTCGCCAGCATGGACCGCGTCGGACGGATGTTTCCCTTTACTATCGTTGCCCCGAGTTGCGGGGAACCAACGTCCGGTTGGTCGGCCGTCGCCGAGCAGCTTGCGTTGGATGCGCTGGAAGAGGATGCCGACCTGGACCGGCTGGATGCCGAGCTCACTCGTCTCGGGGCGCCCGCAGCGCCAAGCGCGCTTGATCCTTATGGTTCGCTGTGGTGGTGCCAAGGCTCTGACCGGGTCCCGCAGACAAGACTCGAACTCTCCGGATTGCCCGACCCCGAGACAGCCGTGAGCATGGTTCTCGGCGTGGGAAGCGAGCGCGGTCAGGACATCTGAGCCGATGGTCAACGCGATGACTGGGGCAGCCGCGAGCCTGCGGCCGACAAGCGCTCGCCTGACGGTGAACGCGCCGCTATACTCCGGCTCACGGGTTGGGAGGGAGTCTGTTTCGTGCGAGCGCTGATCGCCCCGCTGATCGTTGTCCCGATGGTCGTCAATGTTCTGCCTGCCGCGGCACAGAACCCTTCGGCCGACCAGATCATCAACTCGTTGCGGCCAAGCGGGAACCTGGTGAAGGGCGGAACCCGCGGGATCAGGCTGGCGCCGAGCGGCGATGCAGCCTCGCAGCCGCAGGCTGCTCCAACGTCGGCGACACCGCAGCCGCGTGTGGCTGGCAGCAATCAGGCGCCGGTGCCGGCTGCCGCAACGACCGCTCCGGCGGTGAACCTGACGGTCAACTTCGCCAATGGCTCAGCCGAATTGACGCCGGCGGCGATCCGCACGCTGGATGAACTCGGCCGCGCGCTGTCCAGCAAGGACCTCGCGGACTACCGGTTCCGCATTGAAGGACATACCGACACCGTCGGTCCGCACGACTTCAACCGCGCATTGTCTGAGCGGCGAGCCGAAGCAGTCGTGGCCTATGTGGCCAAGAAGTACAACGTCGATGCCAGCCGGCTGCAGGCCGTTGGTATGGGTGAAGACGGCCTGCTGGTGCCGACACCGCCGCAGACGCCCGAGCCACGCAATCGCCGCGTACAGGTGATTAACCTGGGCGCATGACGGTCGCCGTGCCGGCGGCCGACCCATGAGTCCGGCGGACCCGGGCCCCGACGATACTGTCCGGATCCTGCCGCGTCGCAAACGCACTGACTGGCCAGTCATCGTAGCCGCGGTCATCGCAGTCGCCCTCGGCGGATCAACTGCGGTGTGGCTGTTGCTGCCACCCCTCACGCCGGTATCGGTCGTCGCGACCCCTCCAGCGCGTCAGCCGGCCACGGCTCTCGTGCCGTTCGACATCGCCACGGCCGACGAGCAGCAGATCGCTGAACACGTTCCGCCGTCGCTCACAGTGTTCCGCTTTGCGGACAACCCGCGCATTCTGGTGCTCGACTTTGCCTCGTTGACCGAACAGGGGCGTATGCTCAATCGGCTCGCAGCGTTCGTGGAAAAATCGGGAGTGCCGCACGACCGCGTGCTGACCGACGCCGAACTGGATGCGAAGATCAGCGAGCACGGCGATACCGTAGAGACGTACTACCTCGGCCATGACTACGCGGCGGCGGCACTCGCTCGATTTTTCGCTATCGCTGACCGCCAGGGCATCGAACTCAACAGCGACGAAGAAAAGCTGCGGGCGCTGCTGCGACAGGTGGGCTGGCTGGCACCGGACGGGAGCGAAGCACTGATTTCAATCCCGGCGGTCGGCAGCGACCCGCGCGTCACGCCGGCGATTCGTGCCGGCATCCTGCGCCACGAGCTGTCACATGGGGAATTCTTCGGCAATCCGGCCTATGCCGATTACGTCCGCAACTTCTGGCTCACTGAGTTGACCCCCGATGAGAAAGCCGGCGTCCGCGCGTTCCTGGGAAAGGATGAGTATGACGTCAGCGTTGAGCAGTTGGTGTACAACGAGATGCAGGCATACCTGATGTTCACTCGCGAGCCAGCGCTGTTCATGCCCGATATGGTGAACATGACCCAGGGTCGGTTGACCGTGCTGCAGGACCGCTTCCTCGCCGGAATGCCTGCGGGCTGGCTGCGCGATTTGCTGGCAAGCTTCCGGGCCACTGCCTCGACGCGGTAAGTGTATTGCTACTTCGGCAGCGCTTCGATGGTGATCGCGGCACCGGCAAGGCGGTTGCCCTGCAGGCGAAGCCTGTCGAGCTGGGCTTGTAGTTCACGCAGGTACTCGTCTGCCAATTCAGCGTTGCTCGGACGCGGACGCTCGAACAGCGGCTCCGACGAGGCGACGGCGATGATCATGTCCATTCCGTACGGCTCGCCGATGACCCATACCGGATTACCCAAGTCTATCTCCTCGCCGGCACGAAACGTTTGCGGCGGGTCAGCGGCGATGCCGACCCTTGATTCGGCAAGCTGCGGATAGAGATGCTGCACGGAGCCATCGTGCGCGAGATAATCAACCCGCAGCCGGCCGGAAAAATCGGGCATCACCAGCCGCATGCGGATCCGCTCGCCGTCGTGCAACCGGGTCTTGCCGTCCGCCATCTGCAGACCGAGGCGGGGTTCGCCCGTCGCCGCGAAGCCCGGGGTGATAGGGCGCAGCACGGTCAGCGCGGGGCAGAATACCTGGTCTACGCCACTGACCCGCCACTCGATCTGACCCGGCGGCGCGAACGCGGTCGCTCCCTGCCGCAATTCCTCTATCGAACGATTGCCGGCAAAGCCATTGAGGGCAACAGCGCCGTCGTCGGCGAGGTTGCCCTGAAGCAACGCACAGCTACGGCTGTTGACCCACTGCGTGATCCGGCGGCGCAAAGCATCCAGACCGGCTATGGCGACCTGCTGGTTCGGCCGGGGCTGCGCGTCCTGAGCGGCGTTTGCCGGCGGCCGGCCACTCTCAGCCCTACTCGCCGGAGGAATTGCGGGCTGGATCGCTGGCGCCTGCGCAGCGGAAGAGGCCGGCCGGTCCTCGCGTGGCAGAGCTGGCGGTTTTTGAACTGCGACGGTTGCCGGCGAGGGCGATGGTTGAGGCGGTGACGAAAGCAGCCACCAAGTGCCGCCGCCAACCGCCGCCAGTAGAGCAACCGCGACACTGCCAGCGATCATCGGCGACTTTGAGCGCTGCCGCGACATATCGGTCGAAAAGGTCCGAGGGGGCGGCGCGGCGGTCGCAGCAACGCGCGGAGGCAGCGGTGATGGCGGCGGGGCCGAGACCATGGTCGCCTCGGTCTCTGCGAACCGAGGTTCGGCCTGCCTCGTCATCGCGGTGCGGATCGCTTCGGCAAATGCCTTTGCGGAGGGAAAGCGATCCTCTGGCCGCTTGGCCATTGCGCGCCGGACGACCTCGTCGAAGGACGGTGGCACGGTGACTGAAAGCTGCGATGGCAAGGGTGGGTCGGTATTTAGGACCTTGTGCATGATCGCTGACATGCCGCCGTCGAACGGCCGCTCGCCGGTCAGCAACTGATAAAGCAGCACACCAGACGAATAGATGTCGGTGCGCGCGTCCACCACCTGGCCCATGAACTGCTCGGGCGACATGTAGGCCGGAGTGCCGAGCAGCGTGCCCATCTGGGTGATCGAACTGCTCTCGATCCGCGCGATGCCGAAATCGGCGATCTTTGCCTGACCATCACCGGTCAGCATGACGTTGGCCGGCTTGATGTCGCGATGCACCACACCGCGTTCGTGGCTGAACTGCAGACCGGTGAGCAGGCCCTCCATCACGCGCACGGCGTCGGCGAGCGCGAAGCGTTCCTGCCTGTCGAGCAGGGATTTCAGTGTCGGACCGTCGACATACTCCATGACGATGTAGGCAAGGTCGTTGGTCTCGCCGTAGTCGAACACACCGACGATGTTAGGGTGATGCAGCCGCCCCGCAGCCTGTGCCTCGCGGCGGAAGCGCGCCAGTGCCTCCTCGGTCTCTGAGTCGGCGTCGTCCGGCAGCCTAACGGTCTTGATCGCCACCCGGCGCGCGATGGCAGGGTCCCAACCCTCATAGACCGTTCCCATGGCGCCACGGCCCAGGGTGCGCTTGATCGCGTACTTTCCCAGGGCCTCGAGCGTTTCCATTGCGTAGTTATATACCGGCGAGTTGCCGCAAAGGAACGATCGCCTGAGTTGTCGCCGGCGCGCGCTGGCCGCCTTCGCCGATCACGGCAAACGGTGCCCAAAAGAACGGATGCGCGATCTCGGCAGGCAGACCCTTTCCGGCGTCGGTCAGTGTCGCAATCTGCGCATCCCGCAGCGCACCGGCGATCCCGATCGTTGGGCTGTCGCGCAAGCGCCTCAGAGTGTCGGCAACCAGGAATGCCGCCACCTGGTCGTTCACCGCCCAGTGGGTCACCGCCAGCGACCGGGCGCCGGCATAGAAGAAGGCGCGGGCCAGTCCCGACAGACTTTCGCCCGCGGTGGAGCCGCCTGGTCCGCCGGAATTGCACGCCGAGAGGATGACGAGGTCAGCGTCCAGGTCGAGGTTCACCACCGAGCTGGCGGTGAGCAACGCGCCAGATGCACTTGGCGCGTTGGGCGGAGCCGAGGTGATGATGGCAGGTTCGCTCTGGCACCGCAGTTCGGCCGGCAGCAGCGCATGGGTGGAAAATTGCAGGATGCGATAGTCCTTCAGTCGCACGCGCATGACGGCGTCAGCGGTGAAGGCCGGCCCCAGCAATTCGTCCGAGGTGCCGGCGCCCAGAATAGCGCGAACCGCGTCCAGCTCCTTATGGGCATAGGGCAGCGGGGGCAGGCCGGCGAGCAGTCTGGCGCTTTCCACGCAACCGGCGCCGGGGAACGTCCGTTCGGCCTGTGCCAGCGTGACAGGTCGAAAGTCACCGAACCCGAACCATGGACGTGTCGCCCGCGAGCCGAGTGCGATCTTGCGCAGCGTAACGAAGTTCGACGGCGCCGGCACATGCGCCAGGGTGAACCGGCGCACGAGCCAGGGGGCATCGGCAAGATTGGCAGGGTCGGCGGGGCCGGTCAGCAGAACCTCGAAGGGCAGCGCCAGCAAGGGACCGGCTGGCGCGACGACCAGCGACTTCACCCCATCGAGCCCCTTACCCACGCCGCCGAGTGTGATCTGGTAGAGCTTCTGCGCATCAGCGATGTTGAATGGCGGCAGGCCCTTGGTGGTCAGCTCGATCCCGGCACGCACACGCCGCACCAGTTCGCCAATATCCTTCAGGCCAAGGTCGATCCGCGACACGGCGATGCTGTTGTCGCGCAGAAGGAAGACCCAGCCGTCCTGCTCGCTCAAGGTGAGCGCGACGAAGGCCTCGTTCGGATGCAGTGCCGCGAACACATCCTGAGCGGGAACCACCTGCTGCACCAACTGGCCGTAATTGGGCGATGCGGCCTGCAGCGCGGCATCGGCATCCGCCAAGGTTGCCTGGGCCTCGCTGATCGCCTGGTCCATGTCGGGCCCAGCGCTTGCCGATGGTGTGCCCTGCCTCTTCGCCTCCGCGAGTTCATCTCGTCGGCGATACAGGTCCGACAGCTTCACCGACGCGTCCTGGCGATGGCGAATCGCTTCGGCAACCTTCGGATCACGCGCGTTCTCTGACAGACGCGCCGTCGCCTGAGCGATCTGTTGGCTGGTGATGCCGCCCTGCGCCAACTGCGCTGCCGTGAACATCTCGGTCAGCAGTTCCTGCCGCTGGTCCTGCTTTCGAGCGGCAGCGGCGGCGTATGCGTCCAGACATCCTGCCATCAGCAGCGATGTCGTTCCGGCCTTAAGCGCTGCAAGTGACTGTACTGCACTGCGACAGATCGGCAGGGCAGCATCGGTTCGGCCCGCCTTGGTCAACTCCCGTGCGCGCAACAGGTAGGTGTCTGCCAGCGGCTTCGAGCCTGGCAGCGAGCGATTGAACGCGGCGGTCGATTGCAGCAGATCGTCGAGCGCCTGATCGTCCAGGCCGCGAGCGGCGGCGGTCAGCCCGCTGCTGCGATACAGCCGCGCGTTCAGGATCGGCTGCGACAGGCCGTTGCCGCGCGCCAGATTTGATGCGGATTGCAGCACCGCATCGGCATCTTGCGGCTTGCCCATGATACGCAGAACAGTACCGCGGTTGCGCCGCACCTCGATCAGGCCGAGCAGCGCCTGACGTGCGCGCGGATCTGTCACCAGGTCCTGGGTCGGCATCAGGTCTGCCAGGCTGATGCGGCCGGCACGGGCGAAGTTGCCGACTGGGGCATTCGGCCGCGGCTTGGTCGTCAACGCATCGGCCGGCACTTCCGCCGAATATGCCGCGTCCGCCTTGGTCAGCAGGTCGAGCGCCTGCTCGGACCGACCCTGGTTGAGTGCATCCAACCCGCGATAATGCAGCAGGCGTGCGCGCACCGTGGTATCGGCCGAACCAGGCGCCAGTCGGTTGGCCTCAGTGAAGAGCGAACCGGCCTCGGCGAAGCGCCCTGCATTGGAAAGCTGCAGGGCCAGAGACATCAGCGCCGTCGCCGTGTTCGGATTGTCCTTGCCGAGCGCCCTCTGCTGCAGCGCCAGCGCGGCACGGAAGGCACTCTCCGCCGCACCTGGATTATCTGCCAGGTTGGCGCGCGTGCCGGCGGCCATCAGCGCATCGTATTGCCCGACGTCGCCCGAGCCGAACGACCTGGCCGCAAGGCGCGTTGTCAGCAGGGCGTCGGCGCTGGAGCTTGGTGCCACGGCGGCCGCGTGGGTTACGCCGGCGAGCACGCCGATCGACCGCTCCATCACCTGCGCCGCGGGCAGCACGCCATCGGCGTAGAAAATCGTCCCGTTTACCAGCGCGACCATGGCGACGTGAGGCCAGCCGCCCACCAGCCGAGCGCATTGCATCAGCTCAGCCGGATTGCCGCCGAGCACCGTGGTCGCGACCGGTGGTTCGCAACGAAATCGCTTATCGATGCCGCCGCGCCATTGGCTTGCGGTGGCAAGTCCCGAAAGTTCGCGCGCAGTGCCGGCACCACCCGATCGGACATGCGCGCTGGGCTGCTGCCACGTGCCGCAGAACACATCGGCGCTCTGCGCGCCCGCTACCTGCTGGGAGCATTCCTCGCCCACCGAGTTCTTGCCGATCGCCATCTGCGTTTCAAGCTTGGCGACGCTCTGCGCGTTATGCACGTAGGCGTCGGGCGCAGGCGTCGTGCAGGCAGCAAGCAGCGGGAGCGCGAACGGCAGCAGCCGAAGAAAACCAGGTCGATGCAAGCTCAGTAGTCCAGGTCGGAAACGATCGGCAGCAACAGATCGTCTTCTTGGTCAGGATTCAACATCGAGCCGAAGAATATGTCGTTCAACGGGCTCGCAACCGGCACTGCTTCCGCGGGCGCCAGAATACAGCTGACTGCATGGATCGTGCAGCCATTGAAGCGGAAGTCCGAATTTGGGCTGGGCTGTATGCCGGCCGCACCTGCGGCGGGGGCGCCCGATAGATTGGCAACAGTCCCGGTCAGGCTGGAGCTGCCACCGGCGCCGCGGAGAATCACGTCGACATCCTTGACCTTGATCTGGCCGATTGCCGAACCGGTGTCGAGTGAAAGGATCATCCAGCTGTTCTTACCCTGCAGGCCGCCGAAGAAATCGAACGTAGCGTCGGCGCCGTTGCTGGCATTGATGCGCATGATGCTGGAGCCGTCGCCGAGGCCTTGGAGCGTCGACGATCCCTGCTGGCTGAAGCCGGCCGACGTGCTGAAGTAGGCGCCGTTCACCTCGGTGGAGGGTGTGTCGCCCGGGAAGTTGATAACGTTCAGCGGCCGAGCGGCGCCGCCGGTGGTGATGGTCGCTTTGTTGGTAAGCGCGATTGGATTGCCGCCGGTATGCACGACGATCGTCGGCGCCTGCAGGTTGCCGTCAAGCGTTGCGGCACTGCCGGAGAGATTGATGCTGTTGATTGCGGTCAGTGGGCCGGTGATGGTGACGGGTATGCTGTCGACCAAAGTGAAGTTGCTGGCAGTGAAACTCGCTACCCTCGCCACTTGGTTGGCAGAGCCGCTGAAGGTGGCATCGCCGGCAGCGCTGCCGGTCAGCAGAGCTGTGAGCAGCATGCCGGGAGCGTAGATGCTGCCGCTTTTGCTGACGAGATTGACGTTGGCGCTATGGAGCAGGCCGTTGTTGATGAAGTCATTGGTAACGGTCGCAGCGAGTGCGTCACCGATTAGTGCGCCCGAGGGGGCAACGGTAATTCCCGCGGCGTCAGTCAATGTCACCTTGGGACCGCCGTCGACTGTGCCGTTGATGGTCAAGCCCGCAGCATCGTTCAGCGTGATGCCGAATGCGCTGAAGTTGCCGAGTGCAGCGATATGATTGGCGGAACTGTCGAACGAGGCAGCCGCCGTGGCGCTTCCGCTCAAGGCCGCAGTGGTGATGCTGCCAGATTCGCTGATGCCTCCACTGGTCGCTGTCACGTTTACCGACTTTGTCGCAGTCAGCGCACCTGGGATTGCTATGCTGGGCGCGGTCAACGCAACCGCCGCAGCGGTTAATCCGGTGACCGTCAGCGCCTTTGTCGTGTTCAACGCGAACGCCTTGCCCGGCGCACCGAACGGCGATGCCGCATCAAGACCCAGCGCATCAACCAGATTCGCGCCGCCGAGTGTCACATCGCCTGTCGAACTACCGAGCAGCAATGGCGTGCTCACCACGCCGCCCCCTCCGATCCCGCCGTTGCCAGCTCTCAGCGTCAACGACGTTGTTCCGGTCAGAGCGCCCGGAACAGCGACGCCCGGCGCGGTCAGTCCAACTGTTGCGGCAGTCACTCCGTTCACCGTTAGCGGTCTTGTCGAGTTCAGGGCAAAGGCTTGCCCGGATGCATTGAACGGGGATGTCGCGCTGACACCCAGCGCATCAATCAAATTCGCCCCACCCAGTGTCACGCTTCCATTCGAACTACCCAGCAACAGCGGCGTACTCACCACACCAGTGCCGGTGATCCCATCACTACCCGCCGTCAACGTGACCGACGTTGCCCCGGTCAAAGTGCCTGGGACGACGATACCTGGCGCGATCAGCCTGACCGTCTCGGCGGTCAAACTGTTCACTGTCAGTGCGGCACTGCCTGGGTCAGCCAAACTAAAGGTCTCGCCAGTCGCATCGAATCCCGTGCCGCCACTGCCGCCAAGTGAGCCAATGTTGTTGGCCCCTGGCAGGTTGACTGCACCAGTCGCTCTGCCCTCGAGCGTGGCAACCGTCAGGTTGCCGGCCCCGCTGATCGGCCCCGAGGAAAACAGCTGCAGCGTGTCAGCTATCCCGGTCAACGACGTTGCAGCGTTCACTGCGTGCGAGCCCGCCAGCAGCGTTGTGCCGCCGTCTACACTCCCAAGCGCAAGTGTCGCCGCGTTGATCTGATTGAGGTCGCTCTGCAACAGCGACAGCGTCGTTGAGTCCCGAACCACGTCCAGGCTCATTGCCCGGCCGGCTGTCGCCGGCGCGATGGCAACGGTTCCGCCTGCCGCTGAGATCGGGGCAGCAATGTTCAGATTGTCGGTTCGGAGAATGACATTGCCACCGCTCACTGGCGCGTCGACGGCCAGCAATCCTTCAGTGGCCCTGAGCGACACGGTGCGGGTGCCAGCGTCTACGTCTCCCGCTATTGTCAGGTCACCGCTATTTCTAATTCTTACGCGACCACCGCCGTTGGTGATGCCCAACGCTGTGAGCGATCCTGTGTTGGTCAGAGATATGTTACCGGAGGAAGAATTCGCGGCTGTGAAGCTGCCGACGGTGTTGTTGCCATCTAGCGTGGTGCCAGTAGCCGAATTGGTCGTCAGCAGGCCGCTCGTGCTGATCGCTCCTGCCTCGAGCTCTCCGTTCGAACCGGCGCTGCCTGAGGAAAGTGTTATCGAACCGGCGCTGATCGGCGCGCGTATGCTGATCGAGCCCGTGCTGGTCGTGTTGCCAGCGCTGAGAGACAAGCTGCCGCTGTTTCCGGTGATGGCGGCTTTGACCGCAATATCGTTGTCGGCACTCAGGGTCAGGGAACTACCGCCCGACCAGGTGATCGGACTTAAGACTTCAATGTCCCCCGGCTGGGCGCTGCCCGATCCCGACGTACTGACGATAACGTTCCCCGCGCCGAGCGCAGTCTGCAGAGTATTGGCGGCAATAGTCGCCGGCTCGCCGCTGGCGGTGAACCTCCTTTCGCTGTCGCTTGACGTGTTCTTGTCGGCACTGGTGATCGCGATGTCGAACGGATCAAGCAGCCAGGTGCCCGGTTGCCCTGAAGATGCCCGTGCACCGACACCGATCGCGGCGCTGTTGCCGACGCTCAGCGAGAAACCAGACGTGTCGATAAACCCGCCATCGCCGCCCTGCGACCCGCCTCTGGCGCTGATCGCGCCGTCCATCCGCGTCGTGCCCGAGGACAGGTCGGACAGCACCGCCACCCGACCGCCATGGCCGTTCGCCTTGGCGTCGGCCGCGATCGTCGCACCCTGCTGCACGGTCACGGTCTTCGCCGTCCGTGCCGCATTCAC
>JBKPSV010000285.1:0-10639 GCA_046735215.1 Pseudomonadota bacterium | reverse complement strand
CCGCTGCTGGCGCTCACTCGGCCTCTCGGCGTCTTTCTATGGGCATTCCCCTTGTCACTGCGACAGCGACGGGGCCAATTGGGACGATTGCGATGGCTGCACAGCGGCTGGAGCAGTCGTCACTGCACCTGTACCCGCGACGATATGGCACGGCGCCGTAATCTGGTTTTGGCAGCTCCTGTGCTGTTCGATGATGCAGTGGGGCATGTGGGCCTGCATGGATTGCAGCACTTTAGTTTCCTGCTCAGCGCGCTTGCCTCTTGGTGGGCGCTGATACGCCCGTGCCGAAAGAGGCGCCGCCGTGCTGTACCTGTTTGCCACCATGGGTCCACACCACGATCCTTGGGGCGCTCCTGGTCCTGGTGCCGCGAATGCTCTACCCGGGCCACACGGCGTCTGCGCCGCAATGGCATCTTACGCCGCTGCAGGATCAGCAACTGGCCGGCTTGGTGATGTGGGTGCCCGCCGGCACAGTCTACGCCGCCGCTGCGCTGGTCTTCGCCGCGCTATGGGTTCGCCAGTCGGGCGAAGTTTGGACGCGTAGGAATGCACTCTCTACACCGTAAAATCTTTCTTCTGGGCAGCCTGTTGCTGACGGCGTTCTGGTTCTGGCGCCGGCCGGTACCGGCGCCAACGCCGAGACGGCAGGAAGCAACCGGCGGTTTCTCAATATTGCCGCTGATCGCCGCATGCTCCGCAATTGTGCTTCTCACTGTGCTATGGCTCTCGTCTCAACTGTTGATTGAACCAATCGAACGAGATGCTGCGGCGCGAGCCATGACCGGCGGCGATCCGACGCGAGCCTCAACTTTGATGATCCGATACGGCTGCGTCGGATGCCATACGATCCCCGGCGTACCAGGTGCCGATGGTCAGGTGGGCGCGCCGCTCTTACAGATGAGAAAGCGTGTGTTCATCGCCGGCGCGTTGCCCAATACGGCGAGCAACCTGATCGACTGGATCGTCCGCCCTGAAGCGCATGATCCGCATTCTGCCATGCCAAGCACCGGGATCACGCGCGCAGAGGCACGCGATGTTGCCGCCTGGCTGTACAGCCGCTGAGGTTCAACGCGCCTTGACAGCGTTCGGCGACTCGCGGGCAGGAAGTGCCAGAATGAAAGTGGCTATGGCTTCACGATCGACCAGCGGCAGCTCAGCTGTGTTGGTAACGACGTCCGCCATGGATGAACCAATCTGCCGCGACTCCGGCGTGTGCCCGTCTGTCAGTACCCGCACCATGTCGGCACGCGACCACTGACCAATGCCGGCTTGGGTGATGTTCGGCACGTACCCGGCGCCTTCCTGATCGTAACCGCCGGCAAACCGACTGGACTCTATGATAGCATTCGCCAAGTTGCGCGCTGAATGGCACTCGGCGCAGTGAGCCACCGCCTCGACCAGGTATCGCCCGCGATTCCATGCCGGATCGTGCGCCGGATCAGAGCCGATAGGGCTGCGGTCGAGGTACAGCAACTTCCAGAAGCCTATCAGGCGACGGATTGAAAAAAGAAACGGCAGATCATGCTGCGGCGGACGTCCCTGGACTGGCGGCAAAGTGCGAAGAAAGGCCATCAGGTCCTGCACATCCTGTACGTGCATATGCGCGTAGCTAGTGTATGGCAGGGCGGGATAATAGTGCTGGCTGCCCGGTGAGACGCCGCTGATCAGCGCATTGGCAAGGTCGATGGTCCGCCAGCGCCCGATTCCGTCATCCGGATCAGGGGAGATATTCGGCGGAAAGAAGGTGCCAAACGGGCTGCCCAAAGCCAGCCCACCTCCCAGTCGCAGTCGGTCTGGCTGTCCGGGCGAAGCATGGCATGATGCACAATCACCGGCATCGAAGATGAGCTTGCCGCGCGCCGCATCCCCGCCGTGCTCCAATCTGGCGGCCTGTGTCGGGTCGAATGCAGGTGTGGGCTTCGTCAGAACCCACGCTGCCGCAGCGGCCGTCGTGGCGGCTGCCACGAGTGCAACGGCGATGCGACTCCATCGCATCTATCAGTTGATCAGCAGCTTCTCAGGCATGATCGGTAGGTCGCGCACGCGCTTGCCGGTGGCATGGTACACCGCGTTGGCGATCGCTGGAGCGACGCCGCACAGGGCAATCTCCGCCAGCCCTTTCGCGCCCAGCGGATTGAAGATCTCGTCCGATGATGGGACAAAAGTCACGTCCAGATCGGTCACGTCCGCGTTCACCGGCAGCAAATACTCAGCCAGGTTTGCATTCATCACCCGGCCCAGGCGCGCATCCCACTCGGCCTGCTCCAGCAGCGCCATGCCAATGCCGCCGACCATCCCGCCGATGCACTGGCTACGCGCGATTTTCGGATTGATGACACGGCCGACGTCGTAGGCGCCCACGATGCGCGGCACCCGAACGGTGCCAAAGTCCGGATCCACCCGCACCTCCGCAAACACAGCGCCGAAGCCTGCCGAAGAAAATTGCTTGGCCTCCTCACCCGGCTCCGAATGACCGGTGGCTGTCAGACTTTCGAGACCGATGCGACGAAGCCGGGCGCCATGACCTTCGGCCGGGTCGTCGGCCGGCAGTCTTGCCATTAGAGTTTTGCACGCATCGACCACTGCAGTCCCGACGCTCGCCAGCGTCATCGAGCCACCATGCACCGGCGCCTTCGGCATGTCGCTGTCACCAAGTTCGAAGTGCACCCGTTCGATTGGCAGCCCGAGTGTATCGGCCGCCAGCTGTGTCATCGCGGTATACGTTCCCGGCCCCATGTCGCTCGAAGCGGTGCGAACCACCGCTGTGTCATTGGCATAGAGGATGGCCTGCACCGAAGCCGGCGCCCGTTCTGCCGGATAGAACGCCGTTGCCATGCCGTAGCCGACCAGCAGATGCCCGTTCCGCATGGACCGCGGCGCCGGCGAGCGACGGGACCACCCGAAGCGGTCCGCTGCCGTTCGATAACACTCCCGCAGCGCTTTGCTGGACCATGGGACGCCCTTCGCCTCATCGTTCTCCGCGTAGTTTCGCAGCCGCAATCCTACCGGGTCTAGCGCGAGCGCTTCAGCCAGTTCGTCCATCGCCATCTCAAGCGCCATCACACCCGTGGCGATACCAGGCGCACGCATCGGACACGGCGTGTTGGCGTTCACCTGCGCCAGGCGATAGCGTGCGCAGACATTTGCACAGGCATATGTGCGGAGCACCGCGTCGGTGGTACGCTCAGCATACTCTTCGTAGACGGACGTCGGCGCCAGTGCATCCTGCATGATCGAAACCAGCCGGCCGTCCGGTTCGGCGCCAAGCTGCATGTGCTGCTCGGTGCGTGGCCGGTAGCCGATGGATACGTACAGTTCGCGCCGCGTTAGCTCGACGCGGACCGCGCGGCGGATCTTGCGCGCCGCCAACGCAGCAATAGTGACGTGCGGCCAAGTGCGGAGTGCCGAGCCGAAGGCACCACCGACGAACGGTGACACGACGCGAATGTTCTGCTCAGGCATGCCGAACACATGCGCGATCTCCGAGCGCACGTTGTCCACCCATTGTGATTTGTCGTAGAGCGTCAGGCGATCGCCGTCCCACTCTGCGATGGTAGCGTGCGGTTCCATCGCGTTGTGGTGCTCGCGCTCGTGGCTGCACCACATGTCCACCTTGACCGCCGCATTCGCGAACCCTTTCGTTGCATCGCCTCGGCTGCCGCCGGAACGTCCCGCCTTGGCCGATGCCTCGCTCGGCGGTTGCGCGCTCGCATGCTGCAATTCGTTTGTCGCCACCAGCTCCTGGTAGGCAACCTGCACCAGATCGGCCGCTGCCCGCGCCTGTTCGGCGCTTTCCGCAACGACGACTGCGATCGGCTGGCCAACGAACAGTATCTCAGGGCCTTGGAATACGTGAAGCTGTTCGCCCGCCTTGGGATCCACAGGCGGCCGCTTTGCCAAGGGCTCATACGGCAGGCGCTCGGCGTTCAGATGCGAGATGACGGCCAACACGCCAGGTTGCCGCTCCGCCTCCGTGGTATCCAACCGGTCGATGAGACCGTGTGCGATCGTGCTGTGTACCAGGGCCGCGTATGCCAGGTTACGAATGTTGAACTCGGCTGCGTAGATCGCCTGACCAGTTACCTTGGCGGGACCATCGACCCGACTGATCGGTTGGCCGATGATGGCGTTCATGCGATGCCTCCTGCGGTCAGCAGGGCACGCTCGACCGCCCGCTGCAGCATTGGAACTTTGAATGCGTTGCCGGCACGTGGCGCCGCGCCTTCCCCTGCACGGTCGCCTGCCGTCCTCGCCAGGTCCGGCGTCAACGACCGGCCCTGCAGCGCCTCCTCGACCTGCGCCAACCTCCACGGTTTGGTCCCCACCCCGCCCGCGACGATGCGCGCCTGGCACACATGCCTGCCATCCATTTCCAAGGCTACCGCGACCGACACGAGTGGCCATTCAAAGCTCGCGCGATCGCGGACTTTCAGGTAATGCGAGTGTGGAGCAGCATTATTCGCAGGCAGCAGTACGGCGGCGATCAGCTCACCGGGCGCCAGTGTCGTCTCATGCTGCGGCGTATCGGCGGGCAGGCGATAGAGGTCTGCCAACCGCATGCGGCGCTCCCCCTGAACGTTCTGCACAAGAAGGTCGGCATCCAACGCCAGCAGCGCTACGGCCATATCGCCCGGATATGCGGCGATGCAGCGGTCGCTTCCTCCGAATATTGCGTTGACGCGATTGAGGCCGTCCCGCGCCGGACAGCCGCTGCCGGGCCACCGCTTGTTGCAGGGCACCGTCGCGTCCCTGAAATACAGACAACGGGTGCGCTGCAGCAGGTTGCCGCCGACGGTCGCCATGTTCCTTACCTGAGGCGATGCTGTTTCCAGCAATGCTTGCGCGAGCAACGGGAAGTGCTGCCGAACACCTGGATCATCCGCCACGTCCGACAGGCGAGACAGCGCGCCGATGCGCCCCTCGTCTTGTTTGATCTGCATGCCGGCGTAGGGCAATGCGTTGATGTCGATAAGGCTGTGCGGCGCGATCACCGCCTCCTGCAACAGCTGCAAGATATCGGTGCCGCCGGCGATGAAGGTGGCATCCGGATTCGTGCCGACGAGGCTCAGTGCCGAGGCAGCGTCGGAGGCAGCGGCATAGTGGAACGCGCGCACCTTACGCTCCCCCTTCAGCTGCATTGCGGATAGCCGCAACGATGTTGGTGTAGGCGCCGCAACGGCAGATATTGCCGCTCATGTGCTCGCGAATGGTTGCTTCATCCGTATCGCGCGACCCAGCCAGCAGCCCGATGGCGGACATGATCTGTCCGGGCGTACAGTAGCCGCATTGGAAGGCGTCGTGTTCGATGAAGGCTGCCTGCACCGGATGCATTTGGCCGTCCGCAGCAATGCCCTCAATCGTGGTGATCGCGCGTGCCTGCGCCATCACCGCCAAGGTCAGGCAGGCGTTGATACGTCGCCCGTCCAACAAAACCGTGCAGGCGCCGCACTGCCCTAGATCGCAACCGCGCTTGGTGCCCGTAAGATGCAGGCGGTCGCGCAGCGCATCCAGCAAGGTCGTACGCGCATCAACGGCCAGCCGGTGGTTAGTACCATTGACGATCAAGTCGATATCAAAGCGGCTCGCCGGTGTGGGAGGGGGTTGGCCCTGGATATCCATGTGCGACCTCTCGTCCTGCACTGCGAGAACGCCGGCACTGCCGCGCGTTTCCACGCGCGTCCCCTCCAAATTTCGTGAGTGCTGCCGCCGGCGACTGCTGGCTGCCGGCGGAAGTTCAGCAGATACGACGCCTAGCTCATCAGCGCGTCCGGATGATTGTCGCAAGCGCAGCCTCGGGCGAGCCCGCGCCGGACAAGTCCGGTGCTGCCTCTGGGCAAATCGGCGTGCGTCAGGTCTTCTCTGCTGATCCAGGCACTGCCTGTGCGGCAGCCTGGAACCCGACTTTGGAATGGGTGCCATCGCAGAACGGCTTCTTGGTGGACGCACCACAGCGACACAGGACTGTCCTCTCCTGGGTCGGCAAGACGTTCCCGTTGGTGTCGCGCAGTTCTATGGAGCCGTTCAGGATGTACGGTCCATTCGGCCTTACCTCGATTTTCACGTCAGCCATCACGTGCTCCTTAATCCGCAACACCGAGACCCTAGGGGCAATAGCGCATGACCGCTATAGGTGACGCGGCTGCCGAGCGCCAGTTCGGGGCTGCTGTCGCGCGGGCGTGATACAGCTGACGGAGCGGTGCGATACGATCCTGGGTCTCTCACGGAAGGGGTTGGCGAAATAACACCTTCAATTTGTCCGGCGACCGGCATTCCAATCAAACCTGTTGTGTTGGTGTGGTGTCGCCCATCATCGACGCAATGGCGAACAGGCCGCTGCCGCAGCGCGCGCCAACACGATCATGCGCCGGGCTGACACTCCGGCACCGGCAATGTCACCCGCCAGGTGCCGCAATATGGGGTGTGACACGACGGCATGAGTCGCGGCATTTATCGCAATCTCCGTGGCGGCAACAGATGCTGCAGCCAGAGCCGTCTGTCGGAGCAATACCACAGACCCCAGGACTCCGGGGCGCATACCATGTAAAACTGCGACCTGCCGTATCAGGCGGACGCCACACCAGCCGACGGTCAGCACGTCCAGGGCCGGCGATGGCGTCGCCGCAACTATCGCCACGCTTTGTAGAGCCGCACTCCGGCCGAGCACATCCGTCGCCTCCTGCAGGTCTTTGCTAGGTCCGGAACAAAGCAGCACAAGTATTGCCTCCGGCGTGTCTGCGCCAGCGAGAGCCGGTAGGATGCCGGTGCGGTCTGGTAACGTGTTCAACCAGCGCTGCGCTGCCTGCCGAACCCGCTCCAATTCACCGCTGGCGAGCTCAGCACGGACATGATCAACCCGGCGCAATGCCCACAGAGCGCGGAACTCCCGGCTGATGCCAAGGCCAATCAGAGAGAATGCAACCAAGAGACACGCAAGACCTGTCCAGCCCGCTACGTTCCAGCGGTCGAATAACGAACTGACAAGCCAGGCACCCCAAAGCAGCAGTAAGCTGGCTCCGAGCAACGCCATCCCGGCCAGTACCGGCGAGCTTCGCCGGCGCGCAAGTGCTGATGCCGGCACGAGTGAAGACGCCGCTTCCAGACGAGGTGCCTCGTCGGCCTCAAGCAACAGGAACGGTTCAGGCGCAGTGTCCATCAGAGTATGTCCGCCAACAGAAATACGACGAGCGCGTCCAGTCCAATTTGAGGTATGCCTCCGCGTCCTCCCTCGGGTAGCCGCATCGGTTCGAAGTCGGGTAAGGCAAGGAAGCGGTGTTTCCAGAAAGACTCATCAGGAACGCTGTCCGGAACTTCACCTGGGTAAAAGCGCGCAGGTCGGGGCTCTTCGATGATTCTCCCGCGCACGGCGGAAACAGGCCGGCCCCCCAATGTTTCCACAACGTCTTCGGTACAGCGCACCGATGCAATTGAGAACACGGCGGACGAGACACCGCTTTGGGGCACCTGCGTGATATGCCGCATCAGGGACGTGAGATTGCCGCGCTGACGTGCAGCTATATGATCCGCTTTTGTCGCGACGAAGGCTACGCGTTTGATCGGACTAGGCGCCAGCTTCAATTGGGCAAATGCTGCCAGATAATTGGTCCAGGAGCGCTCCCAACGCAACGCGTCCGCTGCAGCGGCAAGTGCTAGTCGCGCGTCGACAAAGGCGGGCTGTCCCTGATGCAATGCCGAAAGCACGTCAGCCAGCACTACGAGAGAGTCGAGCTCGCCGAACATCGGCGACATCAGGTCTCGTCGGACCGTTTCAACATACACGTTGAAGCGGGCCTGCATCGCCTTGGTAAGTGGGCTGTGGCCCGGCAAAGGAAAGAACTGCATCCAGGGTGGTTGCGCGCCCGGCGGAGGCATCAGGAAGCGGCCCGGCTGCAAGAAAACCAGCCCTATCTCATCGCGCATGCGACGCAGGGTCTCCACGTACAGCCGATATCCGCTAGAGGACAAAGCCTCGTCTGCTCGGGCACCAGCTGGCAAACCCCACACGAAGCTTAGGAATGGCCTTGTGATGTCAGTCCTGGTCAACGTTTCCAGGCGACGCAGGGTGGCCTCGGACCAGGTGGCAAAGTCCTGACCAATCAACGGCAAGTCAAGAAGCCACTCACCGGGATAATCCAACACCTCGAGGCGGCGACGCTGTGGACCGACTGCTGCCAAGAATCCCTGGCGTGGGAGGTCGATATCCATGGCCAGCAACGATACCGACGTTGTCCGCGCCGGCCAGCACGGCGGGTCAGCAGCAAGCGCGTCCGTGTGAGATTTAACATCGAATCTCGGAATGTCGGACGCCCCCGCAGGCGATATCGAAACGGATAGCCGCCGCCCCTGGAGCCGATTCACAACCGCGGGCAACGCCGGCCTTCCCGATGACAAAGCCATCAGGTTGGCCGCGAGTGAAGTGACCAACGCTGTCTTGCCCGCCCTCGCCAGACCTGTGATGCCGATGCGCTTTGTGCTGCGAAGGTGCAGCATGTCTGCCGCCAGGCCGGGAATTACGCTGAAAGCCACGTTTACTTATACCCCTGCCGAGCACGCAACATCGTCCACGACCTGTGGATCTTGGTGTTCGAGGAAAACGGTCAATTGTACAGTTTAATAGTCGGAAGAAGAAGATGCGACGTCACTGGTGGCGTGGAAGCGCCCAACAGCAACGAGGAACGAGCCTGCTCAGGCCACTCACGGCATGACCCGAGATCCTCCCAGTGTGCACCCTCGTCCGCTATAGCCGCCGCAGAGACTAGGCAGCCGATCATCGCCTAGCCCAGACACTCCGCTCGGAGCCACTGTCGGCCGTAGTGACGATAGACCGCTGATCAAGCCACCGCCAACCTCTCAGCGGCGATGCACGCCTGGCACGCTGCGGTCTCATCGGCCCGCGAGCTGTACTGATCACTGCGCATGCTCTTTGTCTCCTGGCATTTCGTTCAGGAGCCAGCGATGATAGTGGCCGTACCCGCTCGCCTCCGCAAAATATGAGGGTCAAGCGGCACGGCTTAAACTGCCGTGCCGCCAAAAGTTCAGAATTCGTCTCGTTGCCGACCGCCAAGTGCGCCGGCCGCCGACGCGATGAAGGCGCCAATCAGCATCGAGAAAAAGAGATAGAACGATGCCTTTGCCGACGCCTTGCGTGCCGTATCGGCAGCTGCCTTGACCTTGTTTTCGGCGTCCTGCATCTGCCGCATGGTATCGTCAATGCGTTTCTCGGCATCTTGTTGCGAAATTCCGGTACGCACCGCAACGAGTTTGGCGAGGTGAGCACGGTCATTCGGGTCGAGCGAGCCGTTAGCGATCGATTTCGCAAGGATACGGCCGGCTTCGGCTCGGGCGTCCTGCGGGGATGCATTGGCGTCGGGTTGATCCTTTCGAAAGAGCGTGTCCAGGAAATAGCCGTTTGTGTCCGATGGTTGGCTAGCAGCGGCCTGTGTCGCCGTGGAAGCGGCAGTTCCGGCAACACCCGAGATTGCGCGTCCGGCAGAACTCACTGCTGACGTGACCGACGATGTTGCAAACGCTGCGACCACGATGGTGGCCAGCGCCCAGGCTAGAAAGCCGTGCACTGTATCGCGGAAGAGTACTTCATCCGTATGAAGGCTCGTCCATTTAACCCGCAGCCTGCCGGCCAAATATCCCCCTAGGCCGGACGACAGCCATTGCACGATGATGAGCCATACGGCGGCCAGAACGGTAAACGTTGTTGCCGATGGATTCGATGATGACCACGGCGATACCGATGAGAGGCCGATACCGCTGCCAAGAGCTACCAATAGTAACGTAATCGCGATTGCGGCGATTCCACCAGCTATGACGGCTGCCCATGATACGGCCGATATCGAGCCAGAGCCTCCATCCCCGACTCTTGCGGGCGGAACGGCGATTTCGGCGGCGACTGCCATCGTCGTTCTCCTAATGCCAGAGAAGCAATAGGAGAATAATGATCGGGATAGGTATGCCGAGCAGCCAGAGAAGTATGGGCATGTTCCGTTTCCTCCGGAGTGGTTTGCACTCGGCAAATAAGACCCGCTGCCCCTGGCTCAATAGATTGAACCGTCAATACGGGCTCAACTAACCCCACTCACAGCGTTTTGTATCGGCGACACAGTGTGGCTTCACAGCAACGCAGCTGACCATCGCGCGCTGCTGAACAGCATTTGGCTTGCAGCGAATCGCTGCGAGTTAATGGTAAGCGGTGAGCCGATCAGCATGCTTGACGTTTGTGGCGGTCGGCTCTGACGATCTGTCGATCAGGATGGTGTTCGTGCCTGGAAGGGACACGACTGGGATGCAATGGATCGGCTGCATCGTAAGGGGATGATCGACAACCCGGTTGGTAGGGCGAAGTCCGTAGTGCTGACCGATGAAGGACTGTCAGAGAGCAAGCGACTGTTCAAGAAGTTGTTCGAGCGACTGGCGGCGTGACGATGGTGCTCAGGCGGCTATTGCCAGTGTTAGCGTGAAGTTCCAGGGCAGCAGTTCCTCGAGACGGTTGTTGGGATGACCGCGTGCCAGACGGTCGAGCACGCTGGCGAGATAAGCCTCGGGGTCAAGGCCGTTCAGCTTTGCAGTCTCGATGACTGTGTAGAGGATTGCCGCTCGGGCACCGCCGCTATCGGAACCGAGGAACAGA
>JBKPSV010000284.1:0-15181 GCA_046735215.1 Pseudomonadota bacterium | reverse complement strand
TGGCACTCTACTGACGGACGCGACGGCGTTGCGGGAACTCTATGGCGAACCGTCCGATGCGGCGATCGCCAAGGAGATCGACTACGTTCACCCGCATTATCGCGCGATGATCGAGGCTTCGCCATTCATGGTGATGGCAACCAGCGGCCCGGACGGCCTCGACGTGTCGCCGCGCGGCGATCCGCCCGGGTTTGTCGTCGTGGAGGACGACAGGACCCTGCTGATCCCCGACCGGCGCGGCAACAACCGCGCCGACAGCCTGAACAATCTGGTTGCTGATCCGCGGATCGCGCTGCTGTTTCTCATTCCGGGCGTGGGTGAAACACTGCGTGTGAACGGGCGGGCGGAGATTTCTGTAGACGCGGCGCTGCTGGAGCGGTTCCCGGCACAGGGCAAGCTGCCAAGGTCCGTGATCGTGGTGCGCGTCGAGCGGGTGTATTTCCAGTGTCCCAAGGCGCTGGTGCGGTCAGACCTTTGGAACCCCGCGAAGCAAATAGAGCGGCGCAGCCTGCCAAGCAGCGGAACGATCCTGGCGGACATAACGCGCGGGCAGGTCGGCGGGGCTGAGTATGACGCGGCATATCCGGAACGGCTGAAGGCGACGATTTACTGAGGCTCCGGCAACGGCCGGCCAGGTGAATCGTCGCCTGGCCGCGATCATTGCAGCCGACGTCGTCGGATATTCCGCCATGATCGGCGCCGAGGAAGCGACGACACTTGCGCGCGTGCGGGCGCTGCGGAGCGATCTCGCGGAGCCCGAGGTCACGCGGCACGCCAGACGGCTGTTCAACTCGACGCCGACGGCTTCCTCGCGGAGTTTGCCAGCACACTGCAGGCATTGCGCTGCGCCATCGCCATTCAGGAGGCACTTGGTGCGCAGAACGATCCGCTACGGCTGCGGATCGGCGTGCACCAGTGCGAGGTCGTGCCAGAAGGCGACGACTTGATGGGCGACGGCGTGATCATCGCGGCCCGGCTGGAGCCGCTGGCAGAGCCGGGCGGCATCTGCATTTCGTCCCGCGTGCGTGAGGATGCCACGGGTAAGGCGGTGCGGCGTTCCCGCTTGAGGGTGGCATCATGGAAGTTTCAGCGTTTGCTGCATGAGGCGGCGTCGTGCCGCATTCAACTCGCCTGCTCTACGGACGCTTTCCGGCAGGTTGGCTCACATCCCTCAGGGGCTTCTCCATATTTTCGAGCTGATCAAGACCTTGCATCGCTGCGCAATTCAGCGACACGCTTAATCAGGACGACCCTGCAATGCCGTTTGGTAGGCGCTCACCACGGCATGACCGAAGCAGGCCAGGATGACGCGCTCGATCGACTGTTCTTGGGCAAGGAAGTCCGAGACGGTATCGACTGCGATTCGCGCAGCATCGGGAATCGGGTAGCCGTAGATTCCGCAGCTGATGGCGGGAAACGCGATCGTGCGCACGCCGTGGGACACCGCAAGCTTCAGGCTTTCGGTGTAGCAGCGCGCCAACTGCTCCGGTTCACCATGCGCCCCGTCGCGATAGCGCGGACCGACAGCATGAATCACGAAGTTTGCGGTCAGACGATAGCCCTTGGTGATCTTCGCCCCGCCCGTCGGACAGCCGCCCAGGGTGCGGCACTCCTCAAGAAGCTCGGGGCCAGCGGCTCGGTGAATCGCGCCGTCCACACCACCGCCGCCCAGCAACGACTGGTTCGCCGCATTGACAATGGCATCGACCGCCAGTCGGGTGATGTCGGCCTCGCGAACCTCGATGCGCTGCATCGCAATCTCTTTCAGAGCCAGCCGCGCCAGCGGAATATGAGGAGTGGGATGATTGTGCTCACCGCGACCAGTGCCAGGCTGTAAGGATATCCCCACGTCCAATCCAGTTCCGGCATCAGCTTGAAGTTCATGCCATAGATACCTGCGATCAATACCGGAGGAACGCCGGCGACCGAGACAACGGTCAGCACCTTCATCACATTGTTCTGTGCGATGTTGATGAACCCGAGCGTGGCATCCAGCAGGAACTGAAGCTTGTCGTTCAGATGCGTGTCGAAGTCGTTGAGCGAGTCGATGTCGCGTCGCAGCGTGCGGAACCTGGGGCGCAGCTCCTTGGGCAACCAGTCCGCGGCCACGGCCTCGACGTAAGGCACGATGCGGGCCGCGCTGACCTGGCTTTCGCGGACATGCGAGACGAGGTCGCCGACGCGGCCGAGTGCCACGAGTGTCGCACGCAGCATCGCGTCCTCCCGCTTGCGTCCGCTCGCTGCCGCCATGTCGGGGCAGAAGATGCGATGGGAGATCGCCTCTAGCTCCGTCTTCACCTGCTCCAGTGCGTCAGCTTGCCGGTCGACGATTGCCTCCAGCAGCCCGACCAGGACATGAGGGCCACTGTGCCCAGCAAAATTCGGCTGCTCGGTAAAACGATCGAACAGCCGACTGGGTGCAAAACGGATCGTGATCAAGCGCTCAGGCGTGACAACGAAGCCTACCGAGATCGAGCGCGGCTCGGTCTCAGGACGGCTGACCAACGGCATACTGAGATAGAGAGCACCATTGCGCGTGGCGAGCCGGCTGGAGCTCTCGATCTCATTGATTTCTGGCTCCGTCGGGACGACGAGGCTAGTCGCGCGCGAAACCGTCTCGACCTCATTTGGCGCTGGCTCGGCCAGATCGATCCACTGCGCCTGTGACAGCCGGTCCGTCGTGCGGCAGAGTTTTCCGTCTCGGTATTCGAATGCCCGCAGCATTCAGGCGGCTCAGTTGCGCGATCGGTCCACCAGCGCATTCTTCGCGATCCACGGCATCATCGCGCGCAGCTTCTCGCCCACCTGTTCGATCGGGTGCTCGGCCAGGCGCCGGCGCATCGCCTTGAAGCTGGTCTGGTTCACCTTGTTCTCCAGCATCCAGTCGTGCGCGAATTTACCCGACTGGATATCGGCCAGTACGCGCTTCATCTCTGCCTTGGTGGCGTCGTTCACGATGCGGGGACCGGACATATATTCGCCGTACTCGGCGGTGTTGCTGACCGAATAGTTCATGTTGGCGATGCCGCCTTCGTAGACCAGATCGACGATCAGCTTCACTTCGTGCACGCATTCGAAATAAGCCATCTCCGGCGCGTAGCCTGCTTCCACCAGCGTCTCGTAGCCAGCCTTCATCAGTTCGACCAAGCCGCCGCACAGCACGGTCTGTTCGCCGAACAAGTCGGTCTCGCATTCTTCCTTGAATGTCGTCTCAATGATGCCGGCACGGCCGCCACCGATGGCGCTGGCGTACGACAACGCCACTTCCATCGCATTGCCCGAGGGATTCTGCGATACGGCGACCAGGCACGGAACGCCGCCTCCGCGCTGGTATTCGCTGCGTACTGTGTGCCCAGGACCCTTCGGCGCGATCATGAACACGTCGATGTCGGGGCGTGGATCGATCAGGTTGAAGTGCACGTTCAGCCCGTGCGCAAAGGCGAGTGCCGCGCCCTTCTTCATGTTCGGGCCAAGTTTCTCGCGATAGAGGTCGCCCTGGCCTTCATCCGGGGTCAGCACCATCACCACATCGGCCGATTTCGCGCAGTCAGCCGGATCCATCACCTTCAGACCGGCAGCCTCCGCCTTGGCCACACCGCCGGAGTTTGGCCGCAGACCCACGGCGATGTCCTTCACGCCGCTGTCCTTCAGGTTGTTGGCATGGGCATGGCCCTGGCTGCCATAGCCGATAATGGCAACGCGCTTGCCCTTGATAAGATTCACATCGGCATCACGGTCGTAGTAGACGCGCATTGCTAGCTCCTGCTGTCTTTGGGAAGTTCGGCGGGCGAGGGCTCGAATTTCATCGGCCGCCACGCGTAGTGGTCGGAACCCGCGGCGATACGGAACCAGCTGCGACCGGTGACGGTATCGACCAGCATGGTAAGCCCGGCCCCTGACGGCTGCACGATCAAGTAGCGGCCTGGCGTCTCTGCGTCGCGCGATGTGGAACCAGACATGACAGGGAATCTCCTGAGATTGTGCGGGAGAATCTAGATCGTTCGCACACCGCGCGCTATCGCCACCACACCGGTGCGCGACACCTCGGCCAGCCCGAGATGGCGCATCAGGTCGACGAACGCGTCAAGCTTATCGGTGGCCCCGGTGAGTTCGAAGACGAAGCTTTCGTGCGTTGCGTCGATCACGCGGGCGCGGAACGCATCGGCGATGCGCAGCGCCTCGACGCGTCTTTCGCCGATGCCGGCGACCTTGATCAGTGCCATCTCGCGCGCGATGTGCGGGCCCTCACGGGTCAAGTCGGCGACCCGGTGGACCGGCACAAGGCGGTCAAGTTGCGCCTTGATCTGCTCGATCACCATTTCCGTGCCGGAGGTGACGATATTGATGCGTGAGCGCGCACCGCCGCTTTCGACCGCTGCGACGGTGAGGCTGTCGATGTTGTAGCCGCGCCCTGAGAACAGGCCGACGACGCGGGCCAGGATGCCAGGTTCGTTCTCGACCAGGACGGATATGATCGCGCTGCGCAGAATAGTGTCAGGCATGACGGCTCCATGCCCCTGCCGTCATGTCCGGGTTCAGCCCGGCCATCCATGTCTTTTTGTTCCTGTGCAGGGAAGACGTAGATGGCCGGCCCAAGGTCGACCAGACGGTGGGTGGCGGGTTAAACCAGGACCAATCCTTCGTCGGTGATGCCGGCTGCTTCGCCTTCGTGCTCGGCGCCGAGGATCATCTCGTTGTGTGCGGCGCCCGAAGGAATCATCGGGAAGCAGTTCTCCTTCGGGTCCACCGCGATGTCGGCAATCACCGCGCGGTCGATCGCCAGCATCTCCCGGATTACATCATCCAGCTGATCGACGCTCTCGGCGCGCAGGCCAACGGCGTGGAAGCTATCCGCCAGCTTGACGAAATCTGGTAGGGCGGCGCTGTAGCTTTCCGAATAGCGTCCGCCATGCAGCAGCTCCTGCCACTGGCGCACCATGCCCATGTACTGGTTGTTCAGGATGAACACCTTCACCGGCAGGCGATACTGGGCGAGCGTGCCCATCTCCTGGATGTTCATCAGCACGCTGGCCTCGCCGGCGATGTCGACTACCAGCGCGTCGGGGTAGGCGACCTGCACGCCCATTGCCGCTGGCAGGCCATAGCCCATGGTGCCAAGGCCGCCGCTGGTCATCCAGCGGTTCGGCTGCTCGAACCTGAAGTGCTGCGCAGCCCACATCTGGTGCTGGCCGACCTCGGTGGTAATGAAGATGTCCTTCTGCACCGGGCGGGTCAGCTCATAGAGGCGTTGAATCGCGTATTGCGGCTTGATGATCGCGCCGGGTTTCATGTCCTGCGTGAACTTCAGGCTCTCCTTTCCGCGCCAGCCATCGATCTGACGCCACCAAGTGGTCAGTGCCTGCCGGTCGGATTGGGTTGGGTCCGCCTGCCAGGCAGCGAGCAGTGCCTCGAGCGTCCTGCCGGCATCGCCGACAATGGCTACGTCGACCGGCACATTCTTGTTGATCGACGACGGGTCGATGTCGGCGTGGATCTTCTTCGAGCCTTGGCTGAACGCGTTAAGCCGCCCGGTCACCCGGTCGTCGAAACGTGCACCGATGGCCAGCAGCACGTCGCAGCCGTGCATCGCCAGGTTCGCCTCGTACGTGCCGTGCATGCCCAGCATGCCCAGGAACTGCGGGTCGGAGGCGGGGTAGGCGCCGAGCCCCATCAGCGTGTTGGTGATCGGGAAGCCGGTGATGCGGACCAGTTGCGTCAGAGCCGCCGATGCCGCAGGCCCGGCGTTGATCACGCCACCGCCGGTATAGATCATCGGCCGCTTCGCCTGCTTCAGCAGCGCAATCGCCTTGGCGATCTGACCATGATCGGGTTCGGTCTGCGGACGATAGCTCGGATGTCCGGACGCTGGTGGCACGTACGGTGCCTTGCCGATCACAATATCCTTTGGCAGGTCGATCACCACGGGGCCCGGCCGACCGGACCGTGCGACGTAGAATGCCTCATGCACCGCGCGCGCCAGGTCCTCCGGGCGCTTGACCAGGTAGTTGTGCTTGGTCGCCGGACGGGTGATGCCGGTCGTGTCCGCTTCCTGAAAAGCGTCGTTGCCGATCAGGTGGGTGGGCACCTGACCGGTCAGGCAGACCACGGGGATGCTGTCCATCAGCGCATCGGTCAGTCCGGTGACCGCATTGGTCGCACCCGGACCGGAAGTCACCAGCACGACGCCGACCTTCCCGGTGGATCGAGCGTAACCCTCGGCCGCATGCACCGCGCCCTGTTCGTGGCGCACCAGGACATGGCGAATGGCATTCTGCTGGAACAGCGCATCGTATATGGGCAGTACGGCGCCGCCGGGATATCCGAAGATGACCTCTACGCCCTGATCCTTCAGCGCGCGGAGGAGGACTTCTGCTCCCGATTGGGCGGCATCTGCCGACATTGTCTTGCTCCAGGTCTTGGAAGGGGCGCACCGATAGGCCCGATGCTGCGGCGCGTCAACCCAGGCGTTCAATAAACGCTAACAAGTCCGGGTAATTTCTTTCCGAAAATTGCGTATGTCCGGTGATTCGCGCACGAATCGTATGTGCGCGTGCTTCATCGGCTAACCTATGGTGCCGGAACCAGGTTGCCTGCCGCTTGGTATATTGGCCGGTTACCAGTTCGGTGCGGCGGCCAGCTTCTTCGAGGCTGATCTCGCCACGGATGTGGGCGGCCAGTTCGCGCACGCCATGTGCTCGCATGACCGGCAGGTCCGGGTCCGTGCTCAATCCCACCAGGGACCGAACCTCATCCAGCGCTCCGGCGGCAATCATGCCGGCGAAGCGCTGCCTGATCGCTGCCCGCAGTTCTGCCCGCGGCGGGTCGAGCAAAATTGCGGCGAACCGCCACGGCGCCGGACATGCCTTCGCCGCCTGCCAAGCGGCCAGGCCGGTGCCGGTGCCGCGCCAGACCTCCCAGGCGCGAGCGATCCGCTGGCTGTCTGTCGGACGCAGGCGCGATGCTGTCATTGGATCGTCCTGGGCCAGGCGGGCGTGCAGCGCCACCGGTCCGATCTGCTTCAGCAGGAACCGCGCCTCCGCGCGTGCTTCCGGTCCCGCGTCCGGGATTTGAGCCAAGCCATCGGTCAGCGAGGCGAAATACATGCCACCGCCACCTGTCAGGATCGGCAGCCGCGCCCGCTGGCGCGCGGCGTCCATTTCCGCCAGCGCGGCCTCCCGCCACCAGGCAACGCTGCCGGCCTCTGTTGCAGCGCGGACGCCATACAGCGCGTGGGGTACCCGCGCTTCGTCTTCCGCCGTTGGGCGCGCCGTCAGCACGCGCAGTTCGCGATAGACCTGCATGGCATCGGCATTGATAACGGTGCCGCGGAAGTGCTCGGCCAGTTCCAGGGCGAGTGCCGACTTCCCACTCGCGGTGGGGCCGGCGACGATCAAAGCGAGTGGCGTCACCGGGCTTGCTCCACGCCAATCAGGCTGCGACGGTCAGCAACATGAGCCACGTCGTTACGCTGATTGCCAACCGTGGAACCGGCGCGCTGTCCGAAGCCGCGTTGACGCGTATTCGCGACGCGATCGGGGGCGGCCAACCCGTGTGGCTGTCGCATGGCGAGGCAGCGGAAATTGCGACCGGTCCGATACCCGACATGGGCACGGTGCGTGAGGCGCTTGACGGCGCTCCCATCGACTTTGCCTGCACGCCAGCAAGAGGCCGCCGCAAGTCGCTGCTGATCGCCGACATGGACAGCACCATCGTCACCGGCGAGACGCTGGACGAACTCGCTGACTTCGCTGGCCTGAAACCGCAGATTGCCGCAATTACCGCCCGCGCAATGAACGGAGAGCTCGATTTCAAGGCCGCTTTGCGCGAGCGGGTGGCGATGCTGCGCGGGCTGTCCCTCGATGCGCTGGAACGCACCTGGGAGCGCGTGCATTTGACACCAGGAGCGCGCGAACTCGTGGCGACGATGCGCGCGCATGGCGCCTATGCGGCGCTGATATCTGGCGGATTCAGCTTCTTCACCGGCCGGGTGGCGGCGCTGTGCGGCTTCGATGAGCATCGATCCAATGCATTGCTTGATGACGGCATGGCGCTGACCGGAGAAGTGGCGGAGCCGATCCTCGATCGCGACACGAAACTGCACACGCTGATGCAGTTGGCAACCGTGAGAAGGGTGCCGCTTGAGGCGACGCTCGCGGTCGGCGATGGCGCCAACGACATGGACATGATCCAGGCCGCCGGCCTTGGTGTCGCTTTTCACGCCAAGCCTGTCGTAGCGGCGGCGGCGCGCACGCGGGTGGACCATGCCGACCTGCGCGCGCTGCTGTTTGCCCAAGGCTACCGAGCCGACGAAATCGTCAGGGGGTAGGAAAATCGTCCATTGCCGGTCGGCCGGTGACATGGCGCCAATGATGCCACAGCAGCCGAGCTGCCAGCCCACGCGCCGGCCGCCAAGCATCGGCCATTTCCCGCAGCACTAATGGGCTTGGTCGTTCCGGCAATCCCTTCAGGTGCGCCGCCGATGCCTGCAAGGCGACGTCGCCTGCTGGGAACACATCGTGCCGCCCGAGCGCGAACAGCAGATAGACCTCCGCTGTCCATCGCCCGAGGCCGCGCACCGCAGCGATCGCAGCGACCGCCGCGTCATCCTCCAGCGCGGCGATCCCATCCGCGGTGAGCGTTCCATCGACGAAGGCCGTGGCCAGGCTGCGGCAATGCGAGATCTTCGGTCGCGACAGTCCGGCGGCGCGCAACGTTTCGTCTGACAGGGCCAGCATGCCTGCGGGTTCCAGCGCCCCGCCGACCGCGCGCAGCCGCCCCCAGATCGCAGCTGCGGCCTGGTTGCTGATCTGCTGTGCGACGATCGCCTGCAGCAGACCCGGGAAGCCAGGCGTGCGGGTGCGCCACGGCAGGGGCCCGGCCCGCAGTTCGATGCCCGCGAGGTCTGGGTCGCTGCCAATCAGGCGATCGAGCGCGGCGCGCGCCCTCGCTGGGGGACAGGGCATTCTCATGCGCGGCCGTTCTACGCAGACCTTGCCGCACAATCCATGTTCTGGCGCAGACAAGGGCGTTCGCGCCGATCCAAGCCATTTGGCCAGTGCCAGGAATGGATTGGACGCGGCGCGGGCGGCTGGCGGGCAGGGATCAGTCCGCCGATTTTAGGCTTAGCTGACCCTCTCTACCTTTGCGGTGTGCGGGTCCATGGTGAAACGTGCGATCACCGACCCATCCTGCGTCGCCAGCGCGAAGCCGATCGGGCCATCCGTGGTCGGCGCCACGTTGATTACCTTCCAATCATGGTTGCCGTGCCACAGCAGGAACCCTTCAGCGATCTTCTGCACATCCGGGGGAGCGAGCTTGCGGTCCTTCTGCGGATACACCAGCGCGAAGGCGCGCATATGGTGCATCATCCCGCCATGCTGCTGGCCCTCGCCGCGGTGCATCCCGCCCATCCATTGGTGTGGCGGCGGCCCCCCCATATCAGGTGGCGCCGGCTGAGCCTGGGCAATGACGATCCCAGTGGAGGCACTTCCGATCGCCAACGCTGCCAGCGCCGTCAGAATAGTCCTGCGCATTACATCCCTCCGAAACTGATGCCGCATCACGCGGAGTTTTAACATCTGGTCCCGCGACATTGCCCACGTGTGTCGGCCGCGCGACGAATTGCGACAGAATGCAAGCAAACCTGCAGGCGCCGCGGAAAGCGCCATATGTTACGGCGACATGGAACCTGCGCCACACATTCTGGTGGTGGACGACGACCGCGAGATCCGCGACCTGCTCGCCCGCTTCCTGGTAGAAAAGCACCAGATGCGCGTGACCGCCGTGCGCGATGCCAGAGAGGCGCGACGCGCCTTTGCCAATGGACACTACCACCTGGTGGTGCTCGACCTGATGCTGCCCGGTGAAAATGGCATCGACTTTGCGCGTTGGCTGCGCGGCCAATCCGACGTTCCGATCGTCATGCTGACCGCCATGGGCGAAGAGACGGATCGCATCATCGGCCTCGAATTAGGCGCCGACGACTATGTGTCGAAGCCATTCAATCCGCGCGAGCTTCTGGCACGCATCCGCGCGGTCCTGCGCCGTGCCGGTGATACCGCTGAGCGCCGGTCAGAGGCGAACCAGCGGAACATGCGCTTCGCCGGTTGGACGCTGGAGCCGGCGCGGCGCCGACTGCTGAACCCGGACGGGGCCGAGGTGGCACTGACCGGGGGTGAGTACGACCTGCTGGTGGCGCTGGTGGACCGGGCAAATCGCGTGCTAACGCGCGACATGCTTCTCGACCTTCTGCGCGGCCGTCAGGCGGGCCCGTTCGATCGTGCGATCGACGTCGCGGTCAGCCGGTTGCGCCGCAAGCTGGAGGACGACGGCCGCAACGCGCAGCTCATCAAGACGGTTCGGGGTGGTGGCTACGTATTGGCGGCGACCGTCGAACGCGCGTGAGATTCCGACTATGGCCGCAGAGCCTGGCAGCGCGCACGGCTCTCGTTCTCATTGCCGGCCTGGTCGTCGTGCAGATCGCGGGTTTCGGGATTCATGCCAGCGATCGGATCGAGGTACTGCGCCTGGCGCAGTCGCGCGGTCTGGCGATTCGCATCGCCGGCATCTACCGCACCGTCGTGCTCACCGTGCCGGAGAATCGCCAGGCGGTCGTGGATGAGCTGCGCCACGGGCCCGATCTCGATGTGCAGGTGAGCGACTCGCCGCCAATCACGGATCTGCCCCGGATGCCGCCGGTCGCGCAAAGCCTCTGGCGCGTCAACCTGAACCTGAGCGGAGCGCCGCCGGCCCAGCATTGGCGGGGCGTGGAGCTCTTCGGCGGCGCCCGGTCGCGCCAGATCGTCATCGGCCTGCGTATGCCGGACGGCGAGTGGGTGAATGTGCGGGCGGCTCTCGGGCTGGTGCGGCCATGGCATTCTCCCGCGTATCTTGCCGCCTTTCTGCTGATGACCGTCGCCGCGGCCGGGCTCACGCTGTGGGCGGTACGACGCCTGACCAAGCCGGTCCGCACCCTGGCCGCGGCAGCCGAGGCCCTTGGCCGTGACGTGAATGCGCCACCGCTGCCAGAGAACGGGCCGTCGGAGGTCGCCACTGCCGCCGCCGCCTTCAACACGATGGCAGCCCGCATCCGCCGCTTTGTGCAGGACCGCACCGAGCTGCTGACTGCCATCGGACACGATCTGCGCACGCCGATCACCCGGCTCAAGTTGCGCGCCGAGTTCGTCGAAGATGACGAACAGCGGGCGAAGATGTTGGCGGATCTCGAGGAGCTGGAAGCGATGGTCTCGGCGACGCTGGCATTCGGCCGCGATGCCCGCACCACCGAGCCTGTCGTGCCACTGGACCTTCCCGAGCTGTTGCGCACGATCCTGGATGAGGCGGGTGATGCGCGGCCTGATGTGGCAGCCAGGCTCACTTACAACGGGCCGGCGCATCTGGTGGTGAGGGCGCGTCCGCTGGGGCTGAAGCGGGCGTTCGCCAACCTGATCACCAACGCCGTGAATTACGGCGGTTGCGCGCTCGTCACTCTCCAGCAGTCCGGCAGCGGCATGCTGGTCATCGAGGTAGAGGACGAAGGCCCGGGGATACCTGCCGGCGAACTTGACCGGGTGTTCGAGCCGTTTCACCGCGGCGAGCCGTCGCGCAGTCGAGAAACCGGTGGAGTTGGGCTTGGGCTGCCGATCGCCCGGAACATCCTGCGTGCCCACGGCGGGGATGTCACACTGACCAATCGTGCCGGGGGCGGAGCCAAGGTAACGGTGACGCTGCCTGCCTGAGCGCGTACACCTGCCTGTAACCGGCTTCTGTCATCATGGCGCCCATGGTGACTAAAACAGTCTCTCTCTCGAGCTGCGAACCGAATCACCGCCAGCAACTGGCATTGGATCGGATCGAGTTCGCCGTCGGCGAGCTTTCAACAGTGCTGCTGTCCTCTTGCCGGTCGAATGGCGCTGCGACAGAGGCCATCCGGGACATTCGCCAATCGGTGGCGCGGGTCATCAGCGAGATGCTTACAGCGGAATAACCAGCTGGGAGGCACGGACGGAGACCGGAACGGCAGAGGTGCTGCCGGGTTCGCTGGTTACGTCCTGATAAGACGGCCTTCTCACCAACGCGCAGCGGCAGCGTCATCCTCTACGCGGGCCTGGACCCAAGATGAGGCGCCCGCGGCGTCTTCCTCCTTCTTCCAGAACGGCGCCTTCGTCTTCAACCAATCGATCAGGAAGGCGGTCGCATCCAGAGCAGGCTGGCGATGCGCTGCAGCGGCCAGCACCAGGACGATGTTCTCACCAGCCAATAGCCGGCCGTAGCGGTGGATGACGGTGCAGCCGAGTAGCGACCAGCGTCTCTCGGCCTCCGCAACGATGTCGGCGACCGCGCGCTCGGTCATCGCCGGATAGTGCTCCAGCGTCATTGCTGCGGCCGGACCGCGCACAGTGCCGACGAAGCAGCCAATGCCACCGATATCCGTGCGTCCGCCAGCCAGCGCGGCGAATTCCGCGCCGATGTCGAAATTACCAGTCTGCACGCTGATGCGGGTCATACTGTCAACCACCGGTCACCGGCGGGAAGAATGCCACTTCATCGCCCGGACCAATGCGTGTGGCAGGATCAGCGAATTCCTGATTGACCGCGCACCGCACCGCGCGACGGTTGGCAAACGCACTGGCAAAGCCGGGGCCGCGTTTGATGAGCCAGGCGATCAACTCGCCGACGGTAGTTATGTCGGCGGGCGGTGTGACGCTCTCCTCCCCGGTGCCGGTGCGCTCACGCAGCCAGGCAAAGTAAAGGACGGTCAGTGGGGCTTCGACATCGGCCATGGCAACTCAGCGGGTTGTGGGCACCGTCTCTATCCGGCCATCCGAATGTATGATCGTGCTGGTGCCATTGCCATTGGGTACTACGATGGCCGTGCCCCCGCCCGGTGTTGTCAGCGTCTGGTAGCCGCTGGTGCCGCCCGAGGTGACGCCAGGACCCTGCGGTGTCTGTACAATCTGGCCACCGGGGTTTGGCGCCGGCGGCGTCGTATTGGTGGGTCGCGGCGCAGTTGGCGCCGGCAATGGCGCCAGACCGGGCTGGTTTGCGACCGGCGGGGTCGAACTGCCACGCCCGGGACGTGGTGGTGGCAGGGTCGGGGGTTGCTGGTTCCCGGGCGCCTGATTCTGCTGAAACAGCGGCGATCCCGGCACCGGCTGTTCGACTCCAGGCTGAACGCCTCCGCCTCGTTCCAGGTCCTGCAGCGTCGGCGACGGTGGCAGCGGCCCGGGCCAGATGTCCCCAGGTTCGGGTGTCAGCGGCGGGGTTTGAACTTGCTCGCCGGTAACGCGCCTCAGGTTCTCGCTGTCACCGACCGGAAAGTGAGGATTGCTTCCACTCGAGAAGGGCGGGTTCGACCACGTGTCGAAGCCGCAGCCAGAGAGCGCGAGACACAGACTGGCCAGGGCGATGCGCCGCATAAGGAGGGCTCCCACCGGAACGGACGAATCGACGGGCCGGACAGGGCCAGCCGCAGCCGAATGTGCCCCGGCAAAGCGTTGCACTCAAGGAGTTGAGGCATGATTCTACGGTGCGGCTGAATGTTCAGATCAAACCGTGGGACGACCACCCTTCACCGAGCAGCCACTCGGCGATCTCGGGCGGATCGTTCAGCGGCAGCAGCTTGCGATCGGTGCTGACCGAAACGTCGCTTGCCACCGCCACGATGTCGGCTTGGTCAGGCCAGATCGGGGGCTTGCCCAGCGCCGGCCGGTACACCTCGAGCTTCGGGAAGGGATGGGTCTTGTAGCCCTCCACCAACACCAGATCGACTGGCTGCATCCGTTCCAGCAGTTCCGGCAACGATGGTTCCGCTCCGACGACCTCATGCAGCAGCGCCCAGCGCGTGCCCGCCGCCACCAGCACCTCATGTGCGCCGGCCTCGCGATGCCGGTAGGTGTCCTTCCCTGGGCGGTCCATGTCGAAGCCATGATGCGTGTGCTTCACGGTCGACACAGTCAGCCCTGCCGTGCGCAGCAGAGGAATAAGCAGGGTCACCAGCGTGGTCTTGCCGCTGCCGGACCAGCCGACGATGCCAAGGACTCGCACTGTCAGAGTTGGCGCTTGGTCAAGGCGGCAGCGGGGGGGCCGGAGGCATGTCGGACGCCGGCCATCAGGTAGTCCCACCCGGTCCACAAAGTCAGGGCGGCGGCTACCCACAACATGGCCTCACCAATGGCGGAAATCGGCAGGAACGCAAGGTGCAGCCAGCCTGCCGCCGAATCGCCAGCGAGCAGCGTACCAAGGGCGCCCATCTGAAACCCAGTCTTCCATTTGGCCAGTGGCGTGACGGGTAACAGCACGCGCAGCGCAGCGAGATATTCGCGCAGACCGCTGACAAGTATCTCGCGCAGCATGATCACAATGGCGGGGTAGAGGCCCCAGGCGGAAAGCCGACCCCGGCCAACCAGCATCATCAGCGCAGCGCCCACCAGCAGTTTGTCGGCAATCGGGTCCAGCATGCGACCGAGGTCCGATTGCTGCCTGCGGGAACGCGCCAGCTTGCCGTCGAAATAGTCGGTGATCGCGGCGGTGCTGAACAGCACGCAGGCGGCAAGGTCCGCCGGAGGATCGTGCAGGGCCACCAACACAACCAACAGAGGGATCGCCAGGATTCGCGACAGGGTCAGCAGATTTGGCAGGTCGGTCAGCATTGCGAACAACGTAGCGGCTGAGGCTCTCCGGCGGGAGAGGGAAGAAGCCGATGCGTAAGAGAAGTGAGATATCTCCGCCGCCGAGCCAAGGTTAACCTACCGGCCGCACGAACGAAGTCGGGAACTGGATGTCTGAAGTCGCTGCAACATTGCCGGCTCGACCGGATCTGGACAGATGCTCGCACGCCGCAGGCACCATCGTCTTTAGCGTACTGTTGCTGGTCGGACTGGGCTACACGCTCGGTGGACTGATCGGCGACATCGAGGCGGCGCCTACGGCGATCGGCGCCTTCGTGTTGCTCGGCATCGCCAATCAGCTCGTGTCGCCGGTCGGGTCGGGAACCTCGGAGTTAACTGAGCCCACGCGACGGGTGTGTTGTTCAGCCCCATTGTCGGCTTCATAGCGTCGGCGCTGCTCTTGCTGGGTGATCCGCAATAAGACCCTGTATACGGCTCCGCTTCGGATCGTCCCGCGCCGCTGTGGACTCGCTTCATTCTGATCGGTTCGGTGCCGACGGCATTCGCACTGA
>JBKPSV010000283.1:0-17645 GCA_046735215.1 Pseudomonadota bacterium | reverse complement strand
AGATCGCGAAAGTATTCAGTCCCTCGCGTTGCCTCCTCCGCAGGCAGCCGCTGGCGGAGCATGGCAAGGCGAGGCGCCAACCGCCGCCTGCATCCACGCAGACGCAACGACGACGAGGAGTCCACGAATGCATCAACGCGTACAATATCCCGATACCATCGAACCACTGGTTCAGTTCATCGAGCAGACCCCGCCCGCGGAAATCATTGACCGCGCACTTGAAAAGCTGCGCTCCGGCACACCGACCAAGACCATGCTGACCGCCTCTGCGCTTGCGGTCGTCCGCTCGGCCGATCTGCCTCCCGGCCACCATGGCGGTCCGCTCCATCCGCTCGCCGGTCTCCACGCCATCACCAATCTGGTGAACCGCCTGGAAGGCGAGGACAAGTTCCTGCCGGTCCTTCAGCACGTCGCGCTCTCCAACAAGCACATCAATGACCCGGTCACCTCGCCGTTCAGCCTGCTGGAGTTTGCGCCGCTCGACCCGACCGGCGCGCAGGTAAGCCGCACCGCCGATTTGGCCAACGATGGGTCGGGCGAGGAGGCGGCCACCACGGAGGGCATCGAGGCGGCGAAAGAGGCCTTCCTGAAGGCGTGCAGCCGTGGCGAGGCGCTCAAGGCGGACCACCTCTTCCTGTGGCTCTGGGATCACGTTCCGGCCATCGAGGCGTTCGACCTGTTGATGAGTGTCGCGCTGCCGAAGAATGCGCTGGACGACCACTATTTCCTGTTCCCTGGCTATCTGTGGCGCGCACTGGAGACGCTGGGGACCGAGCACCTCAAGGTCCTGTTCCGCCCGGCAGTCCGTTACGTCGCCCGCTTCCCTGCCCAGCGCCTCGTCCCCGAGGCAGACGCGCTGATCGAGGAGCATGGGCTGCTGAACCGCATCCTTCGCCAGCGCAGCGGCGATGACGAGACAGCGAAGATCGGCGAACTCGGTGAGGCGATTCGCGCCGTCAAGAGCTATCCCGAGATCCCGAAGATGATCGCCCAGGCGCTGGCCGACGGGCTGTCTCTGGAGGGTGCGGGCGAGGCGCTGTCGATCGGCGCGGCTGGCCTGTTCCTTCGCTCGCTCACCGGTAATCCGATGGACGTGCACCTGCACACCAGCGCCAACCTGCGGCGCTATCTGATCCGGCTCGACGGGTTCAGCATGAAGAACAAGCTGCTGACCCTGCTGCTGTGGCACACCGGGCCAGAGGTGAAGTCAACGCAGTACCGTATGGAAGCCGAGTTGCAGCCCGACGCCGCCGCGGTCGCCGCGCTGCCGCACCGGTCGCAGGAGGAGCTGCTCGAGGCGATCACCCAGAGCATCTACACCCAGCCGCCGACCGACTGGGCGACGGTGACGAACCTTGGGATGATGCGTGCGGTGCCGGAGGTGAAACAGACCGTCAATCTGGCTCAGCAATACGTTGACCTGCGTTACGATCCGCAGGTGCTGATCAACCGCCTCGCGCAGATTGTCTGCCACGACAATTTCACCGAGATGCACGCCTTCAAGCATCATCAGGCGGTGATCGAGGAATTCCACAACACGCGTGAGCCGTGGCGGTGGATGCACTTGGTGTGTGGTTGCCAGGCGGCGGCGATCTCGTTCGGCAAGAATATGTCGGTCTACGAGGACGCGCTGGAACTGATGCACGCCGCATAGTGCGGGAGTACCGTCGCAGGAGCATTTGCGCCTGCGGCTTCGTATCGAGATGGCGGGGCCAGGCCCCGCCATCTTTTTTGCCTGGAAGCGCCGGCGAGGTTGTCCAACGTCTTGCCGCGTGCCGCGTGACGGCTCGGCGTGGCGGGCATGCCGACTTCACCACCAGCACCGCGGCCGCCTGCGGCTCCAGCACCGATCGTCGCTTGCTGTTCCTGCGGACCGATGACCCGCGTATGAGCCAACCATACGACAGCAGCTCTGCGGACACCCGCTGATCGATCGGAACTCGGAATCTTGTCAGCCGAGCCAAATGAGGCCTATCGTCTAAATAAGACCGCCGAAACGGACTGTGATGCGGTAACCGCCCTTTCACAGGTAAAGCCAAATTGGAAGGTCCGATGTCGATGCAGCAGGCACGTCGACGCTTCATGGCAGCGCTGCCCTTGGCAGGTATCGCCGGAGTCCTCTCCTGGCCGCATCAAGCCGATGCGGACGCACCACCGGAGGTGACTTCGCTGCGGTTCGTCAGGTCACCAAGCATCTGCGCCGCACCGAAATATCTCATGCAAGAGCTATTGCGCATGGAGGGCTTTACCGACGTCCAATACCTCTCGGGCCAGACCAACGACCTAAAACGGGGTCTCGCGGATGGAATGGTCGACTTTGACCTGGATTTTGCACCAAGGCACGTGATCAATATTGATCGCGGTATGGCCATTACGATCCTGGTTGGTGTGCACGTTGGTTGCTTTGATCTAATTGCGGCTGAGCATATTCGCCGGGTCACCGATCTGCGCGGCAAGCGGATAGGAATATCGGCTCTCGAGTCATCTCAGCATATTTTCCTTGCACCGATCATGGCCAATGTTGGCGTCGATCCTGTGAAGGATTTCAACTGGGTCGTTGATTCGTCGGTGAAGCCGGTGCAGCTCTTCGCCGAAGGAAAGATCGATGCCTTTCTGTGTTTTCCACCTGAAAGCTACGACCTGCGCGCGCAGAAGATCGGTCATGTGATTTTTAGCAGCGTGGTGGATCGCCCGTGGTCTCATTATTTTTGCTGCATGTTGGCAGGGAACCGGGAATTCGTATCCAAGTACCCGGTCGCGACAAAGCGGGTGACGCGTGCGCTCCTCAAGGCTACCGATCTATGCGCCAGCAACCCGGATCTGGCTGCACGGCAGCTGGTAGATGGTGGTTTCGTTTCGCGGTACGACTACGCCTTGCAGACCCTGCGTGAGCTGCCCTACGACAAATGGCGGGAGTATGATGCCGAGGACACGGTGCGCTTTTACGCGCTGCGGCTGAGCGAGACCGGTTTCATCAAGTCGGACCCACAAAGGATCATCTCCAACGGGACGAACTGGCGATTTCTTGATGAACTTCGTCACGAGCTGAAGACATGATCGGATGCTCGCCCCACGCAGCCGGCGCTGCTCTTCGAACTCAGCTCTAAGTCAAGTCAGTTTCCGCCTGAGCGTTTCGTTCACCAGCGCCGGATTGCCCTTGCCGGACGTCGCCTTCATCACCTGCCCCACAAAAAAGCCAAACAGCTTCTCGCGCCCTGACTTGTATTCCGCGACCTTGTCTGCGTTGGCTGCGAGGATCCCGTCAACCACCCTTTCGATTGCACCAAGATCGGTTACCTGCCGCAGCCCTTTCCGCTCGACGATCGAGGCGGGATCATCGCCGCTTTCCACCATCGCCTCGAACACATCCTTGGCGATGCGGCCGCTGATGGTTTTGTCATCCATAAGATCGAGCAGCCCGCCAAGAGATGACGCCGGCACCGGACTGTCGGCAATGGTGCGCCCTGCACGATTCAATGCCGCGAACAGATCGCCCATCACCCAGTTGGCAGCGATCTTCGCATCGCGACCCTTGGCCACCGCTTCGTAGTAATCGGCGGTGGCCTGCTCAGCCACCAGCACGCCCGCATCATATGCAGGCAGCCCATAGTCCTGCATAAACCGTCGCCTCTTGGCATCCGGCAGTTCCGGCAGCTTCGCCTTCAGTTCGGCCACCCAAGCCTCGTCCAGCACCAGCGGCAGCAGATCCGGATCGGGGAAATACCGGTAATCGTGCGCGTCTTCCTTGCTGCGCATCGACCGCGTGTTGCCGCGCGCCGGATCGAACAAGCGCGTCTCCTGATCAACCGCGCCACCTTGCTCCCAGACCGCGATCTGGCGCTTTGCTTCCGCCTCGATCGCCTGCATGACGAAGCGAACCGAGTTGACGTTCTTCACCTCGCAGCGGGTGCGATACGGCTCGCCGTGTTTGCGCACCGACACATTGACGTCGGCACGCATGGAGCCTTCCTCCATGTTGCCGTCGCAGGTGCCCAGATAACGCAGGATGGTGCGCAGCTTGCGCAGGTAGGCGCCGGCCTCCTCCGGTGAACGAATATCCGGTTCAGAGACAATTTCCATCAAAGCCACGCCGGCACGGTTCAAATCGATGTAAGACTTGGTCGGGTGCTGGTCGTGCAGCGACTTGCCTGCGTCCTGCTCAAGGTGCAGCCGCGTGATGCCGATCTCTCGTGTCGAGCCGTCGGCCAGTTCGATCTCGATGCGGCCCTCGCCGACGATCGGATGCTGATACTGGCTGATCTGGTAGCCGGCTGGCAGATCTGCGTAAAAGTAGTTCTTGCGATCGAACCGGCTCACCAGGTGAATGTGCGCATTGAGGCCAAGCCCGGTGCGCACCGCCTGTGCCACGCACTCACGATTGATCACCGGCAGCATGCCGGGAAATGCCGCATCCACGAAACTCACCTGCGTGTTGGGCGGCGCACCGAAATCCGTGGCGGCCCCCGAGAACAGTTTTGCCCGACTGATCACCTGAGCATGCACTTCCAGGCCAACCACCACTTCCCATGCACCGGTCGATCCTTCGATTGCGTAGCTCATGTTCAGGCTCCCGCGCGGAACTGTGGCAATGCATCGAATTGCGCCGCGCGCTCCAGCGCTGCACCCACGGTGAAAACCGTCTCTTCATCGAATGGCTTGGCAAGCACCTGCAGCCCGAGCGGCAGACCGTTGGCATCCAGCCCCGCGGGAACAGAAATGCCTGGCACACCCGACATGTTCGCCGGTACCGTGAACACATCGTTCAGATACATCTTGATCGGATCATCCATGTTCTCGCCCTGCGCGAACGCCGCCGACGGCGCGGTCGGTGTGACCAGTGCATCGACCCGCGCGAAGACTTCGGTAAAATCGCGCAGAATGAGCGCGCGTACCTTCTGTGCCCGCAGGTAATATGCGTCGTAGTAGCCGGCGGAGAGCACATAGGTGCCGATCAGCACGCGTCGCCGCACCTCGGCACCGAAACCCGCCGCGCGCGTGCGCTCGTAAAGATCGCGCAGATCATTCCCGCTCTCCCGCAGCCCGAACCGAACCCCGTCATAGCGTGCCAGGTTGGACGATGCCTCGGCCGGCGCGACGATGTAATACGTGGTCAGGCCATACTTGGTGTGCGGCAGCGAAACGTCGACGGTCTCCGCGCCTGCGTCGCGCAGCCAGTCGAGTCCCTGGCGCCAGAGTCGCTCGATGTCTTCCGGCATCCCATCCATGCGATATTCGCGCGGCACGCCGATGCGGAGTCCTTTCACATCGCGTCGGCACGCCGCCGCGAAATCAGGCACGGCAATGTCCGCACTAGTTGAATCCTTCGGATCATGTCCCGCCATCGAACCCAACAGGATGGCGCAGTCCTCGACGGTCCGTCCAAATGGCCCCGGATGATCGAGCGATGACGCAAATGCCACCACACCCCAGCGCGAGCAGCGGCCATAGGTCGGCTTCATTCCAACGATGCCACAGAACGACGCCGGTTGACGGATTGATCCGCCGGTGTCGGTGCCCGTGGCACCCATCGCAATGCGTGCCGCGACCGCCGACGCCGAGCCACCCGAAGATCCGCCGGGTACCAGGACCGCTGCGTTGTCCTGCCGTCGCGTCCAGGGATTGGCCACGGGTCCATAAGCCGAGGTCATATTGGACGAACCCATCGCGAACTCGTCCATGTTCGCCTTGCCGAGAAAGATTGCCCCATCGCGCAGCAGGTTCGCACTGACGGTACTTTCGTACGGCGGCACGAACGGCTGTAGGATGTGACTGCCGGCCATGGTCCGCACGCCCTCGGTGCAGAACAGGTCCTTGATTGCGAGAGGAATGCCGGTAAGCGGCGCAAATCTGCCGTCGGCCAGCGCTGCATCGGCAGCATCAGCCTGCGCCAGTGCGCGTTCCGCGGTTACGGTAACATAGGCGTTCAGCCGCGGGTTCAGCGCCTCGATTGCGCTCAGGTGGGCTTCGGTCAATTCGCGCGCCGAAAATTGCTTCTCGCGCAGCCCCTGGCGCGCGGAAGCGATCGTGAGCTCGGTGAGGGTCATGCGAAACTGCGGGCGACAGCCCGAACCTCATCCGTGATAGCCGGGTTCGACCCGGCCATCACTCGACCACCTTGGGAACCGAGTAAAAATTCTCCGCCCGATCCGGCGCGTTGGCCAACACCTTCTCCGGATAACCGCCGTCGGTGACTACATCCTCCCGCATCTTCAGCGCCATCTGCTGCGCACCGGTCAACGGTTCGACACCATCCACGTTCACCTCGTTGAGTTGCTCGATCCAACCCAGGATGCCGTTCAGTTCGGCGGCCAGAGGCGCGAGTTCGTGATCCTCGACACGAATGCGGGCGAGGGTCGCGATTCGGCGAATGGTCGCGGCGTCGAGCGACATCCGACATGATCCTTGTTTTGGTGAGCGGACGACCATACCGGCGGTAGCCACTCGGTTCAACCAACACTCCAGCTTTGCCATCGCGGCTACGCGCGGGATAGTCCGCTGCATGGCGCTACTCGGCATTCGGGAACTGCGCGAAGCGCTCGCGCGAAACCAGCGGCTGATCGGCCTAGACCCCGGCAGCCGCACGATTGGCGTCGCGCTATCGGATGTGGGCCTGTCGCTCGCGTCGCCCTTCGGCAGCCTCAGGCGCCGCAAGCTGCGCGACAACGCAGCGGAACTCGTGGCTATTGCGCGGAAGGAAGACGCCGGCGGAATGGTGGTCGGCCTGCCGCTCTCAATGGACGGCAGCCTTGGCCCCGCGGCACAGGCGGCACGGGATTGGGCGCTGGCGCTGTCCGATGCCACCGACCTGCCGACGGCATTGTGGGACGAGCGACTCTCCTCGGCCGCAGTCAACCGGTACCTTGTGCAGGCTGACCTCAGCCGCGGGAAGCGGGCAGCAGCAGTTGATCGCGCCGCTGCTGCCTGGCTGCTGCAAGGTGCGCTGGATGCGCTCCGCGCCCGCGCCTGAGCGTCAGGCTTTGGCTGCGAGCGTGATATCGGCCTGCAACACCTTGCCCTTGGTCTCCGGCCCCAGCAGCAACGCCACGATAAACACCAAGGCGCCGCTCACGGTGCCAACCAGCATGGGAATGGCAAAGCCCGATGGCTGAGCAACAGCGAACGCAGCCAGCACAGGACCCACCAGGCCGCCCCAGACCGCGCCTTGGTGATAGCAGAAGCCGCTGGCAGTCGCCCGCACCTCGGTGGGGAACCGCTCCGCCAGGTAGGAAGGATTCTGACCATAGATAGCACCGAGGAACACTCCCTGGACAATGAAGGCGACCGCGATCACCGCATAGTTTGCGGTGAACAGGTAGAAGGGCGTGACGAAGACGCCGATGATCGCCGGAACGATCATTGCCCAACGGCGGCCGTAGCGGTCGGCGACCCATCCCCAGAAGCCGCTGGCCACAAAACCGGTCAGGTTGGCCAGCGCAATCGGCAGCGCCACCAGGGCCGGACCGAAGTTCAGATCCTTCTGCATGTGTGTGGCGAACAGCCCATACACCGAATAATAAACGACGAAGCTGCTCGCCATCCAAAGACAGGCAGTGATGGTGTTGCCCGCCACGCCACGCCGAAAGATGTCCAACAAGGGCGCGTGGAACTGCTTATTCTGCTCGCGCTGCTTATCGCGGTTTGCCACCCACACTTCCGGCTCCTTCACGAACCGGCGCACGTAAAGCACTGCAAGCGCAGGCAGAATGCCGAGCCACAGCAGGCCTCGCCATCCGATGCTGTCGTACAGCAGCCCATAGGCGGCGCTGGACAGCAGGAACCCGATACCCCACGAGCCCTGCAGGAGGCCGCTCATGATACCACGCGAGCGTGCCGGCCAACTTTCCATCGCCAACGCGGCACCAGCCGGCCACTCCGCGCCCATGCCGATGCCCAACAGCGCGCGAAACAGGAACAGGAACCAGAAGGTCGGAGAGAAGCCCGAGATGAAATTGCAGAGCGAGTACCAGGCGATGGAGATCATCAACGGCGCCTTGCGGCCGACCCGATCAGCCAGCCATCCCGATGCTGTTGCACCTACCAGCCGCAGCCAGAGAGTGACGGTGAATACTGCCGTGACCTCGACCAGCGGCACCTCGAACGTCTGTGCGATCGGCACCATGATCAGCAGAAAGATCGTGAAGTCGAACGCGTCGAGCGTCCAACCCAGCCAAGCAGCGATCCACGCCATCCACTGATCACGGGTCGGTTCTTTCCACCAGGGGATTGCACCGGTGTTCTCTGTCATCGACATTCGCATTGGCCTCCCGTTAGGTTTTGTAGCGCTCGCCTTTCACCTCGCCATCATCCGGCTTGGAGCAGATCGCAGCGTGCGGTAGCGCACAGATCACCGCCTTTGCCCTCATTGGGCAGCATCACGCTTCATCAATTGGCCAGCACCCCACATTCGACTGCCGCAGGAAAGGAAGATGGGCGAAGACCTGACCAGCCACATCAACGCCGCACTTGCCGTCGCGCTTCACTCGCCATGACTGGTTTTCTTGCAAACCTCGAGGAGGCTGTTCCGGCGGTACGACGTTACGCCTTGGCGATGCTTTGCGATCAGCAGAAGGCTGACGTTATCGTGCGGGAGTGCCTTGTTCGCGCGGTCGATCGCTTGCGCGAATCGGACGCGGCCGCCGGGCTGCGCGTGTGGTTGTTCGGGATGATGTACCGGGAGCTGACTTCACGGTCGCGACACGGCCGTCGGAGGCTTGTTTTGTCATCATCTGGGAATAATGACGGTTCAGCGGCGTCAACTGCTCTGTCCCGTGCCTTCAGCGGGCTGCCTCTGGAACAGCGCAGTGCCATGTTCCTCATCTCAGTGGAGGACTTGTCGTATGCTGCCGCCGCCGAAGTCATGGGGATGCCCACCGTGGCGATCGTAAACCTGCTGAAAGAAGGACGCGAGCAGTTGCGGCAAGCGGTGGGAGCATCAGGCGCGCGTCCGACGGAGCTATGAGCGAACCTCTGGCATTGGTCGGTGAGGAGGAACTGAACGCATACGTCGACGGTCAGTTGCCGCCCGAGCGGCGCGCCGCGGTCGAGCGCTATCTGGCGGCACACCCAGATGCAGCACGGCGGGTTGCCTTGGACGTTGCCAACAGGCAGGCACTGCAGGCCGCCTTCGCCGCCTATTCGACCCTGCCGCTGCCACCGGAACTGAACCTGCACCGCTTGGTGGAAGAGCGTTTGCGGCGTCGCTCTCGCTCCTGGTGGCAGGTCGCTGCGACGGTCGTATTGTCGCTGGGCGTCGGTGGCGCGGCCGGATGGCTGCTGCATGCACAGCCGACGCCAGATCGCGATGCGTTGGCGATGTTGGCGCTCGAGCATCAGGCGCTGGCCAGTCATGCAGTCTACAGCCCAGATCGGCGACACCCGATCGAGGTCACCGCTGCGGAGCGGGATCATCTGGCGCAGTGGCTGTCGAACCGGTTGAACCGCCCGGTCTCCCCGCCCGATCTTTCGGGTTTCGGCTATCGCCTGATTGGCGGCCGCCTGCTCGCGACGGAGCAGGGTAACCCCGCCGCTCTCTTTATGTACGAGGACTCCACCGGCCAACGTATGTCGCTGGTGATGCGGCCGATGGCTGCAGACCTGCGGGTTCCCATCGCGCAATGGGATCGTAACGATGTGAACGCCTGCGCCTGGATCGACAAAGGCCTTGGCTACGCGATCTTAGGTCCGGTCACCAATGACGAACTGGACCGCATGGCGCGCCAGATCAGCGGCAAGCAGGGATAACGCCTCATTCCGCGCGAGATTTGGATGAACGGCGGGAGCGCTTCGACGACGAGGCTGCGGTCGTGCCTGCAGCCTGCGAGCGAACAGCGCGCCGCTTGGTCTTGGCGGTTGCCTCGCCTTCGGATGTTGATTGTCGCGCCTGTTCCCAGAATTCCTGGTCACGACCTTCGGGACGGCCACTCGCCTCCCACAAATGGTATGCACGAACGCGAATATGATCCTCGGTCTCAAAAGCCATTGCAGGCACCCTCCGACGGCTACTTAATCGCGTCTACCCTATCGGAGCGAATCGAGCCGGGCCAAGCGCTGTCTGATCAAAATTCGCCAAAACCGACGCCGCCCTTATGTCCTCGCTACGCTCGCGTGCACCCGCGCCCAGCATACATCTGTGATGTGCCGGATCGCGCGATGGACCAGCTTTCTCTCGTTCTTACTCAGCGAAACAAGCGGGGCCGGCCGTCCAGCTCATGACCGCTTCGCCGCAGCGCGAGACAGCGAGGTTCGTCTGGCAATCTGCTGATGCGGTTGCGATACCGCGCCACCTCGGTGACAATTGGCGTAACCTCATCGCCCCGGGAGCAGGTCATGCCGATTGAACTCTACACTTGGAACACGCCCAATGGCCGCAAGATCAGCGTGGCGCTCGAGGAAATGGGCCTCGCCTATAATGTTCATCCGGTAAACATCAGCAAGGGTGAGCAATTCAATCCCGATTTTCTCAAGATCAGCGCGAACAATCGGATCCCGGCAATCATTGATCCCGAGGGCCCCGGGGGAGAACCGATCAGCGTGTTCGAGTCGGGCGCGATCCTGATCTATCTCGGAACCAAGACAGGCAAGTTCTATCCGGCCGACCTTCGCGCGCAGGTTCCGGTGCTGGAATGGCTGATGTGGCAGATGGGCGGCTTTGGCCCGATGCCCGGCCAGGTGCATCACTTCCTGCAAGTGGAGAACGCACAGGATCGTCGCTATGGGCTGGAGCGTTACACGAAGGAGACGCGGCGGCTCTATGGTGTATTTGACAAGCGTCTCGCTCAGGTCGAGTTCGCCGCGGGTCCGGTGTCGATTGCCGACTTCGCCATCCTCGGCTGGGCCTGGCGCCATGAGCGGCACCAGGTGAACCTCGCCGACTTTCCAAATGTGAAGCGCTGGTATGATGCGATGATGGCGCGGCCAGGGACGAAGCGTGGGTTCGAGGTGGCGCTCAGCTGATCAGGCCGGGGCCGGCGCTTCGGCAACCGCCTGCAGGAAAGCCGATGCGAAGCGGATACCGTGCGTCGCGAAGGCCAGCTTGATCCGGCTGAACACGGCGCGCCGCACAGCATACTGCCGCCCAGGGCGCGTCTTGAATGTCAGCCCGATCTGGATGCCGGTGTCGACCATCGCCTGCACGCCGAGCGACCTGAGGGGCTCGATCATTTCAGACGCCATCACAGGGTCCGCCATCAACTCATCGCTCACCGTCGCCACGACGCTCTCAAGCAGATCCAGATCGGTGTCGTAGGTGACCACCACCTGAAGCGTCTCCACCACCCAGTCCCGGGAATAGTTGGTGATCGCCTTAAGGTCGCCGAACGGCACCGTGTGCAACTGGCCGTTCAAATGGCGCAGCTTGACCGATCGCAGCGAGAAGCTTTCGACCGTGCCGCGGATCCCGCCGCTCTCGATGTACTCGCCGACCCGGAATGCGTCATCGAGCAGGAAGAACACGCCGGACAGGATGTCCCGCACGAGCGTCTGGGCGCCGAAGCCCACAGCAATGCCGACGACCCCAGCACCGGCGAGCAGTGGCCCGATCTGCAGGCCCATAGCTGCCAATGCGCTGAGCGATGCCATCACGAGAACGATGAACAGCGCGAAATTGCGCAATACCGGAAGCAGCGTACGCAGCCGCGCCCGTCTTCGTCTTTCGTCATCGTCCAGAGAGTCGATCGAGGGCTGCTCACCAGCCAGTCGCGAATCGATCAGAACCCGCACCACCTGCCAGAGCAGGTCCGATATCACCAGGATGACAAGAGCCTCCAGCAGGCCGCGCCCGATGCGCATCATCGGCGTATCCATGTTGGACATCGCGATCATGTCGATTTGCCAGACGCGCACCAATATCGCTGCCGCGAGGAGCACCACCGCTGCCTGCATCGTCCGTTCGGCGAATGCCGCGTGCGGCGAATGACCGATTTCGGCGTCCGTCAGGTCGCCGCACATGACAGTCGAGATCGATCTACTGAGGATGGATGTCACTACAGGAATGGCAGTGAGGATCAACAGCGTCCAGCCGAGTTCCCTCGCTCCCATCAGGAACAGCAGCCAATCAAGAACGAGAGCAAGTGAAACCAGCAAACGTGGTATGGCTCCCCGCACGCGCTCATTGTCTCTGCCCGGCATCGTCCAAACGATGCAAATTCCCAGGATGGCCAAGAGCAGCGACAGCAGTTGCAGCAGGACATCTGCACCGGCGGGCGACATGCCGAGTGACTGAAGCGTCAGTATCGTTTGCCAGCCTATGGCCGCGGTGCCGATCATTCGCGCGGTCCAGCGATGCCAGAACCATGCGGTCTCGGTGCTGACCCGCACCAAGCGCAGGCGCTCGGCACCCGGAGCCAGGAAAAAGCGGGTCGCAGTCAGGCCAAGCCGGACTGCTGTGAATGCGAGCAGGTAGCCGAGAATGATCGATCCGGTCGCCGGTGGCCAGGAGAAGAGCAGGAAGGCGCCCATGCTGCCGGCCATAAATGCTCCAATGAGCAGTAGCCCGAAGATGAGCCGTTCGGCCGCGGCCCGCGTCCGTTCCCACGCCGTCGTCAACGCAAGCTCGGTGAAATGGGAGCGCCACCGCCGCGCGGCGTGGAACAGTAGCAACTGGGCGCCGATGCCACCGGCAAGGAACGCGAGGACGAACGCGAACAAGCGCAACAGTTCGTGCCCTGGCAATGAGGACTGCGTCCTGACCGGAACTGCTGCCAGCTCGCCCGGAATGGCCGCGAGCTTCGTTGCCACCTGCCATAGCCGGGCGCGGATATGGGTGAGCGTGTCGTCCATCATTTCGCCGGCGGAGACCTGCGGCGATCGGCTCTCCTGGATTGCCACCGGCTCCTGTATGATGGCCTGACGGACATCCGGATCCCCAAGCAGGTCGAGAATCGCTGCGCCCTGCTCTGATGCGAGCAATTCACGCAATTGCGCCACTCGTCCGGACAGATCTCCTGCCGGCGACGTATCCGCACGAAGCGGGCCCGTCCCCGACATCAGCACGACCAGAAGCATCAGCAAGCGGTTCAGAATCGAGCGCATCGGCCCCGAGCTTAAGCTGGCTCGTGCGGTCTGTTTAGCTCGACGGTTGCAGGGGCCCTAGCGCGGTCCGCAAGTGTTTGACGCTGCATCACGGAGGGCCTAGATAGCGGGCAGCATACGCCGTGTTGTGCGGAGGGGTGGCCGAGTGGCTGAAGGCGGCGGTTTGCTAAACCGTTATAGGGGGTCAACCTCTATCGTGAGTTCGAATCTCATCCCCTCCGCCACCTAGCATCCACAGCCATCCAGAGTCATCCAAATTCCACACAATAGTGGCAGAAGTCCGCCGAATCCTTGTCCAGGGGTGTCCGCGATCGTCCTTGCATTCCATCCTGAATCGTGAGAGGAAGCCGTGAGTTTCGGCGGAAGCGATTATGGCGAGGGCGGCAAACAAGCTCACAGCAACGGCGGTTCAGAAGCTCCGCCACCCTGGCCGATACCCGGACGGCGCCGGCCTATCGCTGGTCATTAGTTCGTCGGCCAAACGTAGTTGGGCATACCGTTATCAACTGAACGGACGCGCCCGTGAGATGACGCTAGGCGACGCTGCCACCACGTCCCTCGCCGAAGCTCGCCACCATGCGGCAGACGCGCGTCGTCTGATCGATGGCGGCGTGGACCCGCTGGAACTGCGCCGAGAGGAGCAACGCGCCGAGCCACCCAAAGCCGCCGTGACGTTCGGCGAGGCGGCACGCCACTACATCGCTGCGCATGAGGTTGGGTGGAAGAACGAAAAGCACCGTCAGCAGTGGCGTTCGACAATTGCGACGCACTGCCGAATCATAAACGACCTACCCTGCGACGAAGTAACCACCCGTGAAGTTCTCGAAGTGCTCGTGCCGATCTGGAACAGCGTGCCCGAGACGGCAAGCCGGCTACGCGGGCGCATCGAGCAAGTCTTGGCGTACGCTGCCGTTCAAGGCTGGCGATCTGAGGAAGCCGCCAACCCGGCGCAATGGCGCGGCAGGCTGCAGCTTGCCTTGCCATCTCCCGGCAAGGTGCGGCGCGTCGAACACCATGCCGCGCTACCGTGGAAGGACATGCCGGCCTTCTACCGCGACCTGGCGGCACGCGAAGGCATGGGCGCCATCGCGCTGCGCTTCTGCGTCCTGACTGCGTGTAGGAGTGGCGAGGCTAGGGGTGCAACATGGGCTGAAATCGACCTAGCGTCGGCGCTGTGGGTGGTGCCAGCGGGGCGCATGAAAGCCGGTAAAGCTCACAGGGTGCCGTTATCAGGCGCCGCGTGCGTGCTTCTGGCGCCGCTGGCGGAGTTATTAGGCGCGGACTCTAAAGCGCGGGTGTTTCCTGGCCGCGACAACAGGGCGCCGCTATCAGACATGAGCTTGACCGCGGTGTTGCGCCGCATGGGCAGAGGCGACTTAACCGCTCATGGCTTCCGTTCGACGTTCCGAGATTGGGCGGCGGAAAGCACCGACACCGCGAATCATGTCGTTGAGCAAGCACTCGCGCACGTCATAAGCAACAGTGTTGAGGCCGCATACCGGCGCGGCGATCTGTTTGAGAAGCGACGGCAGTTGATGACGGCTTGGGCCGACTTCTGCACAAGCCAATAGGAAACCGCGCCGCGGCAGTTCCGCGGCAGCAAGCGTCGCGGTCGCCGAACGTCGCTTGACCGACCTGGCACCAGCGGGGCGCCGAGAGACGCCTTGGTGTTTATGGCGCGTAGTTAGCGCGCAACGGTAGCGAAGCGTGGGACCGCGCTAGTGGAAGCGCAGCCGAGGGTGGGAAGGCGGTAGCTCGCTGTCCTTCAGTCTCGCCGACGCCTTCTCTTCTGCCGCCCGAAGTGCCTTCAAGTCGGAAATTGCCAGTTCCTCAGTCGGCCAAATGCGGACAACGACCCAGGCCTTCCCGCCTTGCGTGGACTCCACGCGGTAAGCGTGCCGCTTGGGCGTGACCCGGTAGCCGGTCATGCCCGGAGTATGGCACGAGTCAACGGACGTTGACACGGCGCAGTTGCCTCTACCGTTGCCGCATTAGCCGTAGCGCGTGGTCCGGTAAGGATTGCGCGGCCGGCCCGGGTGCCGCTCGGGTGGCGGCTGAGGGACAGCCTTCGCTGCTGCCGCCTGAAGTGCCCTCAGGTGTGAAACCGCTTCTGCCTCAGTTGGCCAAGTTCGGAGAACCCTGACCTCTGCGCCTTCCGTGGCCTGCACGGAATAGCCGTGACGCTTGGGGATGACGCTATAGGCGGTCATGCGCCATCATGGCACGGCAAGGCGAAGCGCCCAACGATTGAGAGAGATTGATCGCTGAAGGTGTGCACCACACCGAACCTGTCGACGTCGCTCGTGTCGCTCTAAGGGCTGCGGCTGGCTCCTGCCGCCACTGCTTTGCAGCGTGCGTGTCGCATGTGGGGCGGTCATGCCACCGACTGCCGCACCACCAAGGCGCCGATGGGGCCGCCGACCAAGGCGCCCGTCCCGCTGCCCACCAAAGCACCAGCAGCGAGACCAAAGCCCCCGCCGATTAGCGCACTCTTCTCAGTATGGCCCGATGGCTTAGAGCATCCCGCTATCAGCAGGGTCACGATCACCGCAAATGCCGCATAACCACGGCAACGCACAGCAGGTTGGTATAGTTTCCGGATTAAATCCTGTTGCGACGAGCGGCAAAGACTTCTCGCCGAAGTTGTCTGACTGAGTCGATCAAGCTCCCGACGATGCACGGCTGTTGCAGCGATGATATCAGCCGGCGCGATGTTCGTTGTTGTCCTGACGAGCGTTTAGGGTCCGTCGCCGTGTAGATGTGTTCTTGACTGTATATGATACAGTCATGTAGAGTGTGGATCATCAGTCCAGGAGCCTACCATCGTGATCAACCTTCAAGTGGACGCGGAACCCGCCGCGGGGTCTTTTGCCTATTCCCCGGTGGCAACCGCCAGGGCGCTCGGAGTCGGCCGCAGCCTCGTCTACGAACTGATCGGCCGCGGCGCTCTCGACGCGCGCAAGATCGGCAACCGGACAGTTATTACGGCAGACAGCATCCGTCGGTTTCTCACCGCAGCGCCACGGGCGAGCATCCGCGGAAAACCGCGCGAATGATCGGACCTGATCTGCAGCGCGAACTACAGTCATTCACGCAACATTCCGGCGCGGTGATTGATCAGACCTTTCGCGCCCTTCGTGCGCACGGTCTAATGCCGACGACACCCCGTGGGCGGGGCGTGCCGCCGGCCGAAATGACAGCCGTGCACGCAAAGTGGGCTTTGCTGATGCTCGCAATCGGCCGGGCGCCCGACAAGGCAGTGGACGTGGTAACGCAGTGGGATGCCATGCCGGCCAGGAAGGCCGGTATGGGCTTCGCGACCTTTGGCGCGGCGCTAACCGCAATTCTCCGGGATGTGGGCGGCCAGATGCAGATTGCGGAAGCGCGTATTTGCCGCGAGTGGCCGGAAGCGTGCCTGACAATCGGGATCAATCGCTACGAAGCTCCCAAAGCTGTGCACTGGTTTGGCCATCAAGACCTGGCTGAAACTAGGGCGGCGGGATTTCGCACCACACCCATCCGTTCCGATTATGTCCTGAATGGCGGCGCGCTTCATCAAATAGCGATCGACCTAGCGTCGCCCGACGGTGGGTTGTTCGGCTGGGTAGGCTCTATTGTTGAGGAAACGTCGCCAGAACGGTAGGGAAAAGAAAAAGCCCGTTACTAGGAAGTAACGGGCGAAGCTCGACGAAGAAAGAATATGTGCAGGTCCAATATACCGTCGCCTGCAGAAATAAGCAAGCACGGTATTTGCCGTTTACGAGGTGAGTATGTGTTATGTGGAGACGCACCGACGAGAACGAAGTTCACAAGCCGGGCTGCAAGTTCGATGTGAACATGGAAACCGGCGACAAGTATGTGTGGGATGATGATCCGCCGGGGTTTCCCGTTGACGCCGATGCAATGGGCCAGTTCGTCTGTGCTATGTTCCGCCATGCTGACAAGGGCTCGTATGTGTCACTGCGCGCCTTTCCAGACCAGGTCGAGGACCGCGTCCCTTTTGCGATAGTCGGATTACAAGTCGGCGACGACGTCGCCGCGCTGGTTCCACCGGCTGTGGAGCTTGCACAGCGGTGCGCTAATGCGGAGCAGCCGATTGTGTTCTGTCCGCCGATAGCGACATTCAAAGGCCCCAATAAAGCAACCCAGGCGGAACTGGTGAACGGACTCGCCCTTAGCGTCGAATGCGACCAAGGCGCGCAGCTGGCGAGAAGCGATTTAGAGGCGTTGCTAGGTCCCGCCACCGCTGTAGTGGAATCCGGTGGCGAGTGGGCTGATCCAAAGACCGGCGTGCTGCTACCGAAGCTGCATATTCATTGGCGATTGGACACGCCGACACGCACTGCCGAGGAACACGCTAAACTGCGTCGTGCACGAGATTTGGCAACGGACCTAGTCGGCGGCGATGGCACCAACAAGGCGATGGTTCACCCGATCCGTTGGCCTGGCAGTTGGCACCGGAAGAAGGCACCCAGGCTTTCGCGGATCGTGGCGCAGACGGATAACGAGTTGTCGCTGGATGTTGCGCTCGGGCTGTTGGAGAACGCAGTTGCGGCTACAGGGGCCACTGCAAAGGAGGACAAGACAGGGGCAAAGAAGGCTACGGCCCCTAAAGC
>JBKPSV010000282.1:0-22491 GCA_046735215.1 Pseudomonadota bacterium | reverse complement strand
ACTTTATGCTATCACGTACGGAATTCTCAACCGTGAGCATCAAAGGCGCGGGCTCGGACTTACGCCAACTTAGCAGTTCATGATGATAGCGACGCTTGTGGAGAATGAGCGTGTAGGCCCCTACAGCTTGGAATCCTTGCGTGACGCGGCTGAGTATGCACTGGGGGAGCACCCAGCTGACGAGGAGCTCACGAAGATCAGGAGCCATCCTCTTCTGCGATCGAGTAGTCACGGCAGCTTTGTGTTTCGATTCGAGTATCTGGCCCAGTTTGCCCCAGCTGTCTGGATATGTGATTACATATTAGGTAACAGGATGGATGCTGTGGTTGAGAAGTACCTTGCATCGATCGCAGGTGGTTCCTCACCGGTGACTTCGTTTGTTGCTGACTTACTGTCGGAGATGGGCTGGAAGCCACATGTACGGACGCACGTGAATAGGCTTAAGAGTGGTATGACAGAGCAGCGGGATGCGGTTCCATTCTTCTGGGAGGTAGTGCAATCGCTGTTGGAGCCGCCAAGTAATCTCACGCGTTCGGCCCGTACAAGCGCCATGTGCGACATATTCGGAGATCGTGAAGGTAAGGGGGTTGTATTCTCGGGCCTGCTATTTAGCGGCCCCATCGCTTACATGGACCTACGAGACACTGCTTTCAGAGCGTGCACGTTCCGAGGCGCGGATTGGATCAATTGCGAATCTGACGCCAGCACGGAATTCCGAGACTGCGCTTTTAAGGGGCGCTTTGTGATCGTACAGTCTGCTGGGTTTCGAAGCGCTAAATACCGTCCTTTGTCCGAAGCCAACGCAGATAAAGAGGCAATCGCCTGTTTCGAGAACCTGCTTAATACACGATTTGTTAGCGTGGATGCGGACTCTGTGAAGGTGATGCTCACAGCCATTTTGCAGAAGTTTCGCGTTTCAGGATATTTCATACCTCGCGATCGCACCGACCTTACGGCAGCCTTCGTCGGCCCTCCTGCAGTTAGAGATGACATCATCGACAAGTTGATTGCGCGGAGAGTCCTAGAACTTGGCGACCGTGGACTAGAAGTAGTTGGCCAGCAGCGGGCTGCTGTGATGGCTCTGTTGGACAATGGGACGCTCAATGGGTCTGTGCCGTCTGTGGTAAGCGAGGTGGTAAGGAACTTTAGCAAAGAGTAGGCAGCCAGGCCTTGACATAGACGGCCTTGTGTGCCGCGAACAATCATCACCACTGCAGGAGAACCCACGGACCAGCGCGAGAGAGTACAGGACCACAACTCCTGGACAGCCGGGAAGCTGTTGCCGCCGTTGCCAGCAGGAAGGTCTGGCGCGCAAGGCCGAGATCTGCGCCACAACCCTGTCTGAATGCCGTCGCACGAGCTTCGATGCGGCGATACCAGGTAATCAGCTCAGCGTCATTGGTGGGAGCGAACTTCCAACTTACCCAGGTGGGCCGCCCGGTGCGCCGTTCGAAATCGAGCCAGCTCGTCTCGGCATCCGGATCGATCAGCACGACACTCCCTGGCGGCGTCAGCTGCCGCACGGCTTCCTCCATAGGCGACTTCTGTTTCGCCACGCTCTCCATATTCTGCATTTCTTCAATCAAGCGACTACCCTGGACGTAGCAGAACGCGGGGCCGACCGTCGCCAACAATGCTATGCGGATCAGCCATGCTCGGTTGCGAGCAAGGCTGACCGCGAACGCCCGAGCCAATGTCAGCCACAACAGCTCGATCAGCGACGAGGGTCGGAACAGATAGAACTTGCCCAGAAAACCCGTATCGCGGTCGAGGTATTTCGGCCCAAGGACAAGGAACAGATAAACCAACAGGCCAGCGAGCCACCAGGCTAGCATGCGTAGTTTGCGAATTTCCGCACGTCGCGCGAACCAGATACAGCTCAGCAACATCGGCAGGGCCATCACATAGCCAGGCAGCCAGTGGTCCCGAAAGTACGGCCAGGACAGGAACGGTGATTGATGGTGCGGTTCGCGAATGATCGAATATATAATATCGGGTGTAGGTACGTCAGTCGCCAGCGAGGCGGAATTATCCGCCAGACGGGTCCAGGCGATGACAATCAACAGCGGCGCGATCGTCAGGATGTAAAGCGAAGTGTTCAGGGCAACGTGGCGGAGGTCGGACCGGTCAAGCAGCCGTAGTACCATCGCTGCGACGAACCAGAACCCGCCTACCAGGAAATGAAAATAGGTGGCCAGGACCAGGAGAAGAGTCGCGGTGTTCAGGCGGTCTCTGGTCAATACGAGGCGAAGCGCCGCGATGACGAGAATGTAAGCTGCCACCTTGGCTTCGTAGTCGCCGAACAGCCACTCGCCACCAGCAATGTCCTGCCCGATCAGTGCCATAACCATGACAACAATCGCGGCATCAAGGGCAGAGAGCGCCAAGGCATCGAACAGTCTTGGCAGTACCAAGGTGTAGCCCGCGACCGCAATCAGCCGGGTCACAATCTGCGCCGGTGTATAGCCGATGAGCGCTACCAGGCTGCCGAGACTGGCATCGCTCAACATGCGGTGCCGCGACGAATCGAACACCGCAGTGGTGTCCGGCCAGGCAGAACCACAGACGAATCTAACAGCGATCGCAAAATAGTCTTCTTCGTTGGGCGAGAGAGCACCGTTGGGTGGGATCAGCGAGAGCAAGACAGCTATGAGCGCAGCGGTGCCGAAAAGAATGCGAGTACGTGAACTCAGCATAAGCTCTCTTGCTCGAACGGCAACAAGCCGGAAGCTCATGGGGGCTACTCTACGGCGGCGGCAGAAGAATCTTCCACACGTGAGGAGTGCGCAACATCCGGGCTGTGTTAAAGCGCAGGTCGCTTCCTGGCTAGGGTTGGCGGCAGGCGTGAAAACCACCAGTGGCCCCGCATCGCGCGTGACTTCGTGCATTTGGAGGCAAGCCGCATGGCAAGGTCACCCACCGATTTTCGCCGTGGAATGGACAACTTGGTGAGGCGATGAGCCAGGGCAAAGGCGACCAAAGAGGAAGCGATGCGGGCACTCTATCCGTCCATCCGGAGCGGCAGTGTTTCCGCGGCTACTTTGCCTATTCGATGCGGTGCATCAAATCCATTGAACCGGCCTGGAGGGAAGAATGGCAAGCGCCGACCGGCTGTCATGTAGGCCGCGGTGATAACCGCCCTCCGCCAAAGGGGCTCTATGACCGTGAAAACTCTGCTCGCGGTCGCTGTCGCCGCAGCGATACCGGCAGACAGTTCGACCAGGTGCGGCTCACCGCCGGTGCCCTAGGCGGTGATTGATATCGACACCCTTTGCTCAGGCATATGGCCTGCTTCGGGGTGAAGAGCTTGGCAGACCAACGAAAGTCCTGTCCCTCGCGATCCTACTTCAAACAGCCGTGGGCCGCCTTTGGCGCTTCGCTGGCTGCTGATCCGGCGCTTTGAACTCGGTCCAATGACTGGTCGAACGCAACACCCGACGCCAGCCTTGGACTACGAACCAGGGCATATTGCTTTCGACCGCCGGCAGCGCTTGGAACCCATCGAAGCAGCTACGATACTACACGATGCGCGGCGGTTTCTCGCTGCCAAGAAGAACTCTATATCCGCCGAGCCATATTTTATCGAAGTCTTCGAAGCCGAGGGCACGGAAGTCCGCTTCGATTGTCTTGTCTTTTGACTTAAGTTGCTTGACAATTTGTTCGTAGCCTTTCAGAGCGGCGTCGATCGAAGCTCCTTGCTTGAACACGACCTTCAGTTTGTCGTCCTTTAGCTCGCGGTAAAGCTCAATTACCGCCATGCAGGCATCGGAGAATTTGTCTATCTGTGGCCCGACGTCGGACTTGAAGTTCTTGTGCTTTTCGAAGTCAGGATGCTTCTTCTTGAAGTCTTGCCAGCTCTTCCGAAGATCGGATGCCATTTTGTGTCCTTCCTTTTGGCCTTCCATGAATGACCGACGGATAGCTTCTGCTCTGTGAGCTACGTCACAGCGCGAGTCCGGCCAGCAACCGATTTGCGCCAGCTATTATTTGACAAGAATACTGCCTGATAGTCATGGATTTGCGCAGTCTTTCATGGACGCCGGAGCGACGCTGCGCCGGCATTGTTCTGACCGAGGATGACCCAGTAGAAGCCTTCTGACGCGCCTGGCACCGCTGATGCGGGTTGTTCACGCGGCCATCCTGCGACGGGGTGGGCCGTCCTCCAGGTCAGCTGGCGCCACCTCAATGCCGGCAGCTGCTAGATTGTCAGCTCCACGCAGACCGGTACGTGGTCGGAGCCCTGCGGCCAGTCGCGCGCTTCCTTCAGTACGATCTGACGTTCCAACTTCCCGACCAGATCGGGCGTTACCCAAATGTGGTCGAGTCGCCGCCCTCGGTCTGATGCACGCCAGTCGCGGTTACGGTACGACCACCACGTGTAAAGCTTCTGGTCCGCGGGCACGAAGTGCCGCACCGCATCGACAAATCCCGTCTCCTGCCAAGCGGTGAGGCCCGCAGTCTCGGGTGGCGTGTGACTGACCACATTCAGCAACTGCTTGTGGCTCCATACATCGTTCTCGAGTGGCGCAATATTCAGGTCGCCGACGAGAACGCCGCGTGCCAGTCCCGTACGCGCCGCAAACCAGTTTCGGGTCTCGGCGACGAAATCAAGCTTATGCGCGAATTTCAGGTTCTGCTGCCGATCCGGAATGTCGCCGCCGGCCGGAACGTAGAAATTGTGCAGTTCCAGTGGGCCGCCTGCGGCGTCCAGCATCACACCGAGATGCCGGCAGTCGCCTCTGGCACACCAATCCGGCGCGACGTCGTGCAGGATGATCGGCAGCCGCGACAGAATCGCCACTCCGTTGTAGCCTTTCATGCCCCGGAACAGTGCATGCGGAAAGCCGAGGGCCACCGGCCCTTCGGCAGGAAACAGGTCATCGGGGACCTTGGTCTCCTGCAGGCAGATCACGTCAGGCTCGAGCGATGCAACCAGCTCCTTCAGCAGGGGCAGTCGCAGGCGGAGCGAGTTGATGTTCCAGGTCGCGATGCGCAGGTTCACGCGGCGACTCCAAAATGTTCTTCCAAGCGTAGCGATCCCTGGACAGAACACCAAGACAGAGGAAAATGCCGCCAGCACTGCACGGGAGGGCGGCCATGGGCATGACCATCACCGAAAAGATTTTGGCACGCGCTGGCGGCCTTCCGAAGGTCTCGCCGGGCGACGTCGCTGTGGTGGACGTCGAGACCGCGTGCCTGCTCGATCTATCCTTTCTGCCGGAAGGCTGGCGCAAGGTCTTGAAGGTGGCCGATCCATGCCGAGTGGTCATCATCTTCGATCATCTGGTGCCGGCACCGACGGTGCAGGCTGCGGAGTGCATGAAGACCGGGCGCGCATTCGCCAAGGAGTTCGGCATCGAGCGTCTGCACGATGTCGGTGCCGATCAGGGCATCAGCCATGCGGTCATTGCCGACAAGGCTTATGCGCTCCCCGGTACAGTACTGGTGAACGCCGACTCGCATACCTGCAGCGCAGGCGCGTTCAACTGCGCCGCGCGTGGCGTCGGCGGTCCCGACATGCTTTACGCCGTGACCACTGGTAAAGCGTGGTTTCGCGTTGGCGAGACGATCCGTTACGATTTCACCGGAGATTTGCGCCCGGGTGTGTCGGCGAAGGATATCTTCCTGACCATCGCCGGCAAGTGGGGCGCACACGTCAATCAGAACATCGAGTATGGCGGCTCCGGCATGCACAGTATGAGCCTGAACGCCCGGCGCACGCTGACCACGATGGGCGCCGAGCTGTCGGCGGAATTCGTCATCTTCGAGCCCGACGACACGCTGACCGAGTATGTAAAGGCGCGCAATCCGCAGCAGTTCTTCCCGACAATGCCGGATGAAGACGCAACATATAAGGAACGTCGTTCGATCGACCTCGGCACGATCGAGCCGCTGGTGGCGCTGCCCGATGCGGTGGTCAACAACTCGGTTGGCATAAGCGAGGTCGCCGGAACGAGGATCGATCAGGCGTTCATTGGTGCTTGCTGCAACGGCACACTGGACGACCTGGCAGTGGCCGCACGTGTGGTGAAGGGACGTAAGGTCGCCTCCGGTACGCGCTTCATCGTAACGCCAAGCACCGAGGCGATCCACCGCGCCGCGATCCAGGCCGGCTATGTGGAGACGCTGATGGATGCTGGCGCAATCGTCACAACCGCGACCTGCGGCGCATGCGTCGGAGGCCACATGGGCGTGCTTGGTCCGAGCGAGGTCTGTATCACCGCGAGCACACGCAACTTCAAGGGGCGCATGGGCGACCCATCCGCGCAAATCTACATGGCCTCTCCCGCCACCGTCGCCGCTTCAGCGCTCGCCGGCCAAATCGCCGGCGCGGGCGAATTCTTTCAGGGAGACCTGTCATGAGAAGCGCACGGGTGTGGAAATTCGGCGACAATATCAACACCGACCTTATGCTGCCCGGTCCATATCTGTATCGCAGCCCGGAAGAACAGGCGCGCGCCGTGTTCATGAACAATCGGCCCGGCTGGGTCGATCAGGTGCAGAAGGGTGATGCGATTATCGGCGGCTTGAATTACGGCATGGGCTCGTCGCGGCCGGCGGCACGGAGTATCCGCAACTGCGGGGTCGGCTTCTTGTTGGCAGAGACGATCAACGGTCTGTTCTTCCGCAATGCCGTGAACTATGGGCTGCTGGCCTGCGAATGTCCCGGCGTGTCCGGCGCCTTCGAGGAGGGTGACACGGCGGAACTCGACCTCGACGCATGGACCGTGCGCAACCCCCGCAACGGCCGGACATTGAAGGTATCGCCGGTGCCGCAACAGCTCCTGGCGATGCTGCTGGGTGGTGGCGTGTATCCGGTACTCGAGCGAGAGGGTCTGATCGCGTCCCGTTAAGAGGATTCCCGAAAGTTGGCCGACATACGGCCGCCCCCGGTATTGTCGTCGGCGAACTCGACCCGACGACATTGACCTCGAGACATGTCTCGGAGACTTAAAGTGTGACCCGACCTTGTACGCCGGCGACATCATCAGCGGTGGCACCGGCTGCTGGCGCGAACCAGGCATCCCTGGCCATGCGCAGTTCATACAGGTAATGTGCAGCGATGGCCGCGCAGGCGCCGTTCTGGAAGACCAAGACGTTGGAGCAGATGTCCCATGAGGAGTGGGAATCGCTGTGCGACGGCTGTGGTCGGTGCTGCCTGCACAAGCTGCGCGACGATGACACCGGCGCGCTGTCGTTTACCAATGTCGCCTGCCGACTGCTCGACCTGCACAGTTGCCAGTGCAGCGACTATGCTCACCGACGACGGCGCGTGCCGGATTGCGTGTCGCTGACGCCGGCCGAGGTGCGGGCGATCGACTGGCTGCCGCCGTCCTGTGCCTATCGCCGTCTGGCGGAAGGAAAGGATCTGGCGTGGTGGCATCCGTTGGTGTCAGGCGATCCCGACACCGTGCATATAGCCGGGGTCTCGACACGTGACCGCGCCATCAGCGAGCGCAAGGCCGGCCCGTTCGAGCATCACATCGTCGATTGGCCCGGCCGGATGCCGCGCGCCAAACGGCGAACGCAGGAGTAGCCCTCATGATGAAGGAAGCGTTGTTCGCCGGAGTGAATGCGGCCGTGCTGACGCCGATGAAACCGGATCTGTCGGTCGATCTCGATCGCATGGCGAAGCATTGCCGGTGGCTGCTGGCGAACGGCTGCAACAACCTGGGTGTCCTCGGCACCACCGGTGAGGCAAACAGCATAGGCCTGCACGAGCGTATGGATGCACTGCAGGGATTGATCGAACGCGGTATACCGGCGGTGAGGATGATGCCGGGTACTGGTGTGGCCGCACTCACCGACACAGTGGCGCTGACCAGACAGGCAGTGGACCTGGGATGCCGCGGCGCACTGCTGTTGCCGCCGTTCTACTACAAGAACCCGACGGATGATGGCCTGTTTGCTTATTTTTCCGAGGTGATCAACCGAGTGGGTAATCACATCAAGTACTATCTGTACAATTTCCCGCAGCAGTCGGCGGTTCCGTTCAGCGTCGAGCTGATCGGCCGGTTGCTGAAGGCGTACCCCGGGACGATCAAAGGCGTGAAAGACAGCAGCGGCAACTACGACAACGGCCGCGCTTATGTGGAGAACTTTGCCAAGGACGGCTTCGAAGTATATGCGGGTGATGATACGCTGCTCCGACCGTTGTTGCTGCTCGGCAGCGCGGGATGCATCACCGCGGCAGCCAACGTGAATTCACCGATCGCCGCCCAGGTCTATGCCGATTGGAACAATGACCGAGGTGCCGCCGCCCAAGAGACGCTGAGCGCTACGCGCCGGGCCATCGTATCTGCGCCTGCGGCGATACCGGCGCTGAAAGCACTGATGGCGCGTCACACGCGTGACGAAGCGTGGAACAGCATGCGTCCGCCACATCTAAGACTGACGGCCGAACAGCAGGCGAAGCTATTCGCTGCATTTGATGCGTGCGGCGTCTCGCTGGCGAAGGCGGCATAGCAAAGCGGCGCCGAGGACACAGTCGGGCAAAGAGTCCCTGCGCTCCGCGGTTTCGCGATGAATATTCATTGACGAATCGGTGCCATCTGTCGTTGTTGGACAGAATGGAAATGCCGCGGACTGAAGTGCTGGCGCTACCCAGCGGTCCGACTCGCGTTGAATGGCGACGCAACCGACGCGCACGACGCGTCAGCCTGCGGATTGATCCGTGTGGCGGTGGCGTTGTTGTGACCTTGCCGATGCGCGCAGGACGCGGTGCCGGCATGGCTCTGCTGATGAATCATGCTGAATGGGTGGCCAATCGGTTGGCCGCGTTGCCTAATGCTTTGCCGTTCGCAGATGGTTCGGAAGTTCCGATAGATCATGTGCCGCATCGCATCCGCCATCTGCCGCAGGCATGCGGTGGTGCATGGATCGAGAACGGCGAACTGCATGTCAGCGGAGCAACTGAGTTCCTGTCTCGCCGCGTCACGGATTTCCTTCGTGCCGAAGCTTTGCAGCGCTTGTCCGCGCTGGTTGTTGTAAAAGCCGCACGGATCAATGTGACACCGCGGCGGATATCAGTTAAGGATACCCGCAGCCGCTGGGGCAGTTGTGCTGTCGACGGGTCACTCGCGTTCAGCTGGCGTTTGGTGATGACACCAGAGTTCGTGCAGGACTACGTCGCCGCGCACGAAGTCGCGCATCTGAAGCATATGAACCACGGCAAGCGGTTCTGGAGCGTCGTCAACCAATTGACCCCGCACGCTGAAGCAGCGATTCCGTGGCTGCGCGCGGAAGGTTTCCGGCTGCTGCGCATCGGGTGACGCCGCGCCGCCTGGTCTGTATTGTGTCGTCGGAAATCATCCGCGTCCGACACAAGAGGGACCATGGGAGGATCGACAACCGCCGTCCGGCAGGCCGAATTTCGCGACTTGCGTGGCGTCGGGTTTCGCACCAGCAGCGCGCAGCGTTGGCTCGATCGTCAGTTCGCGCGCCTGGCGGTGCTGCCGACCAGCGCGATGATGCTGCTGATCTTCGGCGTTCCGCTGGCATTCTCATTTTATCTAAGCTTCGAAGGGTGGTCGCCTGAACAGTCCCTGTTTGACGGCAAATTTGCGGGCACGGCAAATTATGAGGACCTGCTTACCGATCCGCAGTTCCTGGCAAGCCTCTCGGTTACCTGCATCTACACCGCCATCACGGTTACGACCGAGTTGGTGTTGGGACTGGCGATCGCGCTACTGCTGGATGTCGATCTGCCGCTGATCGGTTTGTTCCGTACTATATTGGTGGTGCCGATGATGATCACGCCGATCGTCGCGGCACTATGCTGGAAGTTGCTGCTGGATCCGGATCACGGCGTGGTGAACTATTGGATCGGCAGCCACATCGTCTGGCTCGGGCGACCAGACACCGCGCTGATCTCGGTCATGGTGGTGAACCTGTGGCAGAACGCGCCGTATGTCGCGGTGCTGCTTCTGGCGGGATTGCGCTCATTGCCGAGTGAACCGGTCGAGGCCGCTGCAATTGACGGCGCCAGCGCCTGGCAGGTGTTCTGGCATGTGACGCTGCCGTTGCTGCGGCCATATATCCTTGTGGCGCTGTTGCTGCGCACGATCTTCGAGTTCCGCGCCTTCGACAATATCTATGTGATGACCAGCGGCGGGCCGGCAAACGCGACCATGTCGCTGTCGATGTTCACGTATCTGGCCTCGTTCGTGAAGTTCGATCTTAGTCTCGGCGCCGCGGCGTCGTGGATGATGCTGGTGATGTGCCTCCTGCTGTGCCTGTTCTTCATCGCTGTGCTCCGCCGGCGGGAGGCGCTCTGATGGCTGGCCTGCACGCCGTCGGTTCGCGACGCAGTAAGCTGATATTTGCTGGCTCGGTCTATCTGGGACTGATCGGCATGACGGCGGTGTTTCTGTTCCCGCTGCTATGGGTGATCGGCCTGTCATTGAAGACGCGGCTGCAGGTATTCGCGATGCCGCCGCTGTTCGTGTGGCAGCCGACGCTGGAGAACTATGCCGCCGTGCTCGGTCAGGCGGACTTCCTGCAGGCGTTCGTCAACAGCCTGGTCGTGTCGTCCGGCGCGGTGCTGCTATCGCTCTGCGTCGGCGTCCCGGCAGCCTATGCGTTTGCGCGATTTCCGTTTCGCGGCGGGTCGTTCCTGTTCTTTTCGCTGCTGGTCATGCGCATGCTGCCGCCGATCGCGGTGCTTGTACCTATGTACATACTGTTCAGCAAGTTCGGGCTGACCACGACGCGGTTCAGCGTAGTGCTGGCCTACAGCACATTCAGCCTGCCGCTGGTGGTGTGGATCATGCGCGGGTTCTTCGAGGATCTGCCGCGGGAACTGGAGGAAAGTGCTTGGGTGGATGGCGCGTCCCGCGCTGCCGCCTTCCGCCGTGTGGTCCTACCGCTGATCCGGCCAGGGCTGGTGGCGGCAAGCATTCTCTGCCTCCAACTGGCATGGAACGACTTCCTGTTCTCCGCGGTGCTGACCAACAATGCGACCCGCACGCTGCCGGTGCTGATGGCAGGCTTTTCTGGTGGCGATACCGGCACCGATTGGGGTGGCATGACGGCCTCTGGCGTGTTGGTCATCTTGCCGGTGTTGATCTTCTCGTTCGCGGCGCAACGGCATCTGGTGGCCGGACTGTCGTCGGGTGCGGTCAAGGGCTAGGGGAGAAGCAAAATGGCCAAGTTGAAGCGTCGCACGCTGCTGCAGGCGTCAATGGGTGCGCTCGCCGCGCCGCAGATCATGGCGCAGAGCAAGCCGGAGAAGCTGGTCTATGTCGGCGACAACGGTCCATGGCACTATGTCATGGTCGAGGAGGTCGCGCCTGCATTCGAGAAGGCCACAGGCATCAAGGTGGACTTCACCCTGCTGCCGGTTGATCCATGGCGGGCACGGCTGCGCGCCGAACTCGGCTCCGGCAGCAGCGGCATCGACGTGGCACAATTCTCGGTCAGCATGACCGGCTGGATGGCACCGCACATGGAGGACCACGAGCCGCTGCTGGCGCAGATCAAGGCAAAACATCCAGAGTTCGACTGGAACGATTATCTGACCGGCACCAAGAAGGCGGCGACCTACGAGGGCAAGCTGTGCGGCCTGCCGTATCGCATCACAACCGGTATCTTCCACTACCAGAAGGCGCTGCTCGAACAGGCGGGCTTCGCCAAGCCGCCGGAGAACTGGGAGCAGTTCCTGAAAACTGCGCAGGCAGTGAACACTCCGCCCGAGCGCTATGCCTATGGCCTGATGGGCATGCAGGGCGCTGGCATGTATTCCTGCCTTGCCTCCTTTCTGTTCTCCAATGGCGGCGCGCGCATGGTGGACTTCAAGACCGGCGAGGTGTTCATCAACGACGCCAAAGCGGTGGAAGCGCTGCAGTTCTATGGTGATCTCACCACCAAGTACAAACTGGTGCCGCCGGACGCCATGACCTGGCAATTCGAGGAGATCGTCGCCGGCGGCCAGCGCGACCGCTATGCCATGGTGCAGATGTTCGCCCCTTACGGCACACTGATCAACGATCCGAAACTTTCGAAGACCGGCGGCAAATGGGCATGGACCACCGTGCCGGGACCGCACAACAAAGAGGAAGGCCGCACCTGGATCGACGGGCACACCATCGGTGTGCCGAAATACACCAAGAACAAGGAGTGGGCTTTGGAGTTCGTGGCGATGTGCTGCGCTCGCGACTGGCAGAAGAAGGCGATGTTCCGCGGCAATGCACCGCCACTGCGTTCGGTGCTGGAGGACCCGGAGATGGTGGAAAAGATCGGCTGGCCGCCGGTGGCGGCACAGGCGATCGAGACCGGTACCCCAACCCCGGCGCACCCCGTCTGGGATACATTGGAAGTGCAGATGCGCTCCGCCATTTCCCAGGTTCAACTCGGACAAAAGACGGCAAAGGTTGCGCTGGACGAACTCGCAGCCGACTGGCAGCGCAGTCTGCGCCGTGCCGGGATCGGCCGATGATCCGACGACGGCGTCTGATGCAAGCGGGTGCAGCGGCCGCGGCACTGCCTCGCGTGGCGCTCGCACAGAGCAAGCCGGAGAAACTGGTGTTCGTCGGAGACAATGGGCCGTGGCACTGTGCCTGGCCGAGGAGGTCGCGCCCGCATTTTAGAAAGAACACGGCATAAGGTCGATTTCACCCTGCTGTCGGTTGATGCGCTAAGTGCTGGCTGGAGGCAGAATTGAGCTCCGGTTCCTCCGGTATCGACATCATCCAATGGACCGCAACTTATGCCGGCTGGCTGGCCTCGCACATGGAGAATCACGAAAGGCTGCTGGCAACGCAGCAAGCAGCATCCCGAACAGCAGCGGGGCTTCAGCGTCTCAGAAGCACAAGCACGGCCAGGTCAGGGGATCTCGTAAATCGCGAGACTATCCCCGATGCCGCGAAGCGCATGACGCTGGGAAACGAGCGACACACCCGCGCGCTGCAGCAGTTGAGTCGTCGCTTCATGGTCCACCACCGACCCGGTCGCATAGATCGCCTGTGAAGACGCGAGATTCTGCACGCGCGAAGCGATGTTGACTGTCTGGCCGAAGTAGTCTTGGCGTTCGTTCAGCATGACTGCGAGGCAAGGACCCTCATGAATGCCGATCTTGAGCAGAAGGTCATCGCGCTTCCGCTCCTGATTGAGCCGACGCATGGCCTCGCGCATGCGCAGCGATGCGGATACGGCGCGGTTCGGTGTTGGAAAAGTCGCCATGACGGCGTCGCCGATCGTTTTCACCACCGCACCCGCCTCGGCTCCAACGATCTCGGTCAGCAACCGGAAATGCGCGCGCACCAGGTCGAAGGCAACCAGGTCGCCCACCTGTTCGTAAAGCTCGGTCGAACCCTTCAGGTCTGTGAACAGGAATGTCAGGCTGGTGATCTTCAGCCGCTGTTCGACGTTCAGCGTATCGGCGTGATAGATGTCACGGAAGGTCTGATTGCTCAGCAGCCGGTTTGCGGTGACAAACGGCTTCCGCTGGGAGAGCAGCCGGTCGAGTGTCGGTCCCGCGATCCAAACGCCCGGCAACGTTCGGCTACTGTGACGGTTCTCAATATTCAGCCGGATGGGACCTGGGCGAAGCGTTGCAGTAGCGGGTTGCGCGGCGGTTCTTTCGAGCAGCACCGAAAGGCTTTCACGGTCGCGCCGAGGCTCGCCCTTCACGTCGATGAATTGCGCGCAGTGCGTCACCGGATCGAACACGATCGCCAGCCCCACAGGCAGTGACAGAGACAGGATTGCCTTGTCGCCCGGGGGCAGCTCGACCGTTTCCAGCGTCACTTCGTCCATCAACTGGGCGAAGACTTCCTCCGGTGGCAGATCAATGCCCGAACTCCAGAAGATCTGTCGATAATAATCCAGTGGTGGCAGGGTCTCGGGATGGTGGGCAGCGATCGGGCGCAGCCTTGGATTGATGGTGAACGTCACTTCAACCACTTCATCAAGAACCGGTTCGTACCCCGCCGCACAGAAGGCGCAGCGATACTCGGGCCGGGTGACCGTCTTCAGCGTGGTATTGGTGTCCAGTACGCCGCCGCAGCTTGGGCAGAGAACGTTCCAGAGCAGATCAAACAGCCCCAGCCGGGTCGCGTGCAACAGGCCAGCAATGGTGCGCTCTTCATCAAGATTGGCAGAACGTGCCAGATCGATCGCATTGATGCGGCATAGCGCCTTTTCAGGCGCATCCCCGGCCAGTTGCTCGATCGCGTCGACCACGTCCGCGTCGGCGGCCTGTCGCAATGCCGCAAAAAGAGCCTGTGTTTCGCTCATGCGTCAGGGATATAGGGAGCGACAGCCGTCCCGGGAAGAAGCCGAGGCCGAGACGGCGGGGAGCCGATCTGTCGCGTGGTCGTCGCCGACGGAGCAGACCGGGACAGCTTTTGGCCGGGCGCGCTGGTTGCAGATATAGTGATCAACTTGATCCGTCCTCGGCAGGCAGCCTACGCCGATAAGCGCCAGCGTCGGAGCAGGCCCAACCGGCGACGAGATAGCGCTAATCGTGTCTGATTGGCCGGCCAAGTGGCATCAACGAGAGACCCATCGGAAGGGAGCGCATGAGTTTCCCCACGCAAGCATCTGCAATCGAGGTCCAACCCCTCATCGCCGTGCGCAATGTTAAAGCGAGCAGTCGCTGGTACGCCGAATTGCTCGCAGCAGACACGCTTCCGGAACACAGCCACCGCGACTTGTACGAGCGGATCTCATGCTCTGGCCGGTTGCTGCTTCAACTGCATGTTTGGGACAAGGAAGACCACCCCAATCTCGTCAACGCGGACCTGGCACCACCTGGACAGGGAGTCTTGTTGTGGTTCCAGGTCGATGATTTTGACTCCATCGTGGAGCGAGCACGCGGGTTGGGCGCCGAGATCATCGAGGAGCCTCACATCAACCCTGCGCCGCGACACAGGGAGATTTGGCTGCGCGATCTCGATGGTTATGTGGTGGTGATTGCCAGTCCGGACGGTGAATGCAGCTCCTGAGCTGAGTTGTCCGGACCGCGCCCCAAAGAGCCGCCTCGATGCCATGCAGAATCGCCAGCATCGATCCAGCCAGTCCAATGATCAGGGCGCCACCGGCCGACTCGCCTGCGTGCATAAGGTTTCGTGATCCGAGCCGCTTCTCGAGCCGCGCCAGGATCACGCCCGTAACCACCAGTCCCACGGCATGCAAACCAAGGTTCAGCGCGATCAGGGACAGGCCCCACGCCCAGCTCGCACCCCATGCGACGTGCATCGCGACCCGTAATCAACCCGGTGGCTTGTCGCGCTGCGCGCCGATCCGGCACCAGTGCGCTTGACGCGACAGTGCACCGGACGCCGCCCTGGTTGGCGCTTTGCTCACATCACGCTGGCACGTGTGGCGCCAACGCCGCCTTGAGAACTTCTTCCTTGGCATGATCGAACGACGTGCTGATGACGGTGCCCCTGACGCCCTCCAGGTCCGCCAGCACCTTGTCTGTCGTCATCTTGCGGATCAGCAGGAACAAGCCGGCCTCGCCTGGCTTCAGCGCCTGCGCCGCCTCTTTCATCTTTCGCATCCTGGATGCCAACGTCAGCGAGCGATCCGCAAGCGCGCCGGCGGCGGCGCCCAGAGCGGCACCGGGCAACGGCATCAGAAACAACCAGCGATCAGCAGGCCCCGGAATGCTCCGCTGACCGCGCCGGCTGCCGTCGTCTGCATAAGCTGGTTGAGCCTGAGGTGTCCTTTCGCGTTCTTCGTGGCGACCACCGCGTCACCGACCTCGATCAGGTAATCCTTCTGCATTTCCAATACTTATTGCGCACCTCTTCGGCCTTGAGACATCAACGATACGGTTGATGCATCTTACCGCTCTGGCAAACTGTATCTGCCTTGGGAAGAGGACGCAGACGATGGCAGGATCTCGGCCAGCATGGCGCGCATTGTCTCTGCTGCTGACGGTTGCGGCGTGTGCGGGTCCGATGGGCACCATCAACCCCGGCCCCGCTCCAACGCCTCCGTCAGCCGCGTTCGACGGGACCTACCGAAGCTCGATCCGCATCACCGGTGGATCAGCGTCGGCGCAGGGGCAGGGGTGGTGTCAGACGCCCGGCCAACCGGTGATCAACGTGCGTGATGGCGAGTTCAGCTACGCCCTGCCACACCCCAACGTGCCCGGTGGACCAACACCGGTCTTCCAGGCAGCCATGGCCCCAGACGGCTCGTTCTCCGGCCAGGGTGTCGGTGGGTCGGTAGCAGGCCGCGTGACCGGAACGCGTATCGAAGGCCGAATCGACGGACAGGGGTGCATCTACCAGTTTTCGGGCTCGCGCGTCTGACGCCCGACTATTTCATCGAGATGACCACCGCGTCGCCGCCGAGGCTCAGCATCAGTCCGGTGCGTCGTGCCTTCAGATGCAGGATGACGCCTGACCCGTTTTCCAGCCACAGATCGCCGGCGCTCTTCTCGCCGAGTGCATAGCCATAGCTGGCCTGGCCATACGCACCAGAAAACGCGGCCAGGTTCGGCAGCTTGTAGACTTCGCCGTAGGCGTCGATGGTCGACGCGCCAATGCCGCCCACACCCAGGCCGCCCACGTTGAACCGATATTCGCGGCCACGATAAAACAGCGTACCCGTGCCCCCGCCGGCACTGCCAATGAATGCGGCCTGCACCTGGTTCATCTCAACCGTGCCATCAGGGATGAGTCCCTTGACGGACTCGGGCCCAACCTTGACTGACGTGGAGCAACCAGCAAGGACGGCCAAAGCCGCCGCGATCAACAATCGACGCGTGAAGTGCACTGGCAACTTACTCCTCTTGTTTGAGCGCCTTTGCAGCGATCTGCATCAGAAGCGGAACCCAACGCCCAGGATCGGGCCATAGGCGAGCAGGTCGAAAATACGCTTTCCGTTACCGGCGGGGCCTTTGTCGTCCTCGTTACGCGAGCTCTTCAGCGCACGGAACCCGCCAGTGATATCCATCCAGTCGGTCACTCCATAGGCAGCGAGAAGCCCGACGCCCCAGCCCCATGAGCCGCCGGAGACGCCGAATCCCTGGTACCGCGGCGTCCAGCGTTACACGCCACTGCGGTGCTGGATAGACCGCGAGCCGCCCGCCGAGCCACGGCTGGACGAAGCTGCTGTTTCCGTTCAGGCTCGGTGTTCCGCTCGCAATCGTTGCGTCCCAGTGGAAAAAGGCGAAGCCGGCACGTGCATCGACCGTCACCGGCATATCTGCAACCGTGCTGTTGAGAAACTGATAGCCCAAACCTGGCGAGACCCGGACCATCGAGGCCCCTGCGGTGATCCCGATGGTGTTGCCCAACGGGCCCGAGACGAATTTGTTGTTGCTGGTAGCCTCGACCCAGTCGAAGTCCAACTCGGCCGACCAAGGGCCGTAGCGAACCAGGGTATAGCCCATAAACGCCCCATGCAGCGAGCTGGCAAGCTTCGCAGCCGAAGGAACGCCGCTGCTGACGCTGCCGCTAATCCGCGAATTGGGCCCGAGATCGAATTTGGTGTCGGTCGCCGGCAGCCAAAGATACGGCGTGATCTCAACCTGCAGCTTGTAACTGCCATCCGCCGCATAACCATCATTCGCCGACAGCTGCGCCCTGGCTGGGCCGGCCGCAACTGCCAGCACCAAACAGCCGATCACCGACGCGATGGTTCGAACCAAACGCGAATGGAAACGAATGGCGCTCTTCACGACTCGTCCCGCCCCAGCATTATCAAACTGGTCTAGTGCCTGTTCGATCCGCTGGCTATGCAGATTTGGCAGCCGGAAGCTGTGCCGCTGCACCGCTCTTGCCAATTCTGCATAGCGAGCGGCTGCTCGCTATCGTATGCCCACGGCATTACGGGCAAGCGCGAACGCCCACAGCGGCAGGAGATGTGTCATGCGACCAAGGTCAACCAGGCTGATTGTCGTGTCCGCGGCGGCCATGGTGCTGGCATTCGGTGCGCCGATGCTTTGCGCCGCGCCGGCGATGGCGCAGGCATCCGGAATGGCCGGACTCGGCGAGTCCGACACGATTTCCTTGCGCGCAACGGTGAAAAGCGTCGATCTGAAATCACGCGTGGTGACGCTGGTTGGTCCGCTCGGCAATACGCTGGCGCTAAAGGTCAGCGACGAGGTGCGGAACCTGCCACAGGTCAGATCGGGCAATAAGGTAATCGTGCGCTATCACGCGGCGGTTGCCTACGTGCTGGCACCAAGAGGAACGAAGCTGCCAGACGACAGCCTTACCGCTGCAGGCGTCCGCGCGGCACCAGGACAGCTTCCGGCCGGCGCGGTGGGAAGCAAGCTAGTGATCACCGGCACTGTCGTCGGTGTCGATCCTGTCGCTCACACACTTCAGCTGGTCAACCCAACCGGCGGGATGGTGCGTACGGTCAACGTGGTCACGCCCGAGGGGCAAAAGAATATGAACCTGGTAAAGGTCGGCGACACCATCACAGCGATCATCACGGAAGCGGTTGCCGTCGCGGTCGAACCTGCGACCTGAGCCGAAGGCGCACACGACGTTGTCGCGCCACCCTCTCTGAGCATTAATGCTGCGAAGCGCGCTCGAGAGGGGGACATGAAGGTCGGCATCCTGCAATTCTTCGGCTGGCGCGACCGGTCGGTGCCGCTGAACTCGGTTTACGAGACCGCACTGGAACGCTTCGCCATCATGGACCGCACCGGCTACGACGCGGTCTGGCTGGCCGAGCATCATTTCTCGTCCTTCTCCGTGTGTCCGTCGGTGCACATGATGGGCACCATGGCGGCGGCGCGCACGACGCGGTTGCGCATCGGCATGGCCGTGTCGCTGGCACCGTTCTACAATCCGCTGCGGCTCGCCGAGGAAGTGGCGCTGCTGGACGTGCTGTCGGGCGGCCGCGTCAATTGGGGAGCGGGCCGTGGCTTCGAGCGTGGCGAGTTCGCCGCCTTCGGCATTCCGGGCGAAGAGAGTGCGCCGCGCTTCCACGAGACGGTGGACATCGTCCTGAAGGCATGGACCAACCAGCGTCTGACATACGAAGGAAGGTTCTATCGCTACGACGGCGTCGAGGTGCTGCCGAAGCCGTTGCAGGCTCCCCATCCGCCCACCTGGATGGCGGCCTCTTCGGCGCCGGCGATCGACTGGGCGGCGAGCCATGGCCACTCGATCCTGATGGATCCGCACGCATCGCGCGCCGACCTCATGCGCAAGCGCCGGCACTATGGTGCGAAGCTGGCCGAGGCCGGCCACAGCGACGCCGGGCGCACCATCCCGATGTCACGGCTGATCGCGATCGATGAGACGGCAGAGAAGGCGCACGCGGTGGCGAAACGCGCGGCGGAATGGATGGTCGCGTCGTATGTCGGCGCCAGGCATGACAATGTGCGCCAAGAGACGCGGACGTTCGGCGGCCGGGATCCGATCGACTTCTATTTGGACGATGTGATCATCCACGGGACGGCGGACAGCGTCGTCGACCAGATACGGTCGTGCGCTGCCGACATCGGCATGACCTACCTGATGGCGGCCCCACTCAGCAGCCGCACGTTCCGACTGTTGACCGATTCGGTGCTGCCCAGGATCGCATCCTGACGCGGATCGTTAGCCGCTCGGACCGATTGACCCATATCAAAGCCGGCAGCTCAAAAGCTCTCTAATCTTCGTGGCAAGTGCGATTGGGAGGGAGCAAATGGCCGAGATAGATAGAGCACTTTGCCATCCTGGCCTGCTCGGGCGCGTATTGGAGAGCGTGCAGGCACACATGGTGCCGCAAACCGATCTCGCGACACTGACGCGCGACGATCTGCGGCATATTGCCGGGGAACTCGCCCTGGCGGAGTCGGCCCTGCTGTCGCTCTCGGTTGCGGGCCGTGACAATTCGGTGCTGATGGATCGGATGATGCGGGCGCGCGGCTTGGACCCCGAGCAGACGCGGCAGGCGCTCAGCATGACTGTGCGGGATACCGAGCGGGTATGTTCGCAGTGCGACAACATCAGGCGGTGTCGGCGGGAGCTCGATGCCGGGACTGCGGCGGCGCATTGCGGCGCGTATTGTCGGAATGCTGCGACGTTCGACGATCTTGTGGCTTGGGTCGAGCCGCCGGCCGTTCCGTAGCGCTTTCCCCAAGTCGGGAGCGCCAAAGATCGCCGCGTCGTCCAAGCCAGTGCGAGCGGGTGAACAGCCCCTCCCTGGCCGCGCCTCTATCCAGAGACTCCAGCAATCAGCATGCGAGGTCGGCCGCCAAGCAGCATCGATAGAACCTTCTGGTGGACTGCCTTCTACGTCCCTATGCTGCCTCCGCATGACCCGACACGCTGCTCCAGTCCATGAACTGTCGCAGTCATTGCTCCGGCAGGAGATGAATGAATGAATCGCGTACGCCTGCTGTGGGCGGTCTCCGTTGCCCAAGTCGTGCTGCTGCTTGGCTGCGCGTCCGAACGAAGCCCAATGGACGTAGGCGACCGATTGCAGGCTGAACTCAGTCCCGAACTCGCCAGCGGCAGTGTGGCGCTGGAACAGCTGCCGGACGGTGCACGCGTCACGCTGCCCGACCAGACATTGTTCCCGACCGGTGGTGCGGAACTGAGTGACAAGGGCCGCAACGTCCTCACCAGTCTCGCCGAGGCCTTGCTGGCGCCGCCCCTGCTGCAGATTGACGTTGCCGGCCCAGCAGGAATCCCCATGCCACTTCAGCAGGCCAGGGTCCGCGCCGTTACGCAGTTCCTGCAGGGCATCCAGGTCGCGCCCAATCTCTTGTTCATGGGATTGCTGGAGAGCCCGCCAGCAGCAGGCGACGTCGCGCCACAGGCCACGACGATCACGGTAACGCGGCCAGCGCGTTCTTCACGAACCGACCGCTCAACATAATCGCCGGGATATTCCGCCCGTCGCCGAGCAGAACCGATATGTCGCGGTAGGGATCGCCGTCCACCACCAGCAGGTCGGCATGCGCCCCGGGAACCAGTTCACCTAACTTGCCCTCCTGGCGAATGATCTCGGCATTCACCAGCGTGGCCGAGCGGATGATGTCCGGCGCACGCATCGCCTCGCTTCGGATCATGAATTCGTTGCAGTGATCGTTCTGCAACTGCCCCAGCAGATCGGAGCCGAACCCGATCTTCACTCCCCCCGCACGCGCGATCTCCAGCGACCGCAGACCGGCGTCCAACACCATCTCGTTCTTCGCCAGGCTGTAGCTGGACAGACCATAGTCCGGACCGCGTCGCTTCAGAGCGTCATACGCGACCAGCGTCGGCACCAGATAAGCGCCGCGCTCCGCCATCAGCTGCGCGGTCGGTGGATCGATCAGATTGCCATGCTCGATCGTGCGCACGCCGGCCTTTACTGCACGTTCGATCGCCTTGGCTGAATACGCGTGCGCGCAGACATAGCTTCCCCATCGCGTTGCCTCGTCGACCGCAGCTTCGATCTCGTCGATACGGTATTGCAGGCTCTCCAGTGGATCGGCCTGTGACGCGACGCCGCCCGACACCATCAGCTTGATGTGGTCGGCACCCTTGCGCAGCTCGTCACGCGTTGCCTTGATCACCTCGGGCTGTCCGTCGGCGACACGTGCCGTCCAGGACAGACCCGAACAGCAGGCACAGAATTCGCGGTCCTGCGTGCGCAGGCGATGGTCGGCATGGCCGCCGGTCTGACTGAGCGGCTGGCCCGCGATGAACAACCGCGGACCTTCGAACAGCCCTTGCTCAACCGCTGCCTTCATTCCGTAGTCCGCGCCGCCGGTATCACGCAGCGTGGTGAAGCCGCGGTGCAGCATGGCACGCATCGCCACCGAGCCCTTGGCCGCGAGCAATGTCAGCGGCACATCGGCCAGCAGCCGCAGGTTCACTTCCGTCAGCACAACGTGGATATGACAGTCGATCAGCCCGGGCATCAGCGTGCGTCCGCGCAGGTCGATGCGTGTGGCCGAGCCGCTGCTGATCGGTCGGTCGGAAACCTCCTTCACCGTCCCGTTTTCGACCAGAACTGATATCCCATCCTGCAGTTCATCCTCGCGGGGATTGAGGAAACGCCCGCCGCTGAGCACGTAGCTGGCCATGATCGCCTCACTCCTTACTAAATCTAAACCAAACCCTTGTCTTCTGCGCCGGACCGCGACCGACGATCGTGCGGCAGGAGATGACTATGCGCGTCAACGAGCCGATCACCGACCACGAGATCGAGGTGCCGGAGGGCGAACCGCTCGTCTCCCGCACCGACCGCAGCGGCAACATCGTCTTTGCGAACCACGTGTTTGGCGAGACCAGCGGATTCACCGAGGAAGAGCTGGTCGGCTCGCCGCACAATCTTGTCCGCCATCCGCACATGCCAAAGGAAGCGTTCGCCAATCTATGGGCGACCATCAAGGCGGGGCGCCCGTGGGACGGACTGGGGAAGAACCGCGCCAAGAGCGGCGACTTCTATTGGGTGCGGGCGAATGTCACACCCGTGGTCAAGGATGGAGAAGTCAGCGGCTACATCTCGATCCGCTCGAAGCCGACGCGTGCCCAGATCGATCACGCGGAACAGGTGTATGCCGCCATTCGTGCGGGTACCGCCAAAGGCATAGCGCTC
>JBKPSV010000281.1:0-18128 GCA_046735215.1 Pseudomonadota bacterium | reverse complement strand
AGCCTGCAACCCGCAGGACCGTGACTGTCGAGGCGCGTGCCTCCCAACAGCCTGACCGCAGCAACCTTCAACGCCTGACACCACAGACCGAACATCACGCGCCAACGCGCCATGGATAAACTTTGCCGTCCTCAGCCCGGTCACGCAGACTGGCGTCGTGAATACGTTGGGCTAGGCTGCGACGTGCCTGCCGAATGCCGCCTCCAGTGCCTCGCGCTGAATGACGCGCGTGTATTCCTCCACCATGTCCGGCGTCGCCACCTCGATCATCAGACGGTTCTCGACCCAGAACTCGATGACGTGGAACACCGGCTTCTCGCCCGGCGCGCCACGACCGAAATAGCGGGTCCGCCAGCGTTCGCGTTCGCCGATCCGCTCCACCGTCGCGCGATCCACCGGCACCGACAGCAGCATGTGGAACGGTTCATAGCCGAGCTTCGCATCCTTGAGCGTCCCCACCTGCCGATCGTCGCGACCTGGCACCAACGCGATGTTTTCCGGATACACCTCGATCATTGAACCGTGTTCGTCGAAACTCACCGCCATGAACGAGTCGGCGACGCCGCCTGGAAACGGATAGCAGCGACCGTTCATAAGCTCTGCCAACACCTCGGCGACGTGCTTCGGATCATGCGCCGAAATCGACACGTGATGGATCATCGCTGGCCTCCTCGAGAGCGTGATGACCGGAGGCGGAATCGCCAGAGGTCTGAATCACGCGATGAAACCCTAGTACGTACGAAACATGCGCGCGATCTGCTCCTGATCGGGCGTCACCGTCAAGGCGAGCGAAAGCAGGATGCGCGCCTTCTGCGGATTCAGATTATCGGCAATCAGGAACCCAGCATTCGCCAACCTTGTGCCGCGAAACGTGCGTCCGCTGCCCGCGCGAGTACATTGCACCACGACAATGCCTTGTGCCACGGCTTCCTTCAGCGCCTCGAATTCGCCGGGCGGGGCAAAGCCGGGTGCAAATCCAGCCGAGACGATTCCCTTGGCGCCCGCTGCAGTGAATGCGCGCACGGCGGCGCCATCTCCGCCCGCATAGGCATAGGCGATGTCGACGCGTGGTATCGCATCTAGCGTCCGGATATCGAATTCGGTGTCCGGATAGCAGCGCCGGATAGGTTTGCGGTACAACGCGATCGCATCGCCGTCGGCGTGCCCCAACACGCCGAAATCGCGCGAGCGGAAGGTCTGCAGCCGCAGAGTCGACGTCTTGGTCGCTTCACGCGCCGCCTGGATCTCGTCGTTCAGCAGCACCAGCACGCCCATGCCGCGAGCCTCGGGACTTGCGGCAACGCGGATCGCATTCACGAGGTTCAGGCCAGCATCAGTCGAAAGCGCGCTGGACGGACGCTGCGCGCCGACCAGCACCACGGGCAAACCCATCTTCAGCGTCAGGCTCAAGAAATAGGCGGTTTCCTCCAGCGTCGCCGTCCCGTGGCCGATCACGATCCCCGCAAGATCAGAGTGTTCGGCGGCCAGTTTCTCGCAGAGCATTACCAGCGCCTTCCAGTCCGAGTAATCGATCGCAGTACTCGGCACGTTCCGGTATCGGACCGGCACCACATCGGCGACCAGCGCAGTCTCGGGGAACCGCGCGATAATCTCATCGGCATGCATCACTTTGCCGGTCGCGCCGTAGTTCTGCAGATCGAGCGGCCCCGTGCCCACCGAGGCGATCGTCCCCCCGGTGCCGATGAAGGCGACCTTCGGCTTCATGTGTGATTCCGGGCGCCAGCCCGGCCCTCGCCTGTCATGGCCGGACTTGATCCGGCCATCACGGATGGTTCCGGGCGTCAGCCCGGCCTTCCGAGCCTGCCACCGGGCTCGACCCGGTGGTCATGGCCGGACTTGATCGGGCCATCATGCGACGATAACGCCGCCCGCTTCGACAACATCCAACACAGGCGGGCGCCTTGTGTGGAAGTCGGTGTCGCGCTGATAGGCATCAGCCACCTTCAGCAGTCGTGCCTCCGCAAACGGGCGGGCCGCAATCTGCAAGCCGATCGGGCACCCGTTGGGATCGAAGCCGCAATTCACGCTGATCGCAGGCAGGCCAAGATAATTGTAGGGTCGCGTAGCGGAAGAAACCGCCATGAACGTCGCCTCGGTGCCCGGCGGTCCATGATCGATGTCAGTCTCTGCCAATGTCGGCAGACAGGTGCGGATCGTCGGCGAGATCAGCACATCGACTTTGGCGAAGACCTCCTTTGCGAACGCCCTCAGCACCGGACCGCGCCGGCTGAGCGCCTCGACGTAGTAAGTCGCCGGTATGGCATAGCCACCATACATGCGGCCACTGATGTGAATGCCGTAGTCCCCTGCTCGCTCACGCATCCATTGCGCATGGATGGTTGCCGCCTCGACACGCGAGATGATGCTGCCATAGGTCGTGACTGCATCCATCAGCGGCAGCGTGATCGGCTGCACATTGGCGCCTCGCGCCACCAGCACCGCGACTGCGTGCTCCATCGCTTCCAGCACCGGCTGGTCGACGTTCTCGAGAAACCAGTTTGACGGCAGGCCGATACGCAGTCCGCGAACGTCGCCATCGAGCGCCGTTTCATAGTCCGGCACAGGCTCATGCGAACTGGTCGGATCTTTCGGATCGTGCCCGGCAATCGCCGTCAGCACGCGAGCGCAATCGCGCGCAGTACGCGCCAGCGGCCCGACATTGTCGGCGCTGAACGACAGCGGCATGACGCCGTAACGTGAGACGCGTGTCTGCGTCGGCTTGATCCCGGTCACGCCACACGCGGCTGCCGGCAGACGGATCGAGCCGCCGGTATCGGATCCGAGTGCCATGTAGTTGAATCGGGCCGCCACCGACACGCCGGAGCCAGACGACGATCCTCCGGTAATGTACGGCAGGTTCCACGGATTGTGGCAGTCGCCGAACGTGCGGTTGTGACCCGTCGGGTTCTGTGCGAACTCCGCCATGTTGAGGCCACCGAACGTGTACGCGCCGGCGGCACTCAACCGCTCCATCACTGTTGCGGTGACGGCAGGTCGCCAATCCCTGCGTAAAGCCGAGCCACAGGTGCTGAGCTTGCCCGCCTGATAGTACATGTCCTTGTGCATCATCGGCACGCCGTGCAGGGGGCCGGTCCAAGACTTCTCGCGCACGGCACGATCCGCCGCGCGCGCCGACTGCTCGGCAGCCTCGCGATCCAGCCAGATCGTGGCGTTCAGCTCGCCATTGACCGCCTCCATGTTGCGCCAGCAGGCGTCCAGCAATTCCATCGACGTTGCGTCGCCGCTCCGCACTGCATCGGCCGCCTCGACCAACGACAGGTCTGCAAGATCTGTCATCGCGGTCACTCCTTCGCTTCGTGCAAGGCTGCCTCAAAGCTCGACGGCTCGTCCTCGAACACCAGCGTGCCGCGCAGCGCTTCGAAGGCGCGGATGGTCGAAATCAGCTCCGCCGCCATTCGCCGCGCCGGATCGTTGGGCGCCGTAATCCCATGCCATCGCGAAATTGTTGCCTCTACCTCGGCCGAAAAGTCGTCCATGTTCGATCTCCCCGACGTTCTTCACACACTATGCCAGGGATACGGACCAAACGACATGCCGGATAGCGCTGCCGTCTTCGAAACCGATGTGCCCGCCAGGCTTGATCGCCTGCCTTGGTCGCGGTTTCACTGGTTGGTGATCATCGCCCTCGGCATCGCCTGGGTGCTCGACGGATTGGAAGTGACGATCGTCGGCTCGCTGTCCGGCGCGCTCACTGAAAGTCCCGTGCTGCGCCTGACCGGCGCCCAGGTCGGACTCGCCGCCAGCGCCTATCTCATCGGCGCCGTCGCCGGCGCGCTATTCTTCGGCTGGCTCACCGATCGGCTCGGACGCAAGAAGCTCTTCAGCATCACGGTGCTGCTCTACCTGGTGGCCACCATCGCCTGCGGACTTTCGTGGGACTTCTGGTCGTTCGCATTTTTCCGACTGCTGACCGGCGCCGGCATCGGTGGCGAATATGCCGCGGTGAACGCGACGATCCAGGAACTGATCCCGGCCCGGCGACGCGGCTTCACCGACCTCGTGATCAACGGCAGCTTCTGGCTCGGTGCCGCCATCGGCGCTCTTGGCGCACTGCTGGTGCTGGATCGTGCGTTGATCCCTGGTGACTACGGCTGGCGCTTCGCCTTCATCATCGGCGGTGCGCTCGGCTTCATCGTGCTGCTGTTGCGCCGACACCTGCCGGAAAGCCCGCGCTGGCTGATGACGCATGGCCAACCCGAGGAAGCCGAACGCGTGGTGGCCGAGATCGAACGGCGCGTCGAGCAGGCGACCGGCAAGCCGCTGCCGCCAGTGCCGCATCAGGCGTTGCGGCTGCGTACGGATGTGCAGTCGTGGTTCCTGCCGGCGACCAGAGCATTGTTGACCGACTATCGCCGGCGCACCATTCTCGGCGTTGCGCTGATGGCCGCGCAGGCCTTCTGCTACAACGCGGTGTTCTTCACCTACGCACTGATCCTGCAGCAGTTTTACAATATACCCTCTGGCGACATCGGCTGGTTCATGCTGCCATTCGCGCTCGGCAACTTTCTCGGCCCTCTGGTGTTGGGTCGACTGTTCGACACACTCGGCCGCAAACGCATGATCACCGCAACATACGCCATTTCAGGGATCCTGATGGCAATCACCGGCTGGCTGTTCGCCGCAGGCTACCTGGACGCCACGCAACAGACATTGGCGTGGACCGCGATCTTCTTCGTTGCTTCGGCGGCAGCCAGCTCGGCTTATCTGACCGTGGGCGAGAGCTTTCCACTGGAGATGCGCGCCATCGCCATTGCCCTGTTCTACGCCTTTGGCACTGGCGTCGGCGGCGTTGTCGGTCCGGCACTGTTCGGCGCACTGATCGACACCGGAGAGCGGGTAACGATTCTTTGGGGCTATTTGCTCGGCGGCGCATTGATGGTGGGCGCTGCAGTGGTTGCTGCATGGCTGGCCGTCCCCGCCGAACGACGCGCACTGGAAGATGTGGCTCCGCCGCTGTCCTCTGTCTGAAGCTGATCGTCCTGGCCGGCTGCGCTATTCGCGCGGCCGCTGATCGATGACACGTCGCGCCTTGCCCAGCGAGCGTTCGATAGCATCCGGCGGCTCGACCACAACACGCGTGGTCAGCCCTATCGTGTCCTTGATGCGCGCCGCCACAATCTTTGCTTCCGCCTGCAGCAGCACTGGATCGAAGAACTCGGGCCGCGCCTCGACATGCACCGCGACATCGTCCATTCGTCCTTCGCGAGTCAGCACGATCTGATAGTGTCCGCTCAACGCCTCGCTCTTCAGCAACTGCTCTTCAATCTGCGTAGGAAACATATTCACACCACGCACGATCACCATGTCGTCGGACCGCCCGGTCACCTTTTCCATCCGCCGCATTGTCCGTGCCGTACCCGGCAGCAGCCGCGTCAGATCGCGCGTCCGATAACGCACGACCGGCATGCCTTCCTTGGTGAGTGAGGTGAACACCAGTTCGCCGCGTTCCCCCTCCGGCAACACTGCACCGGTATCGGGATCGATGACCTCCGGATAGAAATGGTCCTCCCAGATGTGCAGCCCGTCCTTGGTTTCGACGCACTCATTCGCGACGCCCGGCCCCATCACCTCGGACAGACCGTAGATGTCCACCGCGTCCATCGCGAACCCGTCCTCGATCTCGCGACGCATCGCATTGGTCCAGGGTTCTGCGCCAAAGATACCGATCTTCAGCGAGCAGTCGCGCGGATCGATACCCTGGCGTCGGAACTCATCAAGAATCGCCAACATATAACTTGGCGTCACCATGATCACGTCGGGAGAAAAATCGGCGATCAGCTGTACCTGCCGCTCGGTCATGCCACCCGACACCGGCACCACGGTGCAGCCCAGCTTCTCCGCGCCGTAATGCGCGCCAAGACCACCGGTGAACAGCCCGTAGCCATAGGCGACATGCACGATCATTCCGGGCCGGCCACCCGCGGCGTAGATCGAGCGCGCCACCACATGCGCCCAGATCTCGATGTCCTTTGCCGTGTAGCCGACCACGGTCGGCTTACCCGTCGTGCCGGACGACGCATGGACGCGAACGAGCTTCTCGCGCGGCACGGCGAACATGCCGAATGGATAATTCGCTCTTAGATCCTGCTTGGTGGTGAACGGAAATCTTCCCAGGTCTTCCAGCGTGCGGAAGTCGTCCGGATGCACGCCCGCCGCGTCGAACGCAGCACGGTAATGCGGCACGTTGGCGTAGGCGTGTCGCAGCGTCCAGGCCAGCCGCTCGACCTGCAGCGCCGCAATTTCGTCGCGCGAAGCAGTCTCGATTGCATCGAGCCCGATCATCATCTCCCCCTCCCCTCGCAGGAGGAGCCTGCCCCGGACTTGATCCGGGGGGATGGGGGGAGGGGGCGGATCGTGCGTGAATGCCCTCGAAACTCCGCCACCAGTTCGCCATCCGCAGTGGACACACGAACATCATAAATACCCGAGCGCCCCGCATGCATCCGTTCCGTTGCATCCGCAACCAGCACCTCCCCGACGTGCGCGGGCCGGATGAAGCTGATCGAGACGTGCTGCGCAACGGCAGGCTCACCGCGTGGATTCACAACGAAAGCCATCGCAGAGTCCGCGAGAGCAAAGATGAAGCCGCCATGGCAGATCCCGTGTCCGTTCGTCATGGCCTCGGTGACCGTCATCGACAGCCGCGCGCCACCTGGCGCGACTTCGTCCAATCGCATGCCGAGCCCGACGCTGGCGCGATCCTCTGCCCACATTGCCTCCGCTCGCGCCCGGACCACACCCGCGCCGGCCGCATCGTTCATGCACGCCGTCCGAACACCGGGGATCGCTTCTCCATGAACGCCCGCACGCCTTCGGCATAGTCGGCGCTGCGTCCAGCAGCCTGCTGCAGATCCTGTTCCACATCGAGTTGCGCCTGCAGCGTATTCGTCGCCGACGCAAGGAACATGCGCTTCATCGCTGCCAGCGCCTCGGTCGGCTGCGTTGCCAGATGCGCGGCGAGCTTTTCTGCCTCCGCTGACAATTCCGCGTCTTCGACCATCCGCCAGATCATGCCCCACGCCGCCGCGCGTTCGGCATCGATCGTCTCGCCGAGCATCATCAGCGCTCGCGCCCGCGCCTCACCGATCAGCCGCGGCAGAAAGAAGCTCGCGCCGGAGTCCGGCACCAGGCCGATCTTGATAAACGCCTGCGCGAACTTCGCGCTGCGCGCCGCGAGCACGATGTCGCACGCCAAGGCGTAGCTTGCGCCGGCACCCGCGGCGATGCCATTCACCGCGCAAACCACCGGCAGGCGCACCTCTCGCAGCCGGTGCACGAAGCGATGATGCAGCGCGGCGATGGCGCCAAGATCGGCCTGCCCCGGCATCACCGCCGGTCCGAGTTCCTGACCGGAGCAGAACCCCCTGCCCTCACCGGTCAGCAGCAGCGCTCGGCACGACCGGTCGGCTTCCGCCTCATGCAACGCGTGCAGCAAGCCTCGCAGCATCGCTTCGTTCGCTGCGTTCAGCTTTTCGGGCCGGTTCATCACCAGCTTGCGCCAGCCGTCCCGTCGCTCGACGCGAACCTCGTCGCTCATGCGCGCCTCCACTCGGACCACGATAGGAAACCCAGATCAGGTCGTGGTGTCTCGTCCAGCATGCAGATGAACTCCAGCGAATGCCCATCCGGATCGTCGAAATACACGCTCGCCGCCGGCATCCACGATAGCACCACGGGCTCGTCGATCGGCGTGCCATTCCCAGAACGCGGCGTCAGCCCCGCTCGCCGCAGCGCCGCAACCGACTCGAACACCTGCGGCAGCGCCACATCGAAGGCGATATGCAGACGCAGGCGCAGTGGTGATGTGCCGATCGACCACAGACCGAGCATCGCCTTGTCGGATGACGGCACCCAGAAGAACGCGACGTTACGCGCCGGGATGCGGTGCGCGAGCGGCAGGCCAAGGATGTCGCGATAGAATTCAATCGAGCGATCCAGATCGCTGACCGTCAGATGCGCTTCGAACAGACCCTTGATCGGTACAATGGACATTGGCGCAGCTCTCTCACACCCACGGCTGCTCCGCCGCGGCATTCCTTCCCGCGATCCGGCCGAACGCCAGGCACTCACCGATATTGCCCGTGCCTTGATACAGATAGCTGTAGATCGAGCCGAGTTCACCCGCGCTGTAGAGCCGCGCAATCGGCGAACCGTCCGGCCGCACGATCTGCGCCTTCTCATTGCGCCGCGGACCACCTTGCGTGTTCAGCATCGATGGCGACAATTCCACCGCATAGAACGGCCCGTTGGCAATCGGCGCCAACATCAGGGTGCGGCCGAAATCGCCATCGTGGCCGGTATCGCAGTGGCCATTCCACCGCGCAACACTGTCCTCCAGCGCGCGCGGATCAAGCCCCAGCTTCTCAGCCAATGCCGCGACCGTGTCGGCGACCTTTATCCAGCCTTTTGCCAGTTCGGCCTGATTGTCCGCGCTCCAATCATAGCGCTCGATGATCTGCGTCCACCCGTGGCTCGGGTGCATGTCGTAGAGCGGGCCCGCGCTGAACATCGTGTGGTCGAAGATCATGAACATGGGACACGGGGTCGACAGTGGCAGCCAGCGTCCGTTGACCGGCACCTTGCCGTGGCGGGTCTTATACTTCTCATCGGTGAAACGCCGCGCATCTAGCCCCACCACGATCATGCCACCCGGCATCTGCTTGCTGTAGTGCAGTGCTTGCATCGAAAAGCTGGTGCGCACCTCGGGCACCTTCAGCGCCATCGAGGGTCCGGCGTAGTTGTTCATGTGCCAGAGGTCGGCGCCCACCGACATGGCCATGGTGATGCCGTCGCCCTCATTATACGGCGATCCGGACGTATAACAGGAGGGAACGCCAGGAAGGTAATTGCGGATCATCTCCTGGTTGTTTTCAAAGCCACCGCAGGTCAGCACGACCGCCCGACGCGCCTTCACCGCGATCGAGCGCTCTGCCTGCTGAGCGCGGACCCCGAGAATGTCCTTGCTGATGTCGTGCTGGATCAGTTGCCGACCCGGTGCCTGATACATCACCGCGATGGGGCGTTGCAGCACCAGGCTCTCGAACCGCTGCCAGGTGAGCGAATAGCCATAGGTTGGTCCGTCATGGAACTTGTGCACGCAGTCGGCACCGGGCAGGTCGGGAAACTCGATGCCGACCGGCGGATGCTGGTGCTCCTGCGGGTCCCCGCCCAGGCCCGCAAGCCAGGCGTTGTTCTGGCACATCTCCTCCGCCCAGGCCTGCGCCATCGCCTCCGGCACGGCGAAGGGGCCGCACAGCGCCTTGAGATAGGCGACCGCCGGTTCGACCGAGGATGTATTCAGGTATCCCTGGCCAGCGACGCGGGTATTGCCGCCATGCTGGCCTTCCGGTGCCTTCTCCAGAATGATGACCTTGGCCCCGAGATCGTGCGCGGTGACCGCGGCGGCCACCCCGGCGGCACCGAAACCGACAACGATGACGTCGGCTTCGACGTCCCAGGAAAGCGGCATTCGACTCTGCTCCGATCGGCCATGCATGAGCGAGATTGCTTCGCCTCTGATTTCCTCGCAATGACACGTCGCGCGGGGCCACACGGGCGCAGCTTCGTCGCCATTTCCCCAATTCCGTGTGCGCGCCCTCGCCCCACATGGCAAGATCGCTGCCGCAATCCTATCTTCCCGATACGGCCTCACTCATAAGAGATGACCCAGATGGACATCGGTCTCGGCCCAACGATCACGTTGGAAAGCCGCTTCGTCGATCTCGACAGGCCCGTTCTGTTGTCCGGCATCCAGGCGCTGATCCGCGTCCTGCTGGAGCAGGCACGGCTTGACCGCGCGGCAGGCTTCAACACCGGCGGCCTGATCTCCGGCTATCGCGGCTCCCCGCTGGGCGGTCTCGATCGCGAAGCCTGGCATCGCCACAAGCTGCTGTCGGAGCACAACATCCGCTTCCAGCCTGGCGTGAACGAAGACCTCGCCGCCACCATGCTGTACGGGACGCAGCAGCTCGACGCATTTCCCGGCAAGCGCGTCGATGGCGTGTTCGGCATGTGGTACGGCAAGGGTCCTGGGGTCGATCGAGCCGGCGATGCGCTTCACTGCGGCAATTTCATTGGCACCGCGAAGCATGGCGGCGTGTTGGCGGTATCCGGCGATGACCACGGCGCGCACTCTTCCACCTACCCGCACCAGACCGAGCACGTGTTCGAAGGCGTGTGCATTCCGGTCCTGAATCCTGCCTCGGTTGAGGACATTCTCGATTTCGGGCTTGCGGCCATTGCGCTGTCGCGCTTCTGCGGCCTCTGGGTCGCGCTGAAGACCACTGCCGAAACCGCCGAGCAGTCCGCCAGCCTGGTCGTTCCGTCGGCACGTTCCTTTGTTGCCCCCGATTTCGCTCTGCCGCCACACGGTCTGAACTACGACCCCACCCTGCGCTTTCCGGCTGACCGGGCCGAGCTGGAGCGCCGCGTCGTCGATGAACGCCTTCCGGCCGCGCTCGCCTGGGCACGCGCCAATCGACTCGATCGCCCAATTCTTGGCAGCGACGACGCGCCCGTCGGCATCGTCACCGTGGGCCGCGCGCACGAGGACACGATGCGGGCGCTCCGCATGCTCGATCTGGAGCATCATCCGCAGCTTGCGCTCTACAAGGTGGCGATGACCTGGCCGCTGGAGACCGAAGGTCTCCGCGCCTTTGCCCGCGGCAAGCGTGCCCTTTTGGTGGTCGAAGAGAAGCGCAGTTTCGTCGAATCGCAGATCCGCGATGCGTTGTACAATCTGCCTGCCGATCAGCGTCCAACGATCAGCGGCAAGACCGATCCTGCTGGCGCCCCGCTGCTGTCGCAGCTCATGGAGCTGTCGCCGGAAATCGTCGCCGCCGGTCTCGCCGCTTTCCTGCGTTCCGCCGGCCTGAACGTGCAGGATCCGTCGGCTTCTCAATTGCCGCAGCGTCCGCCGGGCCTGCTGCGACGGATCCCCGCATTCTGCGCCGGCTGCCCGCACGGCACTTCGACGCGCCTGCCGGATGGCAGCTTCGCCACCGCCGGCATCGGCTGCCACTTCATGGCACTCGACGAAAGCGACCAGACACGGACCTTCACGCATATGGGCGGCGAGGGCGCACCCTTCGTCGGCATGGCACCGTTCACCGACACCCGGCACGTCTTCGCCAATATGGGCGACGGCACCTATACCCACTCCGGCATCATGGCGATCCGCCAGGCGGTCGCGGCCGGCACCCGCATTACCTACAAGCTGCTGGTAAACGACGCTGTGGCGATGACCGGCGGCCAGCCGGCAGAAGGCGGCTACACGGTGCCGCAATACGCGGCACAGGTCGCTGCGGAGGGCGTCAAACGCATCGCCGTGGTGGCCGACGAGGCAGAGCGACTGCCCCAGCCGGCCGCACTGCCCCCCGGCACGACGCGTCACACCCGCGCCGAACTCGATCGGGTGCAGCGTGAACTGCGCGACTACGACGGCGTATCCGTCCTGATCTACGACCAGGTCTGTGCCACCGAGAAGCGCCGCCGGCGGAAGCGCGGCAAGATGCCGCAGCCGGTGCAAAGCGTGGTGATCAATCAACAGGTCTGCGAGAACTGCGGCGACTGCTCGAAGCAGTCGAGCTGCATTGCGATCGAGCCCGTGCAGACGTCGCTTGGCCGCAAGCGCCGCATCAACCCGACCAGCTGCAATGTCGATCTATCCTGCCTCAAGGGCTTCTGCCCAAGCTTCGTCACCGTGGCCGGACCGCCCGAGGCGCCAGACGCCGATCCGCACTGGAAGGCGCGCGAAGGCGAACTCGCAGCCGACCTGAGGCCGCCGGTCATCCCATCCGTGCAGCAGCCATGGCGCGCGTTGTTCGCCGGCATCGGCGGCGGCGGCGTTGTCACCTCCGGCGCAATCCTGGCCATGGCGGCACATCTGGAAGGCAAGGTTGTCCGCACGCTCGACTTCACCGGGCTCGCGCAAAAGAACGGCACCGTCGTCGCGCATGTGCAGATCGCCGACGACGACGCCTTGCTTGACGTGGTGCGGATCCCTCTGGGCACCGCCGACGTCATGATCGCAGCGGACCTGGCGGTTGGCGCAGGCCCCGGCGTGCTGGAACGGAACGCCGCTTCGTCGGCGGTTATCGGCAACCTCGATCTCGCCGCGACCGCCGCCTTCAAGCACGACGCCAATCTACTGATCGATGCCGTGCTGCACCGGCGTACGATCGAGCGTGCCACCGATCCGGCGGCTTCGGTCTACCTGCACGCGGTACGCCTGGCCGAGCACCTGTTCGGCAACGCGCAGGCGATGAACACGATGCTGCTGGGCCTTGCCTGGCAGCGCGGTCTCATCCCGGTCAGCGAGCCCGCCATCATGCGCGCGATCGAACTGAACGGCGCGGCGGTCGAGTTGAATCGGCGCGCTTTCCTGTGGGGTCGCATCCTCGCCGAAAAGCCGGAACTCGAAGATGAGATTCTTGTTCACATGGTGGAAGCGCCGCCCGCGGACCTGGATGCGCTGATCGGGGCGCGTGCCGCAGCGCTGGTTGCCTATCAGGGCAAGAGGCTGGCCAGGCGCTACCGCGCGCTGGTCGGCGAGGTGATCACGCGCGAGGCGCAGGTCATGGGCGCGCCGGGACCACTCTCGCGCGCGGCAGCCGAGGGTCTCTATCGGGTGATGGCGTACAAGGATGAATACGAGGTGGCCCGTCTGCATGCTGCCGCGACATATGGCAACAAGCCGGTATTCCATCTGTCACTCCCGCTGACCCGCGGTATCGATCCGGCGACCGGGCGCCGCCGCAAAATTGCACTGCCCGGCTGGATCGGGCTGCCGCTGTTCCGCGTGTTGCAGCACGGCAAGTACCTTCGTGGCACTCCACTCGATCCATTCGGCCGGCAGCAGGAGCGGCGGATGGAACGCGCGCTGATCGGGCAATACTTTGGCGATCTCCGGGCGGTCATCGCTGCGCTCCGGCCGGACAATCTGGATGTCGCCGTGGCGCTCGCGCAGTTGCCCGACATGATCCGCGGCTTCGGCCCGGTGAAGGACGCCAACCGCCTGGAGGCCGAGAAACAGCGAGGCACGCTGCTGGGGAAGCTTACCGCCGCGCCGGTGCCTGTCGCCGCACAGTAGGTCGGCGGCCCACCGCCGGCTCGCGCCGGCGGACGCATGACTTCCGCTCACCTGCGCGGTGAGAATCGATCGTTTGTCATTCCTGCTCTCCGCAACTAGTTGCTGCCGGCAACTCTTTGGGAGGCAAGAAAATGCCAGGATTGCTTGCAATGCTGTACGGCGTCAGTAGCTACGCCGTGTTTGTCTTCACTCTGCTCTATGCGATCGGCTTCGTAGGCAATCTCGTTGTGCCAAAGTCAATCGATTCAGGAATGGCCGAGCCATTGCTGCAGAGTCTTCTGATCGATGTGCTGCTGCTCACGATATTTTCCATCCAGCACAGCGTGATGGCGCGCCCGGGATTCAAGCGGGTCTGGACCCGAGTGGTTCCCCGTTCGATCGAACGCAGCACCTATGTCCTGTTTGCCAGCTTGGCTTTGTTGCTGCTGTACTGGCAGTGGCGGCCGATGCCCGATCTCATCTGGACCGTGCGGAACCCGCTGATGGCAGCAATACTCCACGGTGTCTTCTGGTTCGGCTGGGCATTGCTGCTTGTGAGCACTTTCCTGATCAGTCATTTTGAGCTGTTTGGTCTCAGCCAGGTTTTCGCTCGCATGTTCAGCAAGGAATTGCCCGATGCCAAATTTCACACACCCTCTCTCTATCGCCACGTCCGCCATCCGATTTACCTGAGCTTCCTGCTCGCCTTCTGGTCGACGCCGTCGATGACCGCGGGCCACCTTCTGTTCTCAATCGCGACAACGGGCTACATTCTGATCGCTATACAGCTTGAAGAGCGCGATCTGATCCGGCTCTTCGGCGAGCAGTATCGCCGCTATCGCCAGCAGGTTGGCATGCTGCTGCCGATGCCACGTCGCGCCGTAGTCGTGCGAGACACAGGAGCCTTACCACAACGGCAGTCGCATTGAAGGTCGAGGTGACGCCAGTGACGGCTCGAATAGGGCCGCGCTGGCACCTCCGCGCACTCCGCGTCGGGACTATGGAAATCTCTGGGAACCGCAGCCATATTGCGTCTGATCAATGCGGGAACATCTCGCCGCGCCAAGTTCAGAGGTCGTCGGCTGTTTCGATCGCGGCAAACATGGGGCGAGGGCGGGCTGATCAGGACCTAGTTTGAACCAAGGATGAGTATCTTCAGTGCGACAGAGTGCGATTCGACAGTTGGCCACGATGGTTGCGATTGTACTCCAACTCGCTGGATGTGGCTTGCCGATAACGCATGTTCGCCCCAACTTCGGTCCGACATACGGCGATGGTCCCGGGTAGCGCGTCCTCAGTGCTGGCCAGCAAAGTTCGGCAACGAGATCTGTCGGTATCGTTGGTGGCGCAGCCGCAAGACCCCCGCTCGAAGCACCACTAGTACCTACTATTGCTGAAAGGTGCCTCAGCCTCACGTGTCAGACTGCGCTCCAGCTACTCCGGGTACTAGCGCCGTTCGCCGGAATAAAGTTAGTGTGCAATCCGGGTTGAATGGGGCAAACAATGAACGAAACGACTGACCAGATTCTTGGGCTCACCGCCCAGATCGTGTCGGCACACGTTCGACATAACGCCGTCACACCGGATGCATTGCCTGCGCTAATCCAAGAAGTATACCGGACATTGCTGAACATAGGTCGAGCTCCAGAGCAGACGGAAAAGCCAACACCGGCTGTCCCAGTGAAGCAATCGGTGCGCTCGGACCGCATCGTTTGCCTGGAAGACGGCAAGAGCTTTTCGATGTTGAAGCGACACCTGATGACTGACCATAAGTTGACGCCGCAGCAATATCGCGAGAAGTGGGACCTGCCGCGCGACTACCCGATGGTAGCCCCCAACTATGCGCAGACGCGCTCCGCCTTGGCAAAAAAGATCGGGCTAGGGCACAAGTCCGGCCGACGCCCGAAACGCGCGCCAGCTCGCCGCAAGCGCAGCTGACGCGGCGAGTTTCGCGATGGGATAATTTCGATCAGCCCATCGCTCGCGATCGACGAGAATGCCATCGTCGAGACGTTCGTGCACGCATCGGGCCCTGGCGGACAGAACGTCAACAAGGTCGCAACGGCGGTGCAGCTGCGATTTAGTCCGGCTGCCTCCGGACTGCCACAGGACATACAGGGCCGGCTGCGCGCGATTGCCGGCCGCCGAATGACACAGCAGGGAGATGTGCTGATTACCGTCCAGCGGTTTCGCACGCAGGAAAGGAACCGTCGGGCCGCGCTGGATACACTGATCCAGCTGATCCAGCAGGCGGCAGACCCCCCAGCAATACGAATCGCCACCCGCCCCACCGCTGCGTCCAGACGCCGCCACCGTCATGACAAGGCGCATCGTGGGCGGGTCAAGCAGACCAGGGGCTCACCCGTCAACGACGAGTGAACAGGCGGGTATTTGTTGCAGCGCTGCAATCGTGTATCGGCTCGGTGGCAGCATGTGCAGCAAGATGTTCCGGAGCAACCTCTTCTTGATGCCGCCATGAAGGTCGAGTTGCATGATGTGCACTCGCGGATGGAGCGTATGGTGGCCGCCATCCTCTCCGCCACCGCGACATGTGGGTTGGGCCGCGCCAGGTGCGCCGTCGGATTCCAAGTGGAGGACTCGTATGAAAGCTGTGATCGGCGCCCATCTTGTCGGCAGCGTACCGCTGTCCGACGCAGAAGCGGTGTTCCGCACCATCGCGCGCGAACTGGGGCCGCATCTCGCGCGCATTCCGGACGGAGAAACCGGTGAACGTGGCCGCTGGATCTGGTGGCAGCGTGAGATGCTGTTGCAGCACCCGGCGATGGAGCCTGATAGCGACACGCCACCGTTCGAATTGCACCAGTGGGATGGCCAGCTGCTTCGTACCACCGACTGGCTACGCTTCAGGACGGGAATTGATCCATCGTCCGTAACCTTTGAAACCGGCTACGCCTCGGCAGCCCGCGACTCCTATGCGATTTTCTGTCGCCTGCGCGACAGCGGCGAGCTTCCCGCCGGAATGAGGTTCCTTGTCTGTCTGCCCACCCCGATGGCCTCTGGCTACATGTACGTCAGTCCCGGTTCGCTGGCCGCCTACCTTCCTGCCTACGAACGGTCACTGCTGACCGCGCTGCGGGAAATCGTCGAGGCCATTCCCCATCGCGATCTGTCGATCCAGTGGGATGTATGCCAGGAGGTATTGGTCTTCGAGAACTACTTCGCGCACCGTCCCTCCAGCTATAAATCCGATATCGCCGCCGAACTGGCGCGCCTCGGCGACGCTGTGCCGGAGGATGTCGAGTGTGGCTACCACCTTTGCTACGGCTCGCCGCGCGACGAGCACCTGATCATGCCGAAGGACATGGCGGTCATGGTCGAGATGACGCGCGGCCTGCAGTCGCAGTTGCGGCGGCGGGTGGATTTCCTGCACCTGCCGGTGCCGAAGGACCGCAGCGATGATGGATATTTCGCCCCGTTGCGCGAACTGCCGCTCTCAGGCACGACGCTGTATCTTGGCCTAATTCATCATGCTGATGCCGACGGCGACCGCGCACGCATTGCTGCCGCCCATCAGGTCGTGCCGCGCTTTGGCGTCGCCACCGAGTGCGGCTGGGGCCGCACCGATTCGATGCGCATCCAGGGATTGTTGGCGGCGCACCGGAACGCTATCACCGTGTGACGGGCACGAAGCGCCGTGACACCATCGCCCGCACGAACAAAATCCAAGCTACCGGTATAGCGTCAGTCCGCCTCGGCAACCTGTTCCTGTTTGGGCGCCCTTATGCGCGCCAGCGCCTGTTGGACGTGTGCGCTGAACACGTATTCGGCCGGGCGCTGGTTCGACAGCGATATCTCAGGCGCCATCGGTCCCTCGGTTCGGATACCACGCAGCGCCTGTGCCGCCGCCCGCCATGGGCGGCGGATCGTCTCGTTCACCGCAGTCGCCTCATAACCGGAGTGAACCATGCACTGGGCGCACTTTTCGTAGTTGCCGGTGCCGTAGCGATCCCAGTCTGTGTCCTCCATCAGCTCTTTGAAGGTCTTGGCGTAGCCTTCACCGAGCAGATAGCAGGGTCGCTGCCAGCCGAAATAGGTGCGCGTCGGATTGCCCCAGGGCGTGCAATGGAACGTCTGGTTGCCGGCAAGGAAATCGAGGAACATCGACGACTGGTTGAATGCCCACTTTCGCTTCCCCTGACGCGCGAAGACGCCGCGGAACAGCTCTTTGGTCTTGCGGCGATTCAGAAAATGCTGCTGGTCGGGTGCGCGCTCGTAGGCGTAACCGGGAGACACGGAGATCCCGTCCACGCCCATCGCCATCACCTCATCGAAAAACGTCGCCACCCGCTCCGGCTGCGCGTTGTCGAACAGTGTGCAGTTGATAATCGTGCGGAAGCCGGCCTGCTTCGCTGAAGCGATCGCCGCCACCGCGCGGTCATAGACACCATCCTGGCACACCGACGTGTCATGCTCCTCGCGCAACCCGTCCAGGTGCACCGACCAGGAGAACCATTTGCTGGGCTGGAACAGATGCATCTTCTTTTCCAGCAGCAACGCGTTGGTGCAGACGATGACAAACTTCTTGCGCGCAATCGCACCTTCGACGATCTGTTCGATCTCGCGATGCAGCAACGGCTCGCCTCCTGCGACCACCACCACCGGGGCACCGCATTCGTCGATCGCCTGCATACATTCATCGACCGACAGCCGCTGGTTCAGAATCTCAGCCGGGTAATCGATTTTTCCGCATCCGGCACAGGCCAGATTGCAGCGAAACAATGGTTCCAGCATCAGCACCAGCGGGTAACGCTTGCGCCCGCTCAGGTGCTGCTTCAGGACATAGGCGCCAACGCGCAGCGCCTGGTTCAGCGGCACGGCCATTCTTGATCCCTTACGTGTCGGCCAATTCTTTGGGGAAGCGAAACCGCACGTCCTCCGCTACCCCGGCCTGTGTCGATATCTTGATCTCGCCGAACCGGCGCAGCCCGTCCAGCACGCCCTGCACCAGCATTTCCGGCGCTGACGCACCGGCGGTCACTCCGACGGATCGTACGCC
>JBKPSV010000280.1:0-22124 GCA_046735215.1 Pseudomonadota bacterium | reverse complement strand
TCAGAGATCGTCGGCGGCCTCGACTACATGGCGACGTTCGCCTCACTCGGCGGTGCCAAATCTGCCGCAGAATGACCGCGAGGGAAAACCGATCATCTTCGACAGTTATAATCTCTCGCTGTGCTGTTCGGTACGGGCAAGTCGCCGCGAAATTCATCATGGCTCTACTTCACCGAGAACGAGCTGACGCCGGGTGCCGCACGAGTCGGCAATTACAAGGCCGCCTTCAACCTACGCGGCGGCGACGGCGAGAAGACCGGCGGCCTTGCAGTCGATTCAGACCTCGGCTGGAAGGGGGCGGAGCAGTATGTCGCGACCGTGCCGCAGGTTTTCGATCTGTGGCAGGACCCGCAGGAGCGCTACGACATATTCATGAACAACTATACCGAGCAGAGCTGGTGGATTTGCTGGTGAGTTGGGCTGAGGAGTTCTGAGCGGCCCCTCCCCCTGACCCCCTCCCGCGAAGGGGAGGGGGATGATCTTGCATGATATCAGCCGATGGAGATGCGGCGGGGTTGCGCCTCCTTGGCCTTCGGCAAAGTGAGTGTCAGCACGCCGTCATCGAGCTGTGCGCTGATGTGCTCCTGGTCGATCTTATTGGACAAGGTGAAAGACCGTGTGTAGTGGCCGACGTTATATTCGGTGTACAGCGGCTCCATCCCATCGTACTTGGAGAACTCCAGACGGCCATCCACCCGCAGGACGTTGTTTTCCAGCGAGATATCCAGGTCCTTCTTCTCAACGCCCGGCATTTCCAGCACGACCGTAAGCGCTTCATCGGTTTCATAGATGTCGCCATAGGGAACATAAGACCGGCCAGGAACCGTTTTCTCTTCCTTGCTGACCAATTCCTTCTTGTCACGGACAGCGAGTTCTTGCGGAGTTGCCATCGGAACCTCCTTATACCACCTGGACCGACCGAGGTTTGTCGCGCTCGGCGCGCGGCAAATAGAGCGCAAGGATGCCGTCGCGGCATTCCGCCTTGACGCCATCAGCGTTGATCTCGACCGGCAGCGTCATCGCCCGGTCGAAACGGCCCGAAAGCCGTTCGCGCCGGTGCACGCCTGCCTTTTCCGGATAGGTCACTGACTTGCTGCCGGACAGCCGGATCGTATTGCCCTTCACCTGTACTTGCAGGTCGGACTTCTTTATGCCCGGGACCTCGGTGATGATGATGAAGTCGTCGCCCTTGCGGAATACGTTCATCGGCGGATAGCTGCCGCCGCCGCTTGGGCCTGATGTCAACCAGCTGCTGGATCGATACGAGTCGAGTGCCTGCTGGAGACCGCTGAGCGCATCAAATGGATCGCCGAACAGTGGCATTGTTCACTCCCTCTGCTGCTCACAGGCAGGAAGTGCAAACGCGCCCGGCCGACCGTCGTCAGCCGTGCCGACCCCCTTGGTGGCGGCTTGGCATTCCCTGACTACGAGTGCCAGCCGAGTTGGGAATCGGAACAGCGTCCGTCAAGGGTTGCGCCCCCTCCCAGGAGGGGAGGGGTTCAACGATCGCTACGCGAAGGCGAAGTCGGAAGCGCCTATGCTAGCCAACTGCGTGTTCTGCAGGACGATCGTGCCTGCTCCGGCAACTTTGGCTCCGAGGTCGACATGAACATCGGCGCCCACCTGCGAAATTGTGCCGGCAAGGTCGCTGAAGCTGCGGAGCGCCGAGCCATACCCGATAAGGTCGATAAGGTCGGTGCCGTGTTGGAAGCCAGCGATTGTATCGGTGCCATTGAGGCCGGAGAATGTGAAGCGGTCGGCACCGGCGCCTCCCATAAGCAGATCGTCGCCGCGGCCGCCATGCAACACATCGTCGCCGGCACCGCCATCGAGTATGAACTGCATGGTTGGTGATGACACACCCGAGGCGTCGATGACATCGTTGCCGCTAAGGCCCGCAACGACGATCACGGCGCCAGTCTGAGCGGGAAGTGTCACCGGGTTTGCCAAGCCGTTAACGGTAACGTCGCCACCGTTGTCAGCAATGGCGATGGCATCGTTTACAGCAGTACCGGCAAGCGCGGGCGTGCTGGTATTTGCGGCCGCGCTAGCACCGGCACCAGTGGCCGAAACCGAGGCAGCGCGGATCGGTCCGACGAGCGACTGAAGCACGATGTTGTCGCCAGGCCCGCCGTCGAGAACGTCCTGTCCTGCACCACCGATCAGCACATCATCGCCAGCGCTTCCGGTGAGCGTGTCGTTGCCCGGGCTGCCAATCAGGACGTCATCGCCGTCGCCGCCATTGGCGGTAAGTTGCGCCGCCGCAGTCAGTCCCGAGGCCACGATGACATCGTCGCCGCCAAGACCGTTGATGACGATGCGATCGTTTGCATCGAAATTGGTGATGCGCACCTGGGCGGCGAGACCCAGCACGGTGATACCGGTGCTGTCGCCGACAATCTGAATAACGTCATCGCCGGCAGTCGCGTTGATAACAATGGTGTCGGCCTGGTTGTCGGGGCCACCACCCGCTGCGGCCAGATCCAGATTGACCAGGTTGGTGTCGGTGCCGGACAGGTCATTGACCACGACGTTGTCGGAACCGCCCAGCGCACGGAAGTCGATAGTCTCCGTACCGTTCAGGTCCATGGTGACGTTGGCGACATCGCGGAAGAAGCGAATGCGCCCGCCATTGCCGGCGATGTCGATGTTCTCGTTGACGTTGGCGCCGTTGAACAACAGCGTGTCACTGCCCCCCTGACCTTCGACCACGTCGCTGCCGTCGCCGGGGTTCCAAACGAAGGTGTCGTCGCCCGCGCCCATCAAGGCCGTGTCATTGCCGGTGCCGCCGATGATCAGATCGTTGCCGCCGCTGCCGACCATCAGGTCGGTCCCGGTGCCTCCATTGAGCACCAATTTGATCTGATCGGCTGCGAGTCCGGACGCGTCGATCGTGTCATCGCCTGCCGCGCCGTTCACGGTGAGCGTGTCGTTGGCGCCTTCGGTATGCGCCATCAGCACCTGCGCGGGCAGCCCATTCACCGTAACCGCGCCGCTCTTGCCCGCAACTTTGATCGCATCGTTGCCGGCCGTGCCGTTGACGACCACCTGGTCTGGCGCACCATCACCACTGGTGCCTATACCCAGATCCAGCGACACCTGCTTGACGTCGGTGTTCGATAGATCGTTGACCGTGATGGTGTCGGGACCGCCGAGCGCATTGAATCGTATGGTCTCGACGTCGTCGAGATCCATGGTGACGTTGGCGACGTCGCGGAAGAAGCGAGCGCGGGCGCCACTGGCGGAGATGTCGATCTTCTCACCGACATTGGCGCCGTTGAACAGCAGTGTGTCCTTGCCGTCCTGACCCTCGACTGTGTCGCTGCCGTCGCCCGGGTTCCACACGAACGTATCGTCGCCGGCGCCGAGAAAGGCCACGTCGTCACCCTGCCTTCCGGTGACTGTGTCATTGCCGTCGCCACCGAACAAGACATCGGCGCCGCGGCTGCCAAAGATGGTGTCGTTGCCACTCCCTGCATCGATCGTCAGCTTGATCAGGCCAGCGTTGAGGGCCGATGCGTCTATACTGTCGTCACCACCCCGTCCGTTGACCAACAGCGCGTCGTTGCTGCCTTCCGCGCCCTTGAGCACGACCTGGGCCGGCAGCCCCTGCACCGCGATAGAGGCTGCGTCGCCCGACAAAGAGATGTTGTCAGCACCGGCCGTGCCCTGGACCGTCACCATGTCCGCCTGGCCGTCGCCAGTGCCGCTGCCGGCGGGTGATGACAAGTCGATGCTGACCAGATTCGCGTCGGTGCCACTCAGATCGTTGACGACGATAGTGTCTGCGCCGCCGAGTGCGTTGAACTGAACAGTCTCGACGTCGTTGAGATCCATGGTGACGTTGGCGACGTCGCGGAAGAAGCGCACACGACCGCCGTTGGCGGAGATGTCGATCTTTTCGCTGACGTTGGCGCCATTGAACAGAAGCGTGTCGTTGCCATCCCGTCCTTCGACGACATCACTGCCGTCGCCCGGATTCCAGACGAACGTGTCGTCGCCAGCGCCTAGCAGCGCCGTGTCGTTGCCACGGCCGCCGATGATGAGGTCGTTGCCGTCACCGCCCAGCAGCACATCGTTCCCGTCGCCGCCAGTGATCTTGTCGTTGCCTGTACCGCCGTCGATGGTGAGCTGTATCAGGCTGGCAAGACCATTCCCGGCAGTGATGACATCGTCGCCACCATTGGCGTTGAGCACGAGATTCTCCATCGTGCCGATATCGATGCTGAATGGTGCCGGGTCGAGTCGATCGATGCGTACGCGCGTGCCATTCGCCGTGATGGAGAAGGTTTCGGTTCCGTTGCCGCCGTTGACCTCGGTGGTGTCGGTGCCGGCGCCGCCTTCGAACAGATCGGTGTCGTCGCCTGGGTTCCAGATCATCCGGTCGTTGCCACCCTCGCCGAACACCTGATCGTCGCCATCACCGCCTGTCAGGACATCGTTGCCGTCGCCGCCGAACAGCAGATCGTTACCGCCTTTGCCGAGCAGCGTGTCGTTGCCTTGCTGGCCGAACAGCTGATCGGCGCCGGAACCGCCGGTCAGCGTGTCGTTGCCTGCGCCGCCAAACAGCTGCGCGGCAGGCAGAGCGCCGTTGGCTTCATCGAGTGCCACGTTATCGTCGCCGTCAAGGCCGAATGCTTGAAGCTGGCTGGTGTTGGCCACCGTCGGCGTGCCGCCTTTGACCGACACAGCGCCACCATTGACCAAGATGTTGCCGGCGGCATTGCGGCTGTAGGTGATCGTGTTGTTGAGGTTGTCACCGATCGTCGACAATAGACCGGCGCCGGGAAGAAACGTGGCAGTGACAGCCATACGAGGAGCCCTCTTGTTTTCGTGTAAGGGCTTCGTGTCGCCTGCGGCGTACCTAGTCTGTTAAGCGGATCACACCGATGCGTGCGGTCATCCGACCGGACCGCGACAGGGGCACCGAATCGTCGGCGTATCGCAATCACAAATTCGTATTGACTGCGCCCACTGCAAGTGTGGCCAGCAACCCGGCATTCAGCAGCATCATCGCGGGCGCCGCGGTAGTGATTGCGCGTGGCCAACGTCGGCCGGCCGATTGTCCGGCAATACCCACGACGGCGAGAGCAGGCACCGTGCCAATCCCGAAGCTGAGCATGCCAAGGGTCCCAAGCAGCGCGCTTCCGCTCGCCGCTGCAGTGGCCAGTGCGGCGTATAAAAATCCACAAGGCAAGAACCCAAGCACGATTCCGAGCGGATAGCCGCCGCCCGTGCGCGCGGCCATGCGTGCGATGGCACGGGCCCACCCCATCGGTGCCCGATCCGGCCCGGTCAGCACGTGTGCCGCGTGTGCCAGGAACAGAGCAGCCCCAAACAGCAATAGCGCCGGCGATGCCCATTTGAACCACGGCATCTGCCCTAGTAAGGCACCAGCAAGCGCTCCGAGGGCACCGTACGTGGTCAAGCGACCAAGATGATAGGTCAGCAGTGCCCCTTGGCTCACTCGCCGCCACTCGCACAGACGCGCGGCTGGCGTGCATGCCATGCGATCGGCCACCTGGCCGAGCACAAAGCCACCGCACATTGGCCCACAGTGCGCCGCACTGCCGGCAAGTCCTGCTAGGAACAGTCCGGTCAGCAGGCCACCCGACCAGGGAATGGTGCTGCAGAGTGATGCAATCATGCGAATTTCATGCTCTTACCCGCGCGGCAACGCGAGAGTTTTCTGCCGATCGGCCAAGGCACACATTGATCCAGGTCAACGTGGGACCGACAGGTTGCCCCAGCTTGTTACACGTTCAATCCGGATTGCGATCACCGGCAGCTCTGACAACTGCATAGTGCGATATGGCGGATACCGGTCCCGGAGCAGCGCCTGTGCGTGATCATGCTCCGATCCCTGTGTAAGGATTTCTGCATTGCCACGCAGCATCACCCAGCCAAGCTGTTGCCAGTCTTCAGCGTAACGATCGGCAACGAACGCGACAGCGGGGTTGGCCATGATATTGCGCAGTCGCTTCAGCGGCCGCGCAGCCGCTCGTTTAGGCTTTTCGTCGATCGTGATGAAAAGGTTCGTGCCCTCAAATGCGAAGCATACCGGAACGACATGCGGGAGGCCCCGGGCATCGGCGCTTGCCAGGCGCCCCACCCGTTGCGCCGTAAGAAATCCGGCCTGCTCGGCTGATATCACGGTGCTACCCTCTCACTTCGGCGGCGGCCGAAGCATGACCGCATGCACGGCCGCCAAGTTGGCCCTATCTTTGACCAGGCACGAAGGAGGGCGCCATGGGCGATTCCAATCGGATTGCGGCAACCGCTGCGCTGCTGGGCGACCCGGCGCGGGCCAACATCCTCGCCGCGCTGTTGGACGGCAGGGCGCTTACCGCCAAGGAACTCGCTTATGCCGCACACGTGACGCCGCAGACTGCGAGCGGGCACCTGGCGAAGCTGTCGGAAGGAGGGCTGCTGGCGGCAGAGAAGCAAGGTCGGCACCGCTACTATCGTCTCGCATCGCCATTGGTCGGGCAGATGCTGGAGGGGGTGATGGCCGTGGCCGGTCCCGAGCTTCCGCGCTCCGGCACCTGGCGGGGTGGCGAGGCGCTGCGGATGGCGCGCACGTGCTACGACCATTTGGCAGGACGGCTGGGGGTGGCGTTGACCGATGCGCTGCTGGAGCGCGGCCACGTGGCGCTGGGCTCGGACGGCGGTGAGGTCACCGAGGCCGGGCAACAGTTCCTCGGCACATTCGGCGCATCGCCAGCCCCTGGGCGGCGCGTGTTCTGCCGACCATGCCTGGACTGGAGCGAGCGGCGGCCGCATCTGGCTGGCCGCCTCGGTGCAGCGCTGGCATCCCGTTGCTTCGAATTGGGCTGGGTGGCGAAGCAGCGTGATACGCGCGCGCTGGTGATTCCCGATGTCGGCTGGCAAGGGTTTCGGGACACGTTCGGGATTGTGCTGGAGAACTGAGCGACTGGGAGAGCAACGACGCGCAGCCTGAACCGTTACTGCCGGTCGTGATGTTCCCAGGAGCGATGGCATGCCGTCTCGAGGCGAGAATCCAAGCGATGAGCCGGCGACAGGGCGTCATCGGGGTGCTACGGACCGTAATCGTGCGCTGAAAGACGACGATGCCGCGCGTCGCGACGATCCGAATGGCCACGGCGTTGCTGACATAGCCGACCAGGACGAACCCAGAGGGGCACCGAGTTCCGACCGTCACGATACCGAAACAACAGTCAGCAGGATCAAGGGCAAGAGCAACAAGCAGGTAGATTAGTGGCCGCTGTTTCGACGGCTCAGACCCGCCGCACCACGTACGTCTGTTCCAGAGCCTCAAGAATGGTGTCGGCGTGCGCGGGATCGCGCGCCTCCACCATAACCTCCAGTTCCGCTGCCTGCACCGACGAAGCGGCAAACAACCGCTGGTGCGAGACCTCGATGATGTTGCCGCCGGTATCGCCGATCTTGCCGGCTATATCGGCCAGCACGCCGGGCCGATCCGGTATCTGCAGATGGAGCCGCAGCAGCCTTCCGTCGCGCAGCAGGTTGCGCAGCAGAACATTGGACAGAATCCGCGCATCAATATTGCCGCCGGTGATCGCCACGCCCACGCGACGATCGCGGAAATGCTCAGTGTAGGCCAGCAGCGCACCAACGCAGGCAGCTCCCGCACCCTCCGCAACAACCTTTGCCCCCTCGACAAGCAGACCGATCGACTCCTCGACGGTGTGTTCCGGCACAACCAGCACTTCGACGCCCATTTCGCGCACGATCGCGAACGCCTTCTCGCCGATGTCGCGCACGGCGATGCCCTCGGCGATGGTCGCACCACCAACCGATACGGGCTCGCCGGCCAACCGCTGCGCCATCGCCGAGTAAGCAGCGACTTCGACGCCGTATATCGCAATGTCAGGCTTCATCGCCTTGGCAGCAGTTGCACATCCCGCCAGCAGTCCTCCGCCGCCGACCGGGATCACCAGCGCATCGAGGTCCGGCACTTCTTGCAGAAGTTCCAGCGCCAGCGTGCCTTGCCCCGCTATGACGCGATCATCATCGTAGGGATGCACGAACACCAGGCCCCTCTCGGCGGCCAGCTTTTCTGCGTGTGCCGCGGCCTGCTCTAGCGTCTCGCCATGCAGGACCACATTGGCGCCCCAGGACGTGGTCCGCGTCACCTTGGTACTCGGCGTGAACTTCGGCATCACGATGGTCGCTCCGACATTGGCGAGCCGCGCGTGGCGCGCTACCGCCTGTGCGTGATTGCCGGCCGACATCGCAATCACGCCACGCTCCCGCTCGCGATCCGTCAGCAGCGCCAGTCGGTTCGCCGCTCCACGCTCCTTGAACGCGCCGGTCACCTGCAGATTGTCCAGCTTCAGTACCACGTCTGCACCAGTCGCGCGCGAGACTGCGTCGCTGGGAAGCGCCGGCGTGCGAAGCACTCGACCGGCTATTCGCTCGGCCGCCGCAGCGACGTCAGCAAAGCGCAGCACGTCAGCCGAACTTGAGGCCGAGAATCTCGTAAGAGCGATCACCACCTGGCGCCGGCACGGAGACCGTATCGCCAACCTTCTTGCCGATCAGTGCCTTGGCGAGTGGAGAGGAGATCGACAAGCGTCCGCCCTTGATGTCGGCCTCGTGCACGCCAACGATCTGGTAGGCGGATTCCTTCTCCGTCTCCTCCTCTACCAGCCGGACATGCGCGCCGAACTTGACGTGCTCGCCGGACAGCGAGGAAGGATCGATCACTTCTGCAGACGAAACTATTTCTTCCAGCTCCGCAATGCGACCCTCGATGAAGGACTGACGTTCTCGGGCTGCATGATATTCGGCATTTTCCGACAGATCCCCGTGGGTGCGAGCCTCCGCGATCTGGCGAATGATCGCAGGACGCTCCTCCGCCTTCAATTGGCGAAGCTCGTCATTCAACCGCTGAAGTCCTGGGGCGGTCATTGGAAACTTCTGCACGTCACTCAATCCTTCGGTGGTCGAAGCCAATGAAATGCCGTGTTCCGGCCAAGCACACACGCCGCCACCAGGCTCGCGCCGGGCGGCGGCGATCACTTCAGAACGAACGGCGAAAATAGGACTGGAGGGGCGCGACTTCAAGCGCTCCCGACTTCAACGCCGCGATGGCATGTACTGCGGCACGGGCACCCGCCATGGTGGTGTAGTGCGGAATTCCGTGAGTCAGGGCACTGCGGCGGATCGTGAAGCTGTCAGCGATCGACTGCGGCGTCGAAGCGGTGTTTATCACCAGTTGAACGTCGCCGGAGCGAATCGCATCGACACAATGCGGCCGGCCCTCCAGCACCTTGTTTACCACTGAGACTGCCAGCCCCGATTGTCGGATGCGCGCGGCAGTGCCTCGGGTGGCCATGATGGCGAAGCCCATCTCTGTCAGTCGGCGGGCAAGTGCCGGCAGCCCGCGCTTGTCCGTGTCCTTCACGGACAGGAACACCGTTCCTGCCTCAGGCAGGATGATGCCGGCGCCGAGTTGTGATTTGGCGAATGCCCGCTCGAAACTCGAGTCGAGTCCCATGACCTCGCCGGTCGACCGCATCTCCGGCCCCAGGATCGTGTCGACATTGGGGAAACGCGCGAAGGGGAATACCGCCTCCTTCACCGCGACGTGTGGCGCTACACCTAGGTCATCGAGTTGGAAATCGGCAAGCCGCGCGCCCGCCATTACGCGAGCCCCGACTTTGGCCACGGCCACTCCAGTTGCCTTCGCAACGAATGGCACCGTGCGCGAGGCGCGCGGATTCACCTCAAGCACGTATATGACATCGTCCTTGATTGCGTACTGCACGTTCATCAGCCCGACGACGCCGAGTGCCTTGGCCATCGCCTCGGTTTCCGCCTTCAACTCGGTCACCGTCGCTGGTGGCAGCGTGTATGGCGGCAGCGAGCAGGCGCTGTCGCCGGAATGGATGCCGGCTTCCTCGATGTGTTCCATCACTCCGGCGACATAAACCGTCTCACCATCGGCGATGCAATCGACATCGACCTCGATCGCGTCGTTCAGGTAGCGATCGATCAGCACCGGCGCGCGGGTCATATCGTCGCCCGAGACACGCACCGCCTCGCGCATGTAGCGATGCAGGCCGGCGCGGTCATAGACGATCTCCATCGCGCGGCCACCGAGTACATAGCTGGGACGGATCACGACCGGATAACCGATGCGATCGGCGATGGCCTCGGCTTCTTCGGCTGACCGAGCCGTGCCGTTCTCCGGCTGCCGCAGCCCGAGACTTTGCAGCAGCCGCTGGAAGCGCTCGCGATCTTCCGCGATGTCGATCGCATCGGCGGTCGTACCCAGGATGGGAATCCGTTCGCGCGCCAACGCCTGCGACAGCTTCAGCGGTGTCTGTCCACCGTATTGCACGATGCAGCCGAGCAGCGTGCCGCGCTGCTCCTCGCGTCGTACCAGAGCGATTACGTCTTCCGCCGTCAGCGGTTCGAAATAAAGCCGATCGGATGTGTCGTAGTCGGTGCTGACAGTTTCCGGATTGCAATTGACCATGATGGTCTCGAACCCGGCGTCCTTCAGCGCATAGGCCGCGTGGACGCAGCAATAGTCGAACTCGATGCCCTGCCCGATGCGGTTCGGTCCGCCACCAAGGATGACCACCTTCTGGCGCTCGGTGGGGTCTGCCTCGCACACCGGCGGTCCATAGCCGCCTTCATAGGTGGAATACATATAGGGTGTCGCCGAAGCGAACTCGGCCGCACAGGTATCGATCCGCTTGAATACCGGCTGCACACCAAGTTGTTGCCGCAGCACTGCAACGTCGTCTTCGGTGCATCTCGCCAGCTGCGCCAGGTGGCGGTCGGAGAAGCCCAGCGCCTTCATCCGACGCAGCGCGCCGGCCTCGCGCGGCAGGCCGGTCGCTGCAATCGTCCTTTCGGCATCGACGATCTTCTCCAATTCGCGCAGAAACCAGGGATCGTATTTGCAGGCGTCGTGGATGTCCTCGACCGCTACGCGGGCACGCAGCGCCTGCGCAGCGATCAGCAGCCGATCGGGCCGTGGTTCGGACAGCGCGGCGCGAAAGGCATCCGGACCACCGTCACCGGGAGGCTCGATTTCGTCGAGCCCTGACAGCCCGGTCTCCATACTGCGCAGCCCCTTCTGCAGCGCTTCGGCGAAGCTGCGCCCGATCGCCATCGCCTCGCCCACCGACTTCATCGACGTCGTCAGCAGGGCAGGGGTCCCAGGAAATTTCTCGAACGTGAAGCGTGGGATCTTCACAACGACATAGTCGATGGTCGGTTCAAAGCTGGCCGGTGTGACGCGGGTGATATCGTTGGCGAGTTCGTCCAGCGTGTAGCCGACCGCGAGCTTGGCTGCGATCTTGGCGATTGGGAAGCCCGTCGCCTTGGACGCCAGCGCCGACGAACGCGACACCCGCGGGTTCATTTCGATGATCACCATGCGGCCGTCCGCCGGGTTCACCGCGAACTGCACGTTGGAGCCGCCGGTATCGACGCCGATTGCATGCAGGCACGCGATCGAGGCGTCCCGCATCCGCTGATATTCCTTGTCGGTCAGCGTGAGCGCAGGTGCGACGGTGACCGAGTCACCGGTGTGCACGCCCATTGGATCGACGTTCTCGATCGAGCAGACGATGATGCAGTTGTCCGCGCGGTCGCGGACCACCTCCATCTCGAATTCCTTCCATCCCAGTACCGACTCCTCGATCAGCACTTCGGTGGTCGGCGAGACCTCCAGTCCGCCGGCGACTATCTGCTCGAATTCCTCGCGGTTGTAGGCGATGCCGCCGCCCGTTCCTCCCAAGGTGAAGCTGGGCCGAATGACGACGGGTAGACCGGTCAGCCCGAGCGCCGCGCGCGCTTCCTCCAGCGAATGCGCTATCGCTGAGCGCGGTGATTCGATGCCGATGTCTGCCATGCAGTCGCGGAACTTCAGACGGTCTTCGGCACGATCGATCACCTCGGCGCGTGCGCCGATTAACTCCACATCGTATCGTTGCAGCACGCCTGATCGAGCGAGCTGCATCGCGGTATTCAGCGCTGTCTGCCCGCCCATCGTCGGCAGCAGCGCGTCTGGCTTCTCGCGTGAGATGATGCGCTCGACGATTTCCGGCGTGATCGGTTCGATATAGGTCGCATCCGCCAGGCCGGGATCGGTCATGATGGTTGCAGGGTTGGAGTTGACCAGGATGACCCGGTAACCCTCCGCCTTGAGCGCCTTGCACGCCTGCGCACCCGAGTAGTCGAACTCGCATGCCTGACCGATCACGATCGGGCCTGCACCGATGATCAGGATTGAATTGATGTCAGTGCGCCTGGGCATTCGGCCCCTTATGTTATTCGGGAGTGCGCAGAAGCGCCCGCGCGGCGCTTGCGCCCGCTTGGGTCAATTGCAGATGCCAATGGCATTGCAGCGAGCCTTCCGGTAAGCGGACCGGCTCGTAGATCAGTCGTTCGCGCAGCAGATCGGCAACCGTATCGCAGAAGCAGGCATAGTCAATCGCATTTGTGACCAGCGTCTGATAGCGCTGGTGCGCGACCTCAGCGTTCGGCTCATTGATGCTGTGACGATACGCGGCGATCAGCAGTTGCGACCGGGCGTCCATTCATGCCTGCCGTTCAATCAAGTCGATGAAGCGCGCGAACAGATAGTGGCTGTCACTTGGGCCCGGGCTCGCCTCGGGATGGTACTGCACCGAAAAAGCCGGACGATCGGTGCAAACCAAGCCCTCATTCGACCCATCGAACAGTGACACATGGGTAACCTTGGCACTTGAGGGCAGTGTCCTGGGATCGACGGCGAAGCCGTGGTTCTGGCTGGTGATCTCCACTTTGCCGGTGGTCAGGTCCTTGACCGGCTGATTGGCGCCGCGGTGGCCGCGGTCCAGCTTGTAGGTCTTCGCTCCTAATGCCAGTGCCAGCAACTGATGGCCGAGGCAGATGCCGAATACCGGCACTCCGGCTTTGAGCACCCCTTGGATCGCCGGTACGGCATACTGCGCCGTCGCCGCCGGGTCGCCGGGCCCGTTCGATAAGAACACGCCTTCCGGCTGGCGTCGCAGGATGTCGTCGGCCGTCTCGGTCGCCGGCACCACCGTGATCCGGCAGCCGGCCGAAGCCAGGCAGCGCAGGATGTTGCGCTTGGCGCCGTAATCCACCGCGACGACGTGGTGCCTGGGTTCGGCCTGATGACCCATTCCGGCGGGCCACGCCCACCGTGTCTCGTCCCACTCGTAGGACTGCTGGCAGGAAACCTCCCGGGCCAGGTCCATGCCTTCAAGTCCGGGCCATGCCGCCGCCTGCGCACGCAAGGCAGGTAGGTCGAAGCGTCCATCGAGCGGGAATGCCAGCACGCCGTTGGGTGCTCCGCCATCTCGGATGCGCACGGTCAAGGCCCGCGTGTCCACTCCCGCAATACCCGTGATGCCACGCGCCTTCAGCCAGGCATCCAGATGCTGCGCCGATCGCCAGCTGGACGGCTCGGTGACGTCCTGCTTGACCACCAGGCCCCGCGCCGCAACGGTCGTTGCTTCGATGTCCTCGCCGTTGCTGCCGACATTGCCGATATGCGGGAAGGTGAAGGTAATGATCTCCCCGGCATATGATGGGTCTGTCAGGGTTTCCTGGTAGCCGGTCATACCGGTGTTGAAGCAGACCTCGCCGACCGGGGCAGGTGCCGCGGTATGGCCGCCGAAGCCACGGCCCCAGAACACCCCGCCGTCGGCCAGCACCAGTACTGCTGTCGCTCCGGCGGGTGCGGTGTCGTTTTCGCCCAAGGCGGACTCCGCCGGCGCCGCGGCGCCGCCCGGCAAGTCGGCCAGGCTAAGTCCGGTGGCGGCGATCACCGCGGTCCAATGGCGCGATGGAATCAAACCCGCCTGCCGCCACTTGCGCACCGCTTCGGTTCCGACACCCGTCAGCCGTGCCGCAGCTTCCGGCCCGCCCAATCTTTCGATGATGGTGTCCACGGCGATCGGCATGGCCGCCGGCATATGGGAAATCAATTCCGGGCGCAAGGCGGACGGCACGAAGTCCGGAAGTTTCTTCCGTCCCTCGAAACTGGTTTACATATAGTAGAGGGTATTTTTGTTAGAGGATGTGCCATGGGCCTGCGCGAGCAGTTCACTGACCAGCTCAAGGCTTCGATGAAGGCCGGTGACGCGCCTCGGACCTCGACGATGCGCATGATTCTGGCTCGGTTGAAGGACGTCGACATCGCCGCACGCCCAAAAGGGATCGACCGTGTGCCCGACCAGGAGATTGTCGGCATGTTGCGAGGCATGGTGAAGTCGCGCCGAGAATCGGTGGAACTCTATCGCCAGGGACATCGACAGGACCTGGTGGACAAGGAAGAGGCCGAAATCGCAGTCATCGAGACGTTTCTCCCGCAGCAGATGGATGAGACGGCAATGGAACAGGCGGTCGCAACGGCAATCGCCGAGACGGGCGCTGCCAGCATCAAAGATATGGGGAGGGTGATGGCGGTGCTTCGTAGCAAGTACGCCGCCACGCTCAACCTGGCGACGGCAGGTCCGATGGTAAAGGCCAGGCTGTCGTGATGTCTAAACGGCGGCACCAGGGAGGTTCCCCCTCGCCTTGCAGGAGGGGGACGGGGGGCCCATAAATTAATGCCTCTTCCAGTTGCCTTCCTCGACGAACTCCGTCTCCGGACGCCCCTCGCGGCGGTCGTCGGCCGCCGTGTGCGACTGGCGCGCTCCGGCCGCCAGTGGAAAGGCTGCTGCCCCTTCCACGGCGAGAAAACTCCCAGCTTCCACGTGTATGAGGATGGCCACTACCATTGCTTTGGGTGCGGCGCGCACGGCGACGCGATCGGTTTCGTCATGCAGAGCGAGGGCGCCAGCTTCACCGAGGCGGTTGAACGGCTCGCAAGTGAGGCGGGACTAGAGGTGCCCAAGCCCTCGGTGCAAGCGGCGGAAGTGGAGCGGCAGCGGCTGAGTCTTGCCAGCGTTCTGGAGGCTGCGCAGGCTGGATTCCATCGCAGGTTGTTTCTGCCGGAAGGTCGACACGCTCTGGCCTATCTGCATGGCCGTGGCGTATCGGAAGACACCATTCGCTGCTTCGGTCTGGGCTGGTCTGGAGAAGGGCGCGGCGCTCTTCTGGCCGATCTTGGGCGCGAGGGGGTCACTCAAGAGCAGTTGCTAGACGCCGGGTTGATGCGACGCGACGATGAAACCGGCCGGACATTCGATCTGTTCTTCAATCGCGTGATGTTCCCGATCCGCGATCGGCGCGGCCGGGTGATCAGCTTCGGCGGGCGCATCCTTGGGGACGGCCAGCCGAAATATGTCAACGGCCCGGAGACGGCGCTGTTTGCCAAGCGCCGCACGCTCTACGGACTGGATCAGGCGCGGGAGGCGGTGCGGAATGGGGCCCCACTGGTGGTCGTCGAAGGCTATATGGACGTGATCGCCCTGGCACAGGCCGGTATCCGGGGCGCCGTGGCTCCTCTGGGTACTGCGTTGACAGAGGAACAGCTGCAGGAGCTATGGCGGCTCGCTTCCGCACCTATTCTGTGCTTCGACGGCGACGCCGCGGGTAGTCGCGCGGCGGCGCGGGCCGCCGATCTGGCGCTGCCAATGCTGGCAACCGACAGAACGTTGCGCCTGGCCCGACTACCAGCCGGCGAAGACCCCGACTCCCTGGTCCGTCAGGGCGTCGAGACGATGCACGGTATTCTCACCTCGGCCGCGCCACTTGCCGATGCACTGTACGACCTGATGCGGGAAGCCGGTGGGGAGGCCAGCCCCGAACAACGTGCGGCGCTGCTAACGCGTCTCGATGCCGCAGCCAATCGGATTGCGGACAGAGCCCTGTCCCGCGAATATCGCGATGCGCTGCGGGGCAGATTCTACGCAGCGCGACGGGCTGCGTGGGAGGGCCGCAAGAGAACGACGCCGCGTCCGCTGTCGCGTCCCCGCCTCGCCCCCGAAGGGGTTACGCACGAGCGTTGTCGTATCCTTACGGCGATCCTGTTGCGCCACCCGATCCTGTTGCGCGACGTGGAGCACGCTTATCTCGATCTCGATCTGATGCCCCCGCTGGCAGCGCTCAGAACGGCGCTTCAGGTGTGGGCAGAAACGGCCGATATCCTTGACTCGCCTGGGCTGATGTCCCACCTCACGGATTCTGGATTGCAAGCAGAGGCAGATCGGGTCCTGGCGTCGGCGCCTGTGCCGTTGCCGGCCTGTGCTTCATCAGTGGCGATGCCAGCGGAGGCCGAGGCAGGTTGGTGGCACATCTTCGGATTCCTGTACGTGGATCGCCTGCGGGAAGAGGTCGCGGAAGCCCAAGCCGCCTTCGCGCGAGAGATGACCCCCGACAACCAGAACCGCCTCAAAGCCCGGCTGGAAGGCTTGATGCGAGTTCAGAGCGGTGAACCCGATGGCGTGGAACTCGCCGCGTAGAAAAGACGTAGGAGTTAACTGAACGATGGCCACGAAGCCCTCTGTCGCCGCCGATACCGTGACCGCCGAACAGGATGTCGAGACCACACTGCTCGATGTGCAGACCGCCGCGGTCAAGCGGCTGATCGCGCGCGGCAAGGAGCGTGGCTACATCACCTTCGACGAGTTGAACGCCATCCTGCCGCCGGACCAGAACAGTTCCGAGCAGATCGAAGACGTGATGGCCAATTTCTCCGAGATGGGCATCCAGGTCGTCGAGGGCGAGGAGACCGAAGAGGGCGAGGCTCCTGTTGCCAAGGCGGAAAAGAGCGAGGAAGCCGAGGAGGAAGAGCAGACCGGCAACGTCGATGAGGCCAGTCTGGGCCGTACTGACGATCCGGTGCGGATGTACCTACGCGAGATGGGCAGCGTAGAGCTGCTGTCGCGCGAGGGCGAGATCGCTATCGCCAAGCGCATCGAGGCCGGGCGCGACATGATGATCGGCGGGCTATGCGAGAGCCCGTTGACCTTCAAGGCCATCATCTCATGGCATGACCAGCTCAAGGCCGGTCGCATGCTGCTGCGCGATATCATCGACCTGGAGGCCACCCAAGGGGCCGGTGCGCCCACGCCCGACGGTGGTGTTGCGGTCGCGACCGACGGCAACGGTGCCGATAGGGCCAACGGCGCCGATAGTATGGACGGCTCGGACGACATGGATGGCGATGAGGAGGGCGACGGTCCCGGCATCTCGCTTTCCGCGCTCGAGGAGAAGCTGAAGCCGGAAGTGCTGGCAAACTTCGAGGAAATCGAGGCGCTCTATAAGAAGCTGCACAAGGTGCAGCACCGCCGGCTGGAGACCATGACGTCGGGCGAGGAGGTCACCGCGCGATCGGAGAAGACCTACGAGCGCCAGCGTGAGGAGCTGGTCAAGAAGGTCGAGCAGGTCCGGCTGCACAACAACCGCATCGAGGAGCTGGTAACCCAGCTCAAGCAGCTGAACCAGAGACTGACTGCACTGGAGGGCCAGCTGCTGCGCACCGCCGAAAGCAGCAAAGTGCCGCGTGAGGAGTTTCTCAAGCAGTATCGCAGCCACGAGCTCGATCCGAACTGGGTTGAGCGCGTTTCGAAGTTGCCTGCCAAGGGCTGGAAGACCTTCGTCGTCAAGCACGCCACCGACATCACCAACGTGCGCGGCCAGATCGCCGCGGTCGCGAACGACGCCAGTCTGCCGATCGGCGAGTTCCGTCGTGTCTACATGACGGTAAGCCGAGGCGAGCGTGACAGCGCGCGGGCGAAGAAGGAGATGATCGAGGCGAACCTGCGCCTGGTGATCTCGATCGCCAAGAAATACACCAACCGCGGCCTGCAGTTCCTCGACCTGATCCAGGAAGGCAACATCGGCCTGATGAAGGCGGTGGATAAATTCGAATACCGCCGTGGCTACAAGTTCAGCACCTATGCAACATGGTGGATCCGGCAAGCGATCACCCGCAGCATTGCCGATCAGGCGCGCACCATCCGTATCCCGGTGCACATGATCGAAACGATCAACAAGCTGGTGCGCACGTCGCGCCAGATGCTGCACGAGATTGGCCGCGAACCGCAGCCCGAGGAGCTGGCCGATAAGCTCGGCATGCCGCTCGAAAAGGTGCGGAAGGTCCTGAAGATCGCCAAGGAGCCGATCAGCCTCGAGACACCGATCGGTGACGAAGAGGACAGCCACCTCGGCGACTTTATCGAGGACAAGGCAGCGGTGATCCCATTGGATGCGGCGATCCAGGCGAACCTGCGCGAGGCCACCACTCGCGTGCTGTCATCATTGACGCCGCGCGAGGAACGCGTGCTGCGCATGCGCTTCGGCATCGGGATGAACACCGACCACACACTGGAAGAGGTCGGCCAACAGTTCAATGTGACGCGCGAGCGCATCCGGCAGATCGAGGCGAAGGCGCTGCGCAAGCTGAAGCATCCGAGCCGGAGCAGGAAACTCAGGAGCTTTCTGGACGACTGACCCGAGCAGGCAGCGCGCGGCGCCGGATTTGACTGTCGCCCCGCAAAACTTCAGGCGACAGCGGGTCGAACCCGTTGGGAGCGCTGAGCCTCGACAAGAGCTGTTCGCAGACTTGAGAGAACTCCTCGGCCACGTCACTTGACCCAAAGCGTCCGCCATGGCGTCTTGGCCGAACCGTGGGAATCACGCGAAGGGGGCCTAGGCATGGAGCCGGTGGCACGGGTCACCGTGACGGTAACGTTTCTGCGGATGGACCGCCCACCGCCCAGCCCCGCGCCGGGATTGCCAACCGATTATCAGGTGGTAACCGCGCAGTCGCCCACCGTCGCGTTCTACCGCTATCTCTACAACACGGTTGGCGCCGACTACGTATGGTGGTTGCGCCGCACCATGCGTGACGAAGAGCTTGCCATGCTGCTGTGCGATCCGGCGGTGTCGATCCATACCCTATATCATGGCGGCCAGCCCGCCGGTTTCTTCGAACTCGATGCGCGCAGTTGGCCGGACGTGAATCTGAGCTACTTTGGCCTAATGCCGCATGCGATTGGCGCAGGCGTGGGCTTCCCTTTCCTGCGCAGCGCTGTGGACGCTGCCTGGCGGCAAAGTCCACGCGGCATGACGGTCAACACCTGCACGGCAGATCACCCGCGAGCATTACCAACCTATCTGCGCGCCGGCTTTCGTAGCCTGCGCCAGGTGCGCGAAGTCTGGCACGTGCCGCTGCGGCTGGGCATGCAGATTCCGTCACGTTTGCTAGGTTGATTGCCGGGCCATAAGGCGGCCCACCTCCAAGAGCATCGAGACGTTCATTCCGGCTCGGATTGCCGCAAGTCAGACGCGATGGCTCATAGGATCACACGGCTCGGACTCGATAGTTTCGCCATCTACCGTAGTTATTATGGATGACGCGAAAGATAAAATATGCTAACTACGACGATTATCACGCCCAGAAGGCAGGCGCATCGAGACATGGCGATCTATCCACGAACACCAGGCAATCGGGCTCAGGCCGTTATGATGTCCGCTTCGCGGCGGACAGCCCCAACCCCGACCCAGGATCCGACAACGTCGCGGCCAAGCACGCCGCAAGGCCTGTCGCTGGCGCAAGGCTTCGGCAGCGACCTCACAGTGACCTGGAGTGCCCCAGCGACCGACAGCTCTCACGACGCGGCATCGGGCTACAATTTGCAGTATGGGCCCGCCGGAGCGGGCAACTGGACGACAGTTTCTAACGTCACCAGCCCGTACGAACTGACCGGCCTGGCAGCAGACACGGCAATCGACGTCCGTATTCAAAGCACAAACGCTGCCGGAGCCAGTGCATGGTCGGCGGCTTCCACGTTGACCACCGCCGCTGGACAATCTGCTCCGAATGCCCCAGCAGTCACCAGCGTCGTGGCCCCCCCTGATGGAACCAATGCCAACCTGCTGGTCTCCTGGACGGCACCGACCACCGACAGCACGCATGGTGCCGCGACCGGCTACAACCTTCGTTACCGCACTTCGGGTGCCGGCAGCTGGACGACGGTGTCCGGCGTCACCAGCCCCTACACCATTATCGGCCTGCCGGGTGCCACGCCGATCGACGTTGCCGTTCAGGCCACCAGCGCCGCGGGAACTCCAAGCCTCTGGTCCGATGTCGGCAGCGCTACGACCTGGGGCGCCACTGTCGCGCCGGGAGACTGGACCGCCGCCACGACGCAGGTCCACGGGGCGAGTGTTGCCCCCAACGGCGGCGCGAACCTGACGGCCATACCTGCGCCGACCTTGGTCACCGGTGCAGCATTCGCATGGTCCAGCAGCGCTTCGACAGTGCCGAGCACCAATCTGATCGAGGCTGCTCCCGACGGCCAGACCAACGGATGGGGGCAGTATTTCACCGCGCCGGCCACCTCTGGCACGTACTATCTGTGGATGCTGGCCCATGGCCCAGGTGGCGCGACAATCGGTGCTCGTGTGACGCCGCCGATCACTGTGTCATAGGGCTCGACCTAGTCCAGCGACACGTCGTGCCGCGGCCGTCCCCAGTCGGCCGCGGCTTCCGCGCAGCGTGCCACATCCTCCTCCAGCATCAGGCCCTGCGCCACCAGTTCTCGCGCTGCTGCGGTGATCGCCGCGACATACGCGGCCTTGTCGGGATACCGCTCAAGGATCGAGAGGCGCGGGTCGTCCGTCATCACACGCTCCTGCGGCGCTTCAGGGAACGGGATGTAGCTGCCTTCAAATCGTAATTGCGCTCCATGCCCATGGCCGCGTGCACGCGGGTTCCACCCGGTATACGTGGCAAGAGGCGCGGCAACCATCGGCGCACGCACGCCCGCTACGTCGTTGCCGTCGCGATCTACCGAGGGCACGAGTACTGCGTACTGTTTGCCTGGCGCATCCGGCGTGTTGCCACTCGGCACGAGGCGCGGCGGCTCGCGCAATATCCCGCGCTCGACATCGGGACCAAAGTCCAGCAGCGGCAGCGCGTTCGGCGAAGCGGGTGTCGCCACGCCGGGAATGGCGGGGAACTGCCGTCGCCAAGCGTCGATGCTGATCAGGGTGTCGTTGCTGCGCATCGGGATGCGGCTGGCTGGCGGCGGTATGCCGTCGGTGGCCCATTTGTCCATCGCGTCGAGATTGGCGCGGAAGAACATCGATGTGGAAACGACGTTGGAAAAGTTCTGCCCATGCCCACGCGATGGCGCCTTCGGCTGAGGATCGGCGAAGTGCTGCGAACTGGCCCAGCAATAGACGCGCACCGTGTCCGGCTGCGCGAGGTCATTGCCCTGGGTATCGGTGTGCACCAGGGAGCCGCGGCGGACCCAGTACTCCGTCGCCGTCTGGGTATGGAATACCAGCGGATCGGTCTCAGGTCGCTTCAGGATGGCGTCCTGCTTGCCGGTCAGATGGTCGGTTGACCATGCATAGGAGAACGGAAAGCTGTCGGCGATGTTGAAGTGGTCTTCATACTGCTGTCCGCCCGACACGATCGGACTGGCGAAGCGGTGGTTCAGCCACTTCCGTCCTGCACCCGCGACATGCGGCAGCACGCCATCGAACACGCGTCGGCCGTCGGCATCGGCATTGAAGCCGCGGTAAACAAAGTCGCGCAGGCAGCGCCCGGTTTGCGAGCGGCCCCAGGCATATGCCCTTTCGACGCCGCGCAGCGGGTTGGCGTCGGTCGCGTTGTATTTCAGGAAGCTGATGAAATCCCGCACGGCGACATGGCCGAGCCCATGCACCAGCGGGTCCTTCGCGGTATAGACCAGCTCATAGATCCAACCGGGCCGGAATCCGGCCGGCAGGAAGATGTGCCGGTCAGATGGCACCACCGCATGCTCCAAAGACTGTGTCTCTCCGCCGCTGCCGGCCTGCAGGCTGGCAAATCGCCATTGATCCGGCGGGATTATCTCGGGCGTGTCGTAGGGGTAGCGCCGCCGTGTCAGCACCGCCTGATGTGTGTCGAGCGACACCGTGGCATATGAGTGGGCGGCAATCCTGCCACTGAGGGGAAAACAGGTGATCCCGGGAGTATCGGCGATGTATTCGACCCGAATGCGCCCGGTGATCGGTTGGCCGCTGTCACTTGCCACCGGCACGTCCAGCACCATGCGGCCGTCTCCAGGCAGCATGTCCCCCTCCCATCCGAGCCATGCGACGGCGTAGCCGCGCCGCATGAAAAACCCGTTCCCTGCATGCGCCAGGGTTATCGGTGAATTGCTGTGCGGCGCGTCGTTATAGAATTGCAGCGCGCGCTTATG
>JBKPSV010000279.1:0-5808 GCA_046735215.1 Pseudomonadota bacterium | reverse complement strand
GTCACGACGACCACACCGCCGGTGAAGACCCAGTTCTGCCACTGCCCAAGCCGGGTCTGCAGCGGTAGGCGCAGTCCGGTCCAGAACAGCACCAGCACAGCCACGAGCCAGCCGATAGCCCAGAGCAGCGGTTGCAATCCGATCGCATGTTCGTCCATGGCGCTTAGCGTCGTGCCAGCGCGCGGACGGCGAGGAACAGGCCAAGCAGGATCAGCGTAAGGAACCAACCGAAATCGGAAGTGTACATCGCACCGGTCGCGAATGGTGTGAATCGCGCCAGCAAAGAGAGTCCGAGCAGCCAGTTGTCCATCGGCGACGGCAGAAGTGAGGCCAGCGAATCGATCGACCAGAGCAGGCCGATTATTCCCAGCGAGATCACCGCTGCAACGATCTGGTTGGCGGTGAGTGCTGAAACCGCGATGCCGATCGAGGCCAGGCTGCCGGCCAGCAGAACGAGGCCGAGATAACCACTGTAGATGGGACCCCAGTCGGGCGCGCCATAGATCCCGATGACCAGCGCATAGGTAAGGGTAAAGCCGATCATCACCAGCAGCACCGCCATGGCGGCGACGTACTTGGCAAGGACGATATCGATCTCGCGAACGGGCGCGGTCAGCAGCAGTTCGAGCGTGCCGGTGCGGCGCTCTTCGGCGAACAATCGCATGGTGAGCAGCGGCACCAGCAGGACGAACTGCACCGCCGCCTGGAAGAACACCGACACCAGGCTCGCTTGCTTGGCGACCAACAGAGTGATCACGAAGCTGTAGCCGCTGAGCAGCAGGAACACGGTGATGACCGCGTAGGCGACGGGTGAAATGAAAAGTGCGCCCATCTCCTTGGCGATGAGCGCACGCAGCATGTCAGGTGGTACGGATATCTGCGGTAAGATCAAGGAACGTTCGCTCGAGATCGGAGCCCGACTGAGTTATCTCACTTAGACGCACTGCGGCGAGAAGGCGCCCATGCAGTAAGATGGCGACGCGATCGGCCACTCGCTCGATCTCGCTCAGAATATGCGAGGTGACGATAACCGAGCAGTGCGCGGCAAGTTCGCGTAGCAGCCCGCGCAACTCGATGATCTGCCGCGGGTCGAGGCCATTGGTCGGTTCGTCGAGTACCAGCAGTTCGGGTTCGTGCGTAATGGCCTGGGCAATGGCCACACGCTGACGATAGCCGCGGGACAGTCTGCCGATGATGGTCGAGCCTACGTCATCCAGCCCCAGCTGCTCGCGCACAAGAGCAAGGCGCTGCTGCAGCCTGTCGCCCGCGAGACCGCGCAGCCGGCCCATGAAGACGAGGAACTCGTTCACGCGCATGTGGCGGTAAAGGGCCGCATCCTCGGGCACATAACCGACGCGTGCACGCGCCGCGCGTCCCTCGCGGACGAGATCGAAGCCGTCGACCTGCGCCGATCCCGTGCTAGGCCGAAGATAGCCGGTCAGCACCCGCAGAATGGTTGTCTTGCCGGAGCCATTCGGGCCTAGCAGACCCAGCACCTCGTGCCTGCCGACCTGCAATGAGACGTCGTCCACCGCAAGCGTCGCGCCGTAGCGTTTCGATAGATGGTCGAGCACCGCCGCCGCGACGGCGCCTTGATCGCTCAAGCGGGCGGGCCTCAGTCGTAGAATTCGGGCGCCTTCTTCATCGCCTTGAACGCATCCGGATCATGTGCCGTAAAGAAGTCCGCCTTTTCGGTCGCCATCTCGTAGCGGATCCATTCATAGGCGCTGAAGATACCACTCGGCGAGTAGGCCAAGCCGACACTCGGCGGCAGGTTCTTCTCGACGTTTTCCTTGAAGTAGACGTTGTCTCCGGTGAGGATGACCGGGCCTTTGTTCTTCAGCCGGACCACCATCATCTGACTGCCAGGCGTGTGGCCGACCCAACGCTTCACCACGACCGTACCGTCGCCGAACAGATCCATATCGCCGTCCAGCTGAACCATCTTGACCGCATTGGGCTGGTCCGTCATCGGCGAACGCAGCGGCAGTACGTCGCCGATGATATAATTCGCGCCGGTGCCGATCTCCGGCCAGAATGCGTTCTGGATCTCGCTCTTCTGCACGACGACGGTGGAGTTCCGGAACTTGCCGACATTGCCGCCGTGGTCGAGATGCAGGTGGCTGACCGCCACGTATTTGATGTCATCCGGCTTGAGGCCGATCTTCTGCAGCTGGGTGTCTACCGCGATATCGGGCGTGTTCACCGGCCTAAGTGCCTGGAACGATGCGCCCCAATAGGAGGGATCCGTGATGATCTTGTCGTTGTTGCCGGTATCGAACAGCACGTTGCCTTTCGGGTGCATCACCACGAAGAAGCCCACCGGGACCTGGATCTCCGGGGTCATAGGCGCGCCGTTCTGCAGATAGCCCTTGCCGAGGGTCAGTGCTCCGGAACTGAAGGCGTAGAGCTTGATATCCTGGGCCTTCGCCGCGCCGGTGAACCAGGTACCTAGCATGAGAACACTGAGAGCCATCGCAATCTTGGGTGCCATTCCGGTCTCCTCCCACGACTTCTTCTGCGCGCTGATGTAGCGTGCCATGAAACGGCGAAGCGGTCCACACGGCTCTGTACGCCGCACGATCACACAGCGCTGATATGCGGGTGGACAGCCGAGCGATCTCCGTCAACACCGGTCGTCCTCTCTGGACAGACAAAGACTGCCATAGGACGCAAGCCTCAGCACGCTTCGGCGATGACAACGCTGGCCGGACCTGACAACGGCCGCCGCTCGAGCCTACGCCAGCCGCTCTGTGCCAACCAGCTAACGGCATCGTCCTCGCCGTAGGCCTGACCTTCACCGGAGAACATCAGAAATTCTCCCGATGCAAGCGCCGCGTGCTGGGGTTGCGTTCGGGTTTTGTCGAGCCAGACATCGACCAGCAGCAGGCACGCTGAAGCGTCCGCGCCGACTCGGAGGCGCTTCAGCAGTTCAACATTATGCGCCGCTGACAATACATGCACCGTGTTGGCGACGATGATTGCATCGTGCCCATCAGGCAGCGCGTCCTTGAAAAGGTCGCCCTCGACAACAGCAATCCGCGCTCCCTCGGGCTCGCCGCTCAACCGCTGGCGCGCGACTGCGCAGACGCCGGGCAGTTCGAACAGCGTTGCCTGCAACTCAGGAAAGCGCCGCAGGATCGCGATCAGGAACGACCCCGTGCCACCGGCAAGATCAAGCACGCGGCGATGTCGGGTAAAATCATAACTTGCGGCCAGCGCTGCTGCCGCTCCTCCCGTAATGGCTTCGACGCCGGCCGAAAAGATCTGCTGCTGCTCGTCGCTGAAACTTTCGAACTGCCGCTGGCCCTTGCCGGCGCGCACCGCCGCCTCGAAGTCCAGCCATAGTCTATAACTGATCTGATCCCAGAAGCGCAGCAGCGGGCGCAGGTCCGGGCCTGAAGCGCCAGCGAGAAAGGCGGCTGCGGACGGGCTGTTGCGATAACGCTCACCATCCCACCGCAGCAGACCCAGGCTTGCCATTGCATCGGCACTGATGCTCAGCGTGCGCTGTGGGATATGGCATTTGGCGGCGATCTCAGTAAGGGTCGCAGGTCCGTCTGCCAGTGCCTCGAAAAGTCCTATAGCACTCGCGGTAAAGAGATGCTTCGCGGCCATGAAGCCCTGGGCAATCTGCATGATCGGTTCGGGTGTGACGTCTGCCATGACTTGTCGAGTTCCATTTTTAGGTTTGCGTTGGATCAGCAGACACTCGTCAGATCAGCGAATTTGGTAGCGTCGAATCACACGGCATGTTGCCGGAAGAGCATCGCCAATACTTCGTCTGTCGTCTTCACGTCGGCAAAGATCCGATCCATCGTCTTCAGCTCTGCCTCGTGGGCTTCTCGACTCACTTCAGCGACGGCATCCTTTACCAGGATCATGTGGTAGTTGTGCTCAACACCGCCGCGGATAGTGGTTGAGACACACACGCACGTCGTCACGCCCGCCATGACACAGGTGGTCACCCCCATGTTCCGCAGGATGGTATCGAGCGATGTATTGGAAAATCCGCCAAACCCTTTCTTGGCAATCAGGTGCTCCCCGTCGTGGGGTGTAAGTTCGTCCAAGATCTGAGCACCCCAGGTGCCTTCGACGATGAACGTCCGATTGGTGCCAGGGCAAACCCCGACGCGCCAATAAGGAAACTGCGCATCCGAATAGTCCGGCTTCACCACATGGGCGAGGTAGACGACGGGCCTCTCCGCTTCGCGAAAGGCCTCAGCGAGGCGCTTCACCTGGGGAATCGTGCCCATGAGAAATGGCATGTCGATCCCTGCCTCCGGCATGTCTCGGGCAATGCAGGCAAAGCCGCCGTCGCTGTGAACGAAGTCGTTCTGCATATCCACGATGATGAGCGCAGATTTCGCTATGTCCGGCTGGCGGATCGTCGCGGCCATTACGCTGTCCCCCTGGGTCGTTGGCGGTTGTTTGGTCCTCGCGCTGTGACCAAGCATGACGAGAGTCGAAAGCTATGAGCTTTGCCGGCGAAGCACTATCCCTCGACGGGAATGGCCTGCAGGGCGTCGGACACCGCAGCGCGCAACGCCGGCAGCACCTCGACGCCGAACCATGGATTGCGGCGCTCCCAGGCGGTGGTGCGCCAGGACGGATGCGGCAGCGCGAAGTAGCGCGGCAGATGCTCGCGAAAGGCACGCACCTGCTCGGTCATCGCACCACGGCCAAGCACATGGGTCAGCGCGTAGCTGCCGACCAGCAGAGTCAGTCGGATGTCCGGCATCAGTGCCAGCAACCGCTCGCGCCACAGCGGCGCACATTCAAGCCGAGGAGGTGCATCGCCGCCATTCGGCAGTCGCCCGGGGTAGCAAAAGCCCATTGGCACAATGGCGACGCGGCCCTCGTCATAGAAAGTGTCGCGGTCCATCTGCAGCCAATCACGCAGCCGATCGCCAGAAGGGTCGTTGAAGGAGAGGCCGGTTTCGTGCACCGCCGTGCCTGGCGCCTGGCTCGCGATCAGCAGGCGCGCTGTGGCGGAGACGCGGAACACCGGACGCGGGCCGAGCGGCAGGTGTGCGGCACAGACGCGACAGGCGCGGATTTCGACGGCCAAGCGATCCAGTGGAGAGGCCCCCTCCTCACGCCCCCCTCCCGCGAGCGGAGGGGAAGTCGTGGGCTTGAACTTGGCGTCAGCCGATGATGCCACGGCGCATCAGTTCGTCGACCACGCGCTCTGCCAGCACCTCGGGGGGTGCGTCCAGCGTAGGCAAGCGGAGCTCCGGATCGAGCGGCTTCTCATAAGGCGCATCGACGCCGGTGAAATTGCGGATCTGCCCGGCATCGGCCCTCGCATACAGGCCCTTCGGATCGCGGCGGCGGCACTCTTCCACCGGCGTGTCAACGAATATCTCGAGGAATTCGCTGTCCTCTACACAGTCCCGTGCCAGCATGCGCTCGGCGCGATACGGCGAGATGAACGACACCAGCACAATCAGCCCGGCATCGACGAACAGCCTGGAAACTTCGGCGACGCGGCGGATGTTCTCCACCCGATCGGCCTCGGAGAAGCCCAGGTCGCGGTTCAGGCCATGGCGAACGTTGTCGCCATCTAGGCTCATCGTATGGCGACCCTGCGCGTGCAGGCGCTTCTCGACCAGGTTGGCAATGGTGGACTTGCCGGACGCCGACAGGCCGGTGAACCACAGCACCGCCGGCTTCTGGCCCATCAGCCCCGACCGCGCACGCTTGTCCACATCAAGCCGGTGCCAGTAGATGTCGCCGGCCCCGGCACGCAGGTCGGTGATCATCCCCGCACCGACGGTGCCGCGCGTCAGCCGGTCGATCAGGATA
>JBKPSV010000278.1:0-33300 GCA_046735215.1 Pseudomonadota bacterium | reverse complement strand
GTTCAATCCGAACTGCCTTGGGGCCACGCAGTCTCGCTGCCTGCTTCCTGTCAGGCACAGAGAATCATGGCTCCGCTAAACTGCCAAGAAATCTCCGCGACGAGACACTAGGCGCGACGGCTCATGGCAGGGCCAGCACGCGAAGACACGGTGGATCGGCCTCGGGGTCCACCTCCACCAATGCGCCGTGCGGGACCATGGCGGTGATATCCACGTCGAACCCCGACAGCATGGTGAAATTCGCCAGCGTCGCCCCCTGCACCATGATTGGGTTGACGCGGTTCAACACCATCGCCATCGGCATCACGCCACGGGCCGCCATCTCGTGCAGCATCCAGGCGGTGGCGACACCACCCTTCGCAGCATCCAGCACCAGGATCCGGCCCAGATAGGATTGTCCCGCCAGACGATGCTCCGGGCGGGAGAAGACGCCGCGCACGCGGTCGAGGTCGTAGCGCGCGGAGAAGCCATCCTTGGCCACCAGCGTGCGACCCTGGATGCGCCGACCCATCGCGGCCGCCGCGCGGAACAGGGTCACCCGCCGATCCGCCCGGCGCAGGCAGTCTCGATGCATTCCCGCATCGATAGTAGTGCCGGCCGATAACCGTAGCCGCCCAGGATGTTCACCAGCTTGGCCGACGGGGTAACCAAGGTCTGCCAACCATTCGCCTCTGCCATTTCGCGCGCATAGCTTTGGTAAAAGCACATGCCGGACAGCACGAGGCCGCCGGCAGCCTCGATGCGCGCGGTGATGCCGAGACGATCGGCGTCCGGTTTGACCTGCGGACTGGTTACCACAAGCAGCGGAATCGTCGCGCGATGCCCGTGCAGCAGGTCGGCGACTTCGCGCAGCTCGATCAGGCTGAGCTGTGGTGAGGAGAAGACAACGACATCGATCTTGTCGAGATCGGCACGGTAGGCAGATTGAAACGCGACGAGATCCCCCGCGGTAATCGTCGTAGTCACCCCAAGGGCTGGATCGACTGCTTGGTCCGCTTCCGGCGTCACGTCGGCCATATGGAAAAGTGCAACGGACCCGTAGCTCGCCAGCGCCGCGCCGAAGTGCTTCAGTTCGTCCGACGTCGGCACGCGATCGATGCCGACGAGCGCCGGGACCTGCCAATAGTCTCCAGCGATGCGACCGACAACGCCCCCGAGCGCGCCCCATTCATGCAGTGCACGCGGTGTGCAATCGACGCGGAGTTTGAGCGTTGCTCGCCGCTTCTCCGGCAAGTGAAAGCCATATCGCGGCGTTCGCCCGGTCAGGCCGGCGGCCAGTGCGGACGGACCGCCTTCGAAGTTGGAACGCGCGCCGAGAACGCTGTTCGTGTAGATAACCACGCCCGTATCGCCATATGCCATGTGCTCGCCGAGCACCGCCGGCATGATCGTCTGATAGTTGATGCAGGTGTCGGTCATCAGCACACCGAGAGCTTCGAATGCAGCGATGGCGCGTCGTTCCAGCGCCAGCATCCACTCCTGCTGTTTCAGCCGTGCTGCCGCAGCAAAGTCAGTGCCGCGCGGATCGGTGATGGTGGGGATGCGCACCCGGCGCTGATGCTCCGGCAGTGCAGCAAGTCGTTCCAACCACTCCACTCCGGCCACGCCCAGAGATTCGGTATCGGCCATGATATGCGCCTGCGATACGGCGACGAAATCCCCCGCACCAAGATAACGTCCGACCCGAATCTGGTGTTCGATCGCCCATTGCCGCGCAGGCCCCGCCTCGCCCGCCAGCATCGCGCGTTCTTCGTCCGTCAGGCGCATGCGGCGATGATGCTGACCTCAGGCGGAGGCTGTCAAAAACGCCTCGACCACCGCGATGAAGCCCGACGGATTATCGGCATGCAGCCAGTGGCCGGCATTCTTCAACGTTACGAAGCGCGCACGCGGAAACAGCGCACGGATGATCGGGCGATGCTCTGGCCTGACGTAGTGCGAGCTGGCACCGGCAATGCACAGAGTAGGGCCGTCGTACTGCGCGTGGGAGGGCGCATCCCACGCCTCGATGTCGGCAAAACCGGCGATGATCTCCTGCAGGCCGATGCGCCAGTGGGGGGTCTGCCCGAGCTGCAGGTTCTGCAGCAGGAAAGCCCGCATGCCTGCCTCGGGCACCGCATCCGCCAACGCCGCATCGGCCTCGGCGCGCGCCATTCCGGGCACGAGCTGCAATGACGCCATCGCCTCAGCCACCTGACGCAGGTGCGGCGGATTGGGCACAGGGGCGATGTCGGCAACGATCAGACGAGCAACCGCGTCGGGCTGCGTCAGCGCGGCCCGCATCGCCGCCTTGCCGCCCATCGAATGCCCGAGCAGCGTCGCCGGCAGTGCACTCATCGCATCGAGTGTCTGCAGCACGTCGGCCGCCATGGCGGCGTAGCGCATGTCGGCATCGTGCGGGCTGGATCCATGGTTGCGCAGATCGATCGCGATGGTGCGCCGATGCGCGGCAAACTCGCGCTGGACCGAACCGAAGTTGCGGGCGGAACCGAACAGACCGTGCAGCAGCACCAGCGGCGGATCACCCTGCCCTGCCTCGATTGCGTGCAGCATCATCGTCGTGCCGGCCATGCAGCACAGCCGACCCCAAGCACGATCAGCGCGGATCCGGCGAGCAGATCGGCGGTAATCGCCTCACCAAGCAGGACATTGGCGAGCAGCAGACTGATCGCCGGCGTGGTCAGAAAGCCGACCGACGACACCATGGCAGGGAGCGCCGTCGTAGCCTCGATGACGCACCAGGTGCCGAACGGCCCCGCGATCAGCCCGATATAGGCCAGAGCGAGCCATGACATCGGCTGCGTCCCCAGGCCGCCTTCCGGCGCATGCCACAGCGCCAGCATCAGCGCGCTGACGGCAAAGCACCAGGGCAACAATTCGAACATAGAGGACCGTGGTGTGGCAGTGCGGGTGACGATGATAGCCACCGACCAGGACAGCGAGGCGGCGAGCAGGAATGCATGCCCGATCAACACATCGTGCGATGCCCAATCGATTGCCCAAGGGCTCATCAACACCACCACGCCCGCAAGACCAAGGCCGACGGCCAGCCATCGATGCGCCGAGATGCGCTCGGGCAGGAAGATCAGGGACAGCGGCACGATCCAGATCGTCGTCGTGTTGGCCAGGATCGCGGTGCGGCCAGCCGCGACCCAGGCGACAGCCTCGTGCGCAAATGCAAAATAAAGCCCGAGCTGGCCAACGCCGACCGCAACCAGCGCGGGAAGATCCTTCCGAAATGGAATGCGCAATCTCCTGCGCATGGCGAGAATGGCAGCGATCGTTGCCCCTGATACCAAAGCACGGCCTTCTGCGAACCAGATCGGTGTGCTACCCAGGGCGATAGCGATCTTGGTCAGCGGCCATGCACTGCTGAGCAGGATCACTGACGCGGCAAGTTGGATGAAACCAGCTGAAAGGCGTTGCTTGCCGTCGTCCAGTGCGACAGCGTTCGGGGTTATAGGGACGTCAACAGGGGCGAGGGAAGACTTCGACAACCGATGACCTTCTCACTTGTCGGCCGCTGCGCACGCACCGGCCAGCTTGGCGCCGCTGTCGCCACATCTTCGATCGCGGTCGGCGCCCGATGCAGCTATTGCGAGGCTGGCGTTGGTGCGGTGTTGACCCAGCATCGCACGGACCCGCGGCTGGGGCCACGTGGGCTTGCACTGTTGCGTTCCGGCTGCTCGGCGCAGGAGACGCTCGACGCGCTGGTCGCATCGACGCGTCATGCCCAGTGGCGGCAGCTTGCGGTGCTGGATGCGGCCGGCAACACCGCAGCCCACAGCGGGACCCGGACCAAGCCAGAGATGAGCGCCGCGCCGGCGCAGGATGTCTGCGCAATCGGCAACATCCTGGCGACTGCGCGCGTCCCAGCGGCCATGCTGCGGGCCTTTCAGGCTGACGCATCGGCGCCGTTGGCCGAGCGTCTACTGCACGCATTGGAAGAAGGTCTGGCCGCCGGCGGCGAGCACGTCCCGGTACGCAGCGCGCATCTAGTCGTGGTGGAACAGCAGAGCTTTCCGCTGATCGATCTGCGCGTCGACTGGCATGACGCGCCGATCGCCGAACTGCGCGCGCTTTGGCAACGCTATGAACCGGAGAGCAACGCGTACCTGCTGCGTGCGCTGGATCCGGATAATCCCGCGATCATCTGATGCGCGATCTCAGGTATCGAAGATCAGGCAGGTCGTGGTGCCGTGCGCCAGCATGCGGCCATTGCGGTCGGTGATCCGCCCTTCGGCCGTGCCGATCCGCCGCCCTCGGCTGAGTACGATACCTTCTGCCTTGATCAGACCGGTATCTGACGTGATTGGCCGCACGAGCGAAATCTTGAACTCCAAGGTCGTCTGACCACTCCCCTTCTCCAGTGTCGAATGGACAGCCAGGCCCATGCAGCTGTCCAGGAGGGTTGCTGAAAACCCGCCATGCACAGTACCAGCCGGATTGAGCAACCTGGTGTCAGGGTCAGCGACGATGACGACGCGACCACGTTCCGCCTCGGATACATCGTAGCCGAGTGTTTGCGCCATGAAGTTCAGAGGAAGTGATCCATCGGCAAGCCCCTGGACGAACTCAAGGCCGGTCATCTCCTTTTGCCGCGATGCACTTACAGTGCCGTATGTCTTGGGTGCGATGCGGCTTGACATGGATGGCTCAGAGCTCCCGACGCGAGAAGTATCCCCGCTTGTGTCAGTATCCGCCATCCGTTCTTTGCCGTCGCTCGCTACCAAGCATCGGGACCAGGCCGAACGGTAGCTTGGCCATGCTGTGTTCAGGCCGAATATCCCCTTGCCTGTTGCCCGGCATGTGCGGTAGTTCTCGGTCATGGCACGGACGCACACCATTGCCGCTACTCGATTTTGGTACCGCTGGTACAGATCGGCGGCCTAGGATCGTGCACCACTAGCAGGAACCCAAAGCCGCCCTCCAAGGCGGCTTTCGTATTTCTCTGCATTGAGACGCGAAAATTCGCCAGGCAGGAGCGGCCTCTCAACCGAGGAGGCTCGCATGCAGCGTTCAGATCTCGACTTCGATGTTGTCACCGGACCGTCGGTGCACAGACCAGCACCGCAACCCGCGCCGCAGCCGGCGCCCTCGCGACAGCGATAATCGTCATGTGGACCCCGCAGGACTGGCGCGCCTGTCCGATCGCGCAGGCGCCCGAGTATCCCGACCCTCTGGCGCTTGACGCCGTGGAAGCGGAGCTGCGCGCTCTGCCGCCGCTGATCTTTGCCGGCGAGGCGCGCGCGCTGCGGGCGCAGCTCGCACGCGTTGCCGCGGGTGAGGCGTTCCTGCTGCAAGGCGGAGACTGCGCCGAGTCATTCGCTGAGTTTCACGCCAACGCAATACGCGACACGGTGAAGGTTCTGCTGCAGATGTCGGTGGTGCTGAGCTTTGCCGCCGCCGTGCCGGTGGTTAAAGTGGCCCGTCTCGCGGGACAATTCGCCAAGCCACGCTCGCAGCCGACGGAAACCGTCGGAAATGTGACGCTGCCGTCGTACCGCGGCGACATCGTCAACGGGATCGGCTTCGATGCCGCGGCGCGCGTCGCGGATCCGCAGCGCATGCTGCGCGCCTATAATCAGTCGGCCGTTACGCTCAATCTGCTGCGCGCTTTCACCCAGGGCGGCTTCGCCGACCTCGCCCGCGTACAGCAATGGAATCAGGCATTCGTCGCCGCGTCACCGCAAGGCGAGCGTTACGTGGATATCTGCGCGCGCATTCAGGAGTCGCTCGCGTTCATGGCGGCGTGCGGCCTTGCTTCGCCCAATGCCCCGCAACTGCGCGCGACCGAGCTATACACCAGTCACGATGCAATGCTGCTGAACTACGAGGCACCTTTGTCGCGTCAGGACAGCTTGACCGGCGACTGGTATGCATGCTCGGCGCACCTGCCATGGATCGGCGAGCGCACGCGCCAGACGGACGGCGCACACGTCGCATTCCTGCGCGGCGTGGCCAATCCGCTCGGACTGAAATGCGGACCGGGGATGACGCCGGACGAATTGCTGCGCCTCATCGATGTGTTGAACCCGCATAACGAACCGGGGCGGCTGACGCTGATTACGCGTGTCGGCGCCGATCGCGTCGGCAATGTGTTGCCGCCACTGATCAGGGCAATACAGCGCGAGGGACGCTGTGTCGTGTGGTCATGCGATCCGATGCACGGCAACACCATCACGACCGGATCCGGCCGCAAGACACGGCCATTCGAACGGATCATGCGCGAGTTGTCTGCGTGCTTCGCCCTGCACCGGGCGGAGGGCAGCCGTCTGGGCGGCATGCATATCGAGATGACCGGCAAGGACGTCACCGAATGCACCGGTGGTGCGCAGCAGATCGATGAGGCGGCGCTGGAGGAACGCTATCACACGCATTGCGATCCGCGGCTGAATGGGTCGCAGGCGCTGGAACTCGCGTTCCTGGTCGCCGAGGAACTTAAGGCCGAACGCGACGCGCGACTTTCCTCTGCACTGCCGCTGGCGGCGGAATAGCACTCTCCTTTGTCATTGCGACGAGCGCCGCGACGAAGCAATCTTGGGCCGAGTATATGGCCGGAGCGAGATGCTTCTCCCCGCGTTTCGGGAGGGGCGCAATGACAGGAGTGCCATGTCTAGAATCCGCGATATCCGCGTCATACCGCTTGAATTCAACCTGCCACCGGGCCAGGGATACGGCTCGGCGCGCGGTCTGACCAATCGTCGTGGCGGCGGGCTGGTGCTGCTGGACACGGAAGATGGCGTGCAGGGCATCGGCGAAGCCTGGGGGCCGCCTTCAGTCACGCGCGCCTGCCTCGAATTGGTGAAGCCGCTCTACATCGGCCGCAGCGTGTTCGCCCAAAGAGGCGCAGTGCAGACCGTGCTGGCGCGCATGTACCACTTCGGCACGCAGAACCAGTTGATTGCGCTGATGGGCGGCATCGACATCGCCGCGCACGACGCGATGGGCAAGCTGCTGAACCTGTCGGTCGCCGACCTGATCGGCGGTCGTCAGCGCGAGCACGTACCCGTCTACGCATCGGGTGGCTACTTCACTGAAGCTGATGACCAGGATGCCGCGCTGGCGCGCCAGCTCGAGCCCAATGCCGCGCGCGGCTTCACCGCGTTCAAGATCAAGATCGGTCGTCATCCGGCCGAGGATGCTGCACGTGTCGCATTGGCGCGACGCATCATTGGCGAAACGCCGCTGCTCACCGTCGATACCAACGGCAACTACACCGAGGATGGCGTGCTGGAGAGCATGCACCGCACCGCGCCGTTCGACATCCACTGGTACGAGGAGCCGCTCGCGCCGCAGGACTGGGCCGGCTATGCCAGCCTGAAGACGCGCGCGCCAATCCGGCTGGCGACCGGCGAGGCGCTTTATACCGTGTTCGATTTCCGCCGGCTGATCGATGCACGTCTGGTGTCGATCGTGCAGCCCGATCTTACGCTGTGCGGCGGGTTCGATGTCGCGCGCACCGTCGCCATCCTGTGCGCCGCCGAGCACCTGCGGCTCTCGCCGCATGTGTGGGGCAGTGGGATCGGCCTGGCCGCGGCGGTGCAGTTTGTCGCTTCACTGCCGAACTATCCGCACGGCGCGCATGTGCCGTATCCGCCGCTGGTGGAATACGACGTCGGCGAGAACCCGCTGCAGAACGGACTATTTGTCGAACCGCTGCGCTACGCCGGCGGACACCTTGCTGTGCCGCACGGTCCGGGGCTCGGCGTAACACTAGACGAGGCGGCGATTAAGCGGTTCAGTCAGACTTGAAGTCCATCGCCGCGCCGTTCATGCAGTAGCGCTCGCCGGTTGGCTGCGGCCCATCCGGGAACACATGGCCAAGATGGCCGCCACACTTGCTGCAATGCACCTCGGTGCGGGTCATGAAAAAGCTGCGGTCCTCGCTGGTGCCAACCGCCCCCTCCAGCGGCTGATAGAAGCTTGGCCAGCCGGTGCCGCTTTCAAACTTGGTATCCGAGGCGAACAGCTCCTGTCCGCACCCGGCGCAGATAAACCGGCCGTGACGTTTCTCGGCGTTCAGCGGGCTGGTGCCGGCGCGCTCCGTGCCGTGCTTGCGCAGCACCTGATAGGCGCCGGGCGAGAGCTTTGCGCGCCACTCGTCATCGGTGTGCGTGACCGGGAATGTCTCGGTATCGGTTGCGTGCGACGAGCCGAACAGCCGCATGGGCCTGCCTCCTGTGATTGGTCGTAGTATAGGGTGCCGCATCTGGCTTTGGGAGGACTCGCATGGCGGCGTTGCGTGACGCATTGCAGCCGGTGCTGCCGGACGATGTCGAGCAAGCGGTGCTGGCCGGACGGGTGTGGCGGCCGGATGTCGCCGGCCCTTCGGTGGTCACGGTACGCGACGGCGAACTGGTCGATGTCTCGGCTGTATTTCCGACCGTCCGCGACCTGTGCGAGACCGATGACCCGGCATCGGCGTTGCGCAGCGCGGAAGGCGAGCGCATCGGCCGCGTCGATACTGTGCTGGCCAACACGCCGACTGGTCAGCGCGATCCGGGCAAGCCATGGCTGCTCGCGCCGATCGACCTCCAGGCGATCAAGGCGGCCGGCGTCACCTTCGTGCTGTCGATGATCGAGCGGGTGATCGAGGAGCGCGCACGCGGCGATATGGGCGCCGCATCGGAGATCCGCGCGGTGGTCAACCGCCTGGTGGGCGACGACCTTACCCGGCTGAAGCCGGGATCGGCCGAGGCCGCGCGTCTGAAACAGGTGCTGATCGAGCAGGGCGCCTGGAGCCAGTACCTCGAAGTCGGAATCGGGCCGGACGCCGAGATCTTCACCAAGGCGCAGCCGATGGCAGCGGTCGGCACAGGAATGGACGCCGGTGTCCATCCAAACTCCTCGTGGAACAACCCGGAGCCCGAGGTGGTATTGGCCGCATCGTCGGCAGGCCGGATCGTGGCGGCGACTTTGGGCAACGACGTCAACCTGCGCGACGTCGAAGGCCGGTCGGCGCTGCTGCTCGGCAAGGCGAAGGACAACAACGCGTCATGCGCCATCGGCCCGTTGCTGCGGTTGTTCGATGCGCGCTTCACACTCGACGACATCCGGAACACCACGGTGTCGCTGACCGTCGAAGATGAGCACGGCTTCAAACTGGAAGGCGCATCGTCAATCGCCAAAATCAGCCGCGATCCCGCCGACCTGGTAGCGCAGATGATCAACCAGCATCACCACTATCCCGACGGTGCCGTGCTGTTCCTCGGCACGATGTTCGCGCCGGTCGAGGACCGCGACGCGCCGGGCAAAGGCTTCACGCACAAGACCGGTGACATCGTGACGATTGCCGCCCCCAAGCTGGGGCGGCTGGTCAACCAAATGATGCCGACCGATCGGTGCGAACCCTGGAGCTTCGGCGCCGGCGCCCTGATGCGCAACCTGGCGGAGCGCGGACTGCTGCGCCGAAAGTGAATCAGGCCGCCGCAAGCCCCGCGGTGGTAAGGGTCAGGCTATCATCATCGACGATCAGCCACCCCTGCGACGCGGCATACCGGCATGCCAGCCGGAAGTCGGGCATCTTCCAGTCCCCCACCTCCGAGTTGTCCGCCAATTCGTCCAGGCTCAGCTTCGTTCCGATCCGACAAGACTTGCCGTAGACGATGATCTCCAGCAGGCGTCGTCCGATCACTTCCGCTGTCTGCTTGCCAGGACGTTGTCGGGCAATCCGTCGGGCGCCCTGATATTGGATATGTTCTCCCATGCAGGACGGAGTAGCGCCGGCGGCCAGGACTGACCAGTCGTTCCGGACACCAAGTGCCGACACTCACCGTTGTGTGAAAAGCCGCGTGGCGGTCGATGCCGTCACAGCGGAACGGCTACACGCGTAGGAACCGGTCACTCTGTGGCGCGTTGATCTAGATCAATGCCGACCTGCTGACTTCTGGCCATCAGTGCCGGAAATATCCGCCCCCAAGGGGGGCCAAAGACAAATGATGTCTTCGGCGCAAGGACCGAAAGGCTGATGGGACAGGGAGCAACGTCACCGCCGCGCGGGCAGGGATTGCGGCGAATTTCGGAGCAATCGGTCGACGAGCTGCGATGGCGGGCCTCAGAATATCGACGGATGGCACCGACGGCATCCACCTGCCAGGTGGCTGAAGGTCTGCTTCGGCTCGCAGATAGGTTCGACGCCGAGGCCGACAGGCGCGAGCGCACCGAGGGCGCGACCGCCTAGACTGCACCAGACCCGGGAAACGTTTCTGCACAGAGCTATCCACATTCCAGGGGACAAGGCTGTGCATATCCCTGTGCATAGTGTGGACAAACACGCACGTTTCCGTGATCGTTGTGCCATCAGAAATTTTTCCCGGACGTGACTATCGCCGCCCGAACAGGCGCTCGAGGTCGGCCTTCGTCAGCTTGAGGAATGTCGGCCGCCCGTGGCTGCACGTCGCAGCGCGCGGCGTGGCCTCCATCTGCCGCAACAGCGCTTCCATCTCGGCGGCATTCAGCCGCCGGCCTGCGCGCACCGAACCATGGCACGCCAGCCGCGCAATGACCGCGTCGAGCCGCGCGTGCAGCGCCGTCGCCTCATCCAGCTCAGCCAGCTCATCGGCGAGGTCGCGCAGAAGGGCCCCCGGGGCAGCGGTACCCAGCACCGCCGGCATGGCGCGCACCATCACCGCTCCGGGCCCGAATGCCTCGATCTCCAGACCGAGCCGCGCCAGCTCGACGGCACGCGCCAGCAGCCTGGATGCGTCCGCGGATGGCAGGTCCACCACCGCCGGCAACAAAAGGGCCTGGGCCCGCACGCCGCCATCGAGCAACTGCTCTCGCAGCGCCTCATGGGTCAACCGCTCGTGCGCGGCATGCTGGTCCACCAGCACCAGCGACCCGTCCGCCGCCACGGCGATCACATAGGTGTCGAGCACCTGAGCCACCGGTGCGCCCAAGGGAAAATCCCCGGCAGGATGCTCACCGCTCGGTTCGGCAGGCACCAGCATACGGACGGACGGCGATGCGCCGAAGCCAAGCTGTGCCTCCGCCATCCCCGCCCCGCGATCGCGGGCCATTCCCGGCAAAGGGACCGATGAATACGGCACCGGCGAAGGGCGCGGATGCATGAGGCGGAGTGACGCCCGCGGCGCCGGCAATGCGGTTCCCGCCCCGCCGGCAAGGGCACGCCCGACGCTGCCGATGACCAGGGCACGCACCCCGGCCGCGTCGCGGAACCGCAGCTCGGTCTTTGCCGGATGCACATTCACATCCAACTCCTCCGGCGGCAGATCCAGCCACAGCGCCACCAGCGGGTGCCGCCCGACGGCGATCACGTCGCGATAGGCAACGCGGACTGCCGTCTTCAGCACCGGATCCGCGACCGGCCGGCCATTCACCGTGAGCGCCTGCGCCACCGCGGTCGCGCGGGTCACCGCCGGCGAGCAGGCATAGCCCGCAATCCGCAGCTCGCCGCGCTCGCCGTCCACCTCGACCATCGCACCCGCGGCCTCGGCGCCGAACAGCGCGGCAACCCGGGCGCGACGATCCTGCACGGGCAAATCGAACACGACGCGGCCGTCGGTCTCCAGGCGAAACGCCACCCCAGGTGCGGCAAGCGCCAGACGGCGCACCGCTGCCTCGGCGTGCTCTGCCTCGGTACGCGGATGCTTGAGGAACTTCCGCCGCGCCGGTGTGGCGAAGAACAGGTCCCGCACCACCACCCGGGTACCCGGGGGGCCTGCGGCGGGAGCGACCTCCGAGACCTGACCGGCCTCCACCCCGATCTCCATCGCGTGCGACGCGTCCTGGGTACGCGATGTGATCGACAGGCGTGCCGCCGCCCCGATCGAGGGCAATGCCTCGCCGCGGAAACCAAGCGTGGCGATGTTCACAAGATCATCCTCGGCCAGCTTCGAAGTCGCGTGCCGCAGCACCGCAAGCCCCAACCCGTCGGGGTCCATGCCGCATCCGTCGTCGGTCACCTCAATCCTGTCGATGCCGCCGCCATCCAGAGCGACCACGATACGTCGGGCCCCCGCGTCGAGCGCGTTCTCCACCAGCTCCTTGACTGCGGCAGCCGGCCGCTCGATCACCTCGCCGGCGGCGATGCGATTGACCGTGTGCGATGGCAGGATGCGGATCGCGGGCATGACCTTACTGGCGAGGTTTCTGGCACAAGGCGTCCGATTCCATTCGTCACGCAAATGCACCGAGCAACAAGAAATCGCACAGCCACGGCGGACCGCACAAGGCGCGCTGGCTTCATCGGCGAGAGTTCAGCCGGTTCCGCCGGCGCCTCGCGAGCAGGCGCCTCAGATAGCGATGGCGTAGGCCGGGCGCCGCGGATCGGCGCCGGCCGCCGTCATTCCGCTGACCGGGTCACGCAGCACCGCCTCGACCGAACCCGCCAGCCACGTCCACTCCGGCCACGCCTTTACCTCATGCCCGCGCGCGGCCAGGTCCGCCCGCACGGCCGGGTCGATCCGGCCCTCGGCCGCGAGCCTCCCGGGGAAATACTCGAAAGGCGCAAACGACGAAGGGAACGAGTAGCTGGCGATGCGCGGCGCCTCGATCGCATCCTGCACCTCCATGCCGTGCTGGAAGATGTTCAGCATCACCTGCAGCATCGCCTGCGTCTGCACGTCGCCGCCCGGCGTGCCGAACGGCATGACGCCGCCCTCCGCGGTGACCACCATCGCCGGGTTCGGCGTCAGCCGTGGCCGCTTGCCTGGCGCCACACCTGCCGGGTGGCGCGGATCAGGCCGGCTCTGCGAACCGCGGCCGGACGGCGTGATGCCCAACCCCGGCACGACCGGCACATTGCCGCTGCCATCGGACGGCGTGGCACTGAATGCGTTGCCCCAGCGATCGACCACACAGCAATACGAGGTGTCCGCCTCCACCTTCGGCAGCGCGGCCGAACTCTCGGCGTGCACGGCCGCGGGACGATCGAGCGGCGCCGGCATCTGGCCGAATGCCTGATCGTCGCGCACCGCGGCAGCGCGACGCGCAATGGTGGCCGGATCAAGCAGATAGTCGATCGGCACATCGACAAATGCGGGGTCGCCAAAGTGATACTCGCGATCGGCCATCGCCAGGTTCACGCACTCGGCGATGCGATGCAGATATTGCGCGGAATAGTGCGGCAGGCCGGCGATTCCGACACGCTCGAGCAGCGCCAGAGCCTCGAGCAGCGCGGGTCCCTGGCACCATGGCCCGCAGGTGATCACTTCGTGACCTCGCCACGGTCGACGCACCACCGGCTCGACCGGCGAACGGTACTCGGCGAGGTCACCGAGCGACAGGTAGCCGCCCTCCTGCTGCTGGAACCGGACAATCTCTCGCGCGATGTCGCCGCGATAGAACGCATCGTGCGCCGCCTGCAGCCCGGCCGCCCGGTCAGCACCGGCCGCCCGGTCCTGGTCCGCCATATACTGCAGCGTGCGCGCCAGGTCGGACTGGACAAACTTTTCCCCCGCCTTCGGCACGCGGTTGTTCGGCAGGAAGACCGCCGTGTTGGAAGCCCATCGCCGGTACTCGTTCTCGTGCGCCGCAATCGAGGTTGCAAGCAGCGGATAGACCGCGAAGCCTTCGGCCGCATAGCGGATCGCGTAGGAAGCGACGTCGGCGAAGCGCATCGTGCCGTGGCGGCGCAGCGCGGTGATCCAGGCGTCGGGCGCGGCGGGAACCACGGTGCGCAGCACCCCGTCGGGAATCGTCCCGTTGTGCTCGCGCATGAACAGGTCGGCGGGCAGCGCCTTCGGCCACCAGCCAAGTCCGGCGATGCTCTCAACCTCGCCGTTGGCGAGCCGGATCATGATCGGCGCCACCCCGGCGACGTTCACCAGGTCCGGCTGCAGCACACCAAGGGCAATGCCGGCGGCGCACCCGGCATCGATGGCATTGCCGCCAGCTTCGAGGATCGAGAAGGCCGCGGAGGCGGCCAGGTAATGACCGGCAGAAACGGCATGGCGCGTGCCATAGACGGTCGGACGATGACTCATGGCTGCCTCCTGAGACGGGCTGCGCATAAGCCTGCGGCAAAGCGTATCGCCGGTCCAGACCGGCTGTCTTAAGAAACCCTAGGCTGCCAATCGCGACGCTTTCCCACCGCGCTTCGGTATGGCGGGTCGATCGAGCGTTCGACTGAGAAAGGCCATGACAGCGACCTCCTCCGCCTTCAAAGCTGAATTGGCGTTGGTCAGCTTCGCATCCGCCCGGCGCTTCAGTGCTTCGCGCAGCGATCCATCGAGATAACCGTCGAGAATTGCCGGGTGGATGTAGCTTTTGCGGCAGATCGTCGGCGTGTTGCCGAGCATCTTCGACACCGCCTCGACCGTGCGCACGACGTTCTTCTTTGCCGCCGTTTGCGAATCGAATGCCTCCAGCTCGTGGAATGCCAATGCGGCCAGCTTGGTTGCGGCCCAGGTGCGGAAATCCTTCGCGGTTATCTCCTCGCCGGTAATTTCGCGCAGGTAGTCGTTGACATCGTCGGACGCGACCGTGCGCGGCGAACCATCCTCGTCGAGATATTGGAACAGTTCCTGTCCCGGCAGTTCCTGGCAGCGACGCACGATGGCGGCGAGCCGCTTGTCCCGCAGGTCGATGTGATACTCGGTGCCGCGCTTCCCTCTGAAGTCGAGCTGGATGCGACTGGCGCCTTCGAGCTTCACATGCCGGTTGCGCAGCGTGGTCAGGCCGTAGCTCTTGTTGGTCTTGGCGTATTCTTCATTGCCGATGCGCATCAGGGTGGTTTCCAGCAGCCGCACGATCGCCGCCAGCACCTTCTCCCGCGACAGGCCTCGCCGCGACAGGTCGTCCTCGACCCGCGCGCGGATCTTTGGCAGCACCTTGCCGAACAACAGGAGCTTGCCGTACTTGCCGGCGTCACGCACTTCGCGCCAACGCGGATGGTAGCGGTACTGCTTCCGGCCGCGTGCATCACGGCCGACCGCCTGCAGATGACCATTGGGCCGCGGACAGATCCATACATCCTCATAGGCAGGCGGGATGGCCAGCTTGCGAATGCGTGCCAGTGTTTCTTCGTCGGTGATCTTGTCGCCATCGTGCGCGCGATATTCGAAGCCGTTTGCTGCGCGGACGCGACGAATGCCGCGCGAGCGATCGCTGACGTAGCGGAGGCCGGCCGCGCTGGCAGCTGCCTTCATTTCAGCGGGGTCGGTTCCGGCAAGCGGCGCAGCGGCGTTGGGCATGTGATGAATGTGGCTGCCGGACGCCGATAACGAAGTGAAAGGGTCGTTCCCCACGGGAGTTTGAAGCTGTGTGCGGCTCAGGGTCCGGCGTGCAGTCGGATCGGATTGCTGCCCGCAAAGTTCGGGTTGACGATCGGATAGAACGCGTAGCCGAACCCCAGGCGGTCGGGCTGTCCGGCCGGCAGGACCTTCGGCATCACGATCGCGATCGCTGCGATCCCACGGTGCCGACGTCCGACCGACTGGAAGGCGGCATGAATCGCATCCACGACCATCTGGTCGAAGTCAGGCTGCAGAATTGAAACAACCAACGCCACGATGCCTGGCGTGCCGCGATTGACCTGTGGCTGCGCGGCTCCCATGGCATCCATGATCGTATGCCGGAATGCGTCCGGACTGCGCCGTTCCCGCTCTCGCCACTGCAGCCGCTCGGGCGCCAGCAGCGCGACCGATAAGGGCGTGCTATCGGCCGTGGTGATATGCAGATCGACATTGCCGCCCGTCGGCAAGAACGCCACGCGATTGCCGGCGTCGAACAACAGCTTGGCCAGCGCGAACCCGCCGACGCTGCGCAGGAAGAGACCTCGCTGAAACATCGGCGCGGCAAGTCGCCCGAGCAGTGGATGGTCTGCCCAGCACCGGATCAGATGGTGCATGGCCGTGACGTACATCGCAGCCATGGCGTCATCGTTGTGCTGCAGCCAGCTCCATCCCGGCTTGTCGATCTGCTCTCTCAGTCGCAGGACCGCCCAGGCGAACGGATATTCGCCATGGTCGTCGCCCATTGCGGGCGGCGAGGCCACCGCGTGGTCGGCCAATCGGCCGCCGCTCAGCCGGTCGTAGTCGGACGCAGCCGCTTCGACCATGGCACGGGTCAGCAGCACCGGTTCGTCAGGCACCGCGTGCGGACGTGTCTGCGCATAGCGGCGGTGCAATGCCTCCTGGCAGACCAGGATCGTGCCTCGTGGTACTTGCGTGGCGATGACCGCCGGCGTTCCGGCCGGTGCCACGGGCGCCGCCGTCCGCGGCAGAACCTCGCCCTCTGCCAGCCCTGGCGTGCTGGTGACAGCGCCGCAGCGGGCACAACGGATCCGTATGTCGATGAATTCCGTCGGCTGGTAGCGCTCAATCAGTATCGATGCGCGACAGCCGCAGACCAGGCTGCCGCTGCCGCCGCCGATGAAGGCTGGGCTGGAGCCGGTCTGGATGGCGTGAGGCGCCAGAGCGTGATGGTCGGAGTCGGAATCGGGCGCCCAATCGACGCGTCGATCGGGGATCCGGCCGGAGGTCTGAATCACGCGATCATGCACCGTGATGCCTGTTCAGAAGATGCCTTCCAGCCACGCGCGCTGCTTCGGCTGGACGATCGGGGTCTCGCCGGTATTCTGGTTCTGACCGAGCGCCGAGTTCTCGCGCAGCCGCTGCGTCTCCTTCTGTGGATCGACAACGATGCCGCGGGGCGGTGGCTTGCGCCAGAAAATCAGACGGTCGGCGACACCCTGCTTCGGTCGTTCCTTCGCAGCCTCCTGATCAACCTCCGCGCGAACGGCGGACGACACTGGCGGACCGGCCGCCTGCACCAGAGCCTCCTGCCCTGGGCTCTCGCCGGCCGTTTGGCCGCCGAGGGCCATCTGCGGCACGAGTGCCAGCTCCGCCTTGGTCCTCTCTGACTGCTCCTGCGGCCTGGCTGCGCCCGGTCGCGGTGGCGGCAGATTGAAGTTGGTCGGCATAGCCAGCGGTGCACGGGTCGTGACTGTGAACTCGTCCGGAGCATCGCGGATGAAGCCGAACGTGCGGCCGAATTGGTCGCCACTGCAGCTCATCAGGGGGGCAGTGGCAACGGCCAGGGCGAAAACCTGGGCAAACTGTCGCGAAGCAGTCGGCATCAGCGTTTTTCTAACCGCAGAACGAAGCGCGCCGCAAGCACCTCAACTGGCCGGCGTGGCACGACGGGCGCGCGGGAGCAGGCTGTCGATCACCAGGGCGGCAACCCCGCAGACAATGGCCGCGTCCGCCAGGTTGAAGACGTACCAGGACCAATCGCCGATATGGGCGTGGATGAAGTCGATCACGGCGCCGAAGCGAAGCCGGTCGATGACGTTGGCCAGCGCACCGCCCACGATGGCACCGAGCGAAATCGCGACCAGCCGCGATTCGGCACGGCGCAGCCACACCACGAGCGCGATGACCACCGCGAGAGCGATTGCGGCGAGCAGCAGATAGCTCGAATCGCCGAAGCTGGTCAGCAGGCCGAAGGTGACGCCGCGGTTCCAGACCATGGTGAAGTTCAGCACCGGCAACAGCACGATCTGACCGACCTGGGGCAAGTGCAGCACGTCAACGACCCACCACTTGCTGACCTGATCGGCGACCAGCACGACCAGGGCCGCGACGGCACCGAGAAGCGTCAGGCGGTTTCGGGTCATCCGTCCCCTCCCCCCGCCCCCGGATCGCGTCCGGGGCAGGCTCCCCTCCCGCGAGGGGAGGGGGAGAGTTGGCTGACGCGCATTACGCGCGGCAGACCAGGCCCGATTCCACGGCGTCGGTGCAGCGGGCGCACAGCGTCGGGTGTCCAGGCTGCGCGCCCACCTCGGGCAGCACACGCCAACAGCGCGCACACTTGCTGCCGGGCGCCGGCTCGATCGCCGCCGGCGGCTCTTCCGGATCGGATGCAATGGTTACGTTGGAAACGATCGCAACCTCCGCCCACTGCTCCTCGGTCAGCAACAGCTCGTGTTCCGGCTTTAGCGGCAGTGCGACGGCGGCCTGCAGTGACGACCCTAGCGTGTTGGCTCGGCGCGCCTCTTCGATCGGTACGGTGATCCGGCGGCGGATCGCGCGGATCGTCTCCCATCGCGCGGCGAGCGCCTCATTGCGCCACACGGGGGGTAGTTCCGGAAACAACTGCAGGTGCACGCTGTCGCCCTCGCCGAATCGTGCACACCACGCCTCTTCGGCGGTGAAGCATAGTACCGGGGCGAGCCAGGCGGCCAGGCAACGATGCAGGTGGTCGAGCACCGTGCGCGCCGCCCGGCGACGCAGGCTGTCGGGCCGGTCGCAGTAGATCGCGTCCTTGCGGATGTCGAAATAGAACGCCGACAGATCCGTAGCGCACAAATTGTGCAGCTCCGGATACACGCCGGTCCAGTCATAGCTCTGCACCGAGGCGCGGATGCGCGCGTCCAGCTCGGTCAGCCGGTGCAATACCCATTTCTCAAGCTCGGGCATGTCCGCATAATCGACCCGCTCGGGCTCGGCGAAGCCGGCAAGACTGCCGAGCAGCCAGCGCAGGGTGTTGCGCAGCCGACGATACAGCTCGACCTGCTGCTTCAGGATCTCCGGCCCGATGCGCAGGTCTTCCGAGGTATCGGACATCATCACCCAAAGCCGCAGGATATCGACGCCGAACTTGTCGGCGACCTCCTGCGGCGCGGTGACGTTGCCCAGGGACTTCGACATCTTGCGTCCCTGCTCGTCCATCACGAAGCCATCGGTCACCACGGCTTTGAACGGCGCGACACCACGCGTGCCCACCGCCTCGAGCAGGGACGACTGAAACCAACCGCGATGCTGATCCGACCCCTCCAGGTAGAGATCAGCCGGCCATGGCAGATTGCGCGCCTCCAGGGTGAATGCGTGGGTCGAGCCTGACTCGAACCAAACGTCCACGATGTCCATCACCTGCTCGTAGTCGTCCGGATTGCGGTCGTTGCCAAGAAAGCGCGCAGGCGCCGAAGAATACCAGCTGTCCGCGCCCTCCGATTTGAACGCCTCGACGATACGATTCACGACCGCCGGATCGCGCAGCGGTTCGCCGGTGCTCTTGTCGACGAATGCCGTGATCGGCACGCCCCAGGCGCGCTGACGGCTGATGCACCAGTCCGGACGGCTGGCGACCATCGAGCCCAGCCGGTTGCGTCCCTGCTCGGGCACGAAGTGCGTCGCCGCGATCGCTTCGAGCGCCTTGCTGCGAATGCCGTCGGGACCATCCAGTCGGATGAACCAGTTCGGCGTGGCGCGGAAGATCAGCGGCGCCTTGGACCGCCAGGAGTGCGGATAGGAGTGCACCAGCTTGCCGCGCCCCAGCAGCGTGCCGGCTTTGTCCAAGGCTGCGGCGACCTGGTCGTGCGCCTTGTAGACATGCAGACCGGCGAACAGCGGCACCCAGGCGTTGAACGTGCCGTCATCGCCCACAGTGTCGGCGACCTCCAGCCCGTGCTCGCGTCCCAGGTCGAAATCGTCGGCGCCAGCATTCGGTGCGATGTGTACAAGACCGGTGCCCGCCTCGGTGGTGACGAAGTCACCCAGCAGCACCGGCACCTCGAAATCGTAGCCCTCGCCACGCAGCGGATGGCGGCAGACCGAGCCGACGAGTTCGCTTCCCTTGAACACGTGCTGGACGTGATGGGCGGCGATGCCGACGTCCTTACAGAACTGCGGCAGCAGTTCCAGCCCGACGATCAGCGTCTCGCCGACACGAGCGCGCGAACTGTTCTCGATGCCGTCGACGTGCAGTACGGCATAGTCGAAGTCTGCCCCCGCCGCGATCGCACGATTGCCTGGAATGGTCCAGGGCGTCGTGGTCCAGATCACCAGTGCGGCGCCGGCCAAGGCGTGCGTAGGCGACCGCACCACCGGGAACCGCACCCACACCGTGTGCGAGGTGTGGTCATGGTATTCGACCTCGGCCTCGGCCAGCGCGGTCTTCTCTACCGGCGACCACAGCACCGGTCGCAACCCGCGATACAGCGCACCGTTCAGCAGGAACTTGCAGATCTCTGAGGCGATCGCCGCTTCGGATCCGAAGTCCATGGTCGAGTAGCGTTCGCGCCAGTTGCCCTCGACGCCGAGACGGCGGAATTCGGCCATCTGCACCGCCAGCCAATGCTCGGCATAGGCGCGACACTCGGCGCGGAAGTCGAGCACCGGGACCGCGTCCTTATCCTTCTTCGCCTCGCGATACTGTTCCTCGATCTTCCACTCGATCGGCAGGCCGTGGCAGTCCCAACCGGGAATGTAGTCGGCGTCAAAGCCAGCCATCTGTCGGGTGCGGTTGATGACGTCCTTGTGGATCTTGTTCAGCGCGGTGCCGATATGGATGTTGCCGTTCGCATAGGGTGGCCCATCATGCAGGATGAATTTCGGCCGGCCGCGTGAGGCTGTGCGAATACGCGACCACAGGTCCATCTTCTCCCATCGCGCGAGGATCTGCGGCTCGCGCTTCGGCAGATCGCCGCGCATCGGGAAACTGGTCTGCGGCAGGAAGACGGTATCGCGGTAATCACGCTGGGCGGGGTCAGTCGGGGCATCGTTCATGGCAGATCCGGCGGCTGATGCCGCTTCAGGGGTGTGCAGGCGCGTCAGTGGTGGTCCCGGCGCTCAGCGAGCCGCCGGGCCAGTAATTCGCGCGTGCCTATACACCTGCGACATAGGCCCGACTATGGGGAGCCGGCAGCGCCGGGGTCAAGGAAATGCCCTCACGTCAGGAGCTGCCGCTCAGCACCAGGACCTCGGTCAGTCCCCTCCCCAGCACTTGCCGCAGATCACCGAGTGCTAGAGCGATGCATCCCTCGGTCGGCGCGTAATCGGCGCGCGCTACATGGAGGAAGATGGCCGACCCGCGCCCGCGCTGCACCGGACTATCGTTCCATCCGAGGACGCCGATCAGGTCATACAGACCATCCTGCCGCCACAGCTCTTCGTAATGTCCGTCGTGTGGAAGACGGATCATGCGGTTGTATTCTGGCCGGTTGATGTCGTCACACCAGGCGTCGTCCGGTGCGACCGGTTCGGTCGGCACCGCGCATTCCGGGGCACGGATCCGGTCGGCGCGAAACAGCACCCGGCGAAGAGGCATCAGCCCGGTTGGCGTCGCGCCGTCGCCCTCCTGCTTGTCCGCGCGGGCTCCGCCACGTCCGAGTGCCACCCGAAATGCCATGCCAGCGGCAGTCAGCAACCGGCCCTGCGGATGGACAATGGCGCGCATATCAGTCGAGCAAGTGGCCGAAGCGTTCCGCCTTGGTCGCCAGATAGTAGTCATTGATGCCATTCGGTGCGAAGGCATGCGCTTCGCGGCCCACCACCTCGACACCACACTCGGCAAGTGCCGCCAGCTTGTCGGGGTTGTTGGTCAAGAGCCTGACCCGATGCAGCCCGAGCGCCTGCAGCATCGTTGCCGCTATCAGGAAGTTTCGTTCATCGGCGCCCCATCCGAGTGCCCGGTTCGCATCCAGCGTATCGAGCCCGCGATCCTGCAGCTTGTATGCCCGCAGCTTGTTCACCAACCCGATATTGCGGCCCTCCTGAGCGAGGTAGAGCAATACGCCAGCCCCCTCCTCCGCCATCCGCGCGACCGCTCCGCGCAACTGCAGGCCGCAGTCGCAGCGCAGGCTGCCGAGTAGATCCCCGGTGAAGCATTCGGAATGAATGCGGACGAGCGGCGCTTCGGCCTCCTCGGGTCGCCCAACCATGATGGCCAGGTGCTCGATGGCGGCACCCTCGGTGCGGAATGCGATCACCCGCGCGTCCGCTGCATTCTCCAGTGGCACGCGGGCCGAGGCAATCTGGCGGAGGCTGGCCGCCGCAGCGTTTGGATAGTTCAGAAGATCGGCGGCCGGCACCACAAGCAGATCAAGCTGCCTGGCCTGGTCTTCTGCTGTCGGAGCAAGTGGCGCGGCCAGCACCGCCGGTAGCAGCCTCGCCAATTTGGCTAGGATAAGCGCTGCTGCCGCCAATCCCGGGACCGGCGCCTCTTCGGGGTCGGCTGGCAGCAGTTCCTCGACCGTCGGGTCAGCCAGTCCGCGCAGCGGCTCCGGTGCCAGCAACTCCTTGCCGAGTTTTAGGGCGACAATTCGTGCGCCTTGCTCTACCGGCCGATGCAGCACCGCCGCGGCACGCATCGCAGCGAGCAGCAGCACGCGCGGCTCGCCAGCGAGTTGGTCAAATTCGAGCAACCCGCGAGCGCCCGCGGTTTCTGCGGCGAGCAGCACCAGCGGCGCTTCGCCGGAGAGCACGACCGGCGCGCCGCGCCGCAGGTCAGTGGCTGCACGGTGCACCTTGCGCAGTCGCAGGACCTCTGCGTCCGGCGCAGCGTCGTCCTGTCCGGTCATGGGGTTTTGATCAGTCGGAAGGACATGTTTCATCGGCTTGCATGGATATGGAACAAAGACGGCTAACTTTTGTCACGATTGCCGACAAACCTGTCTCTCGACCGGCTGACGGAGCGTCTCCTGCCCTGTGATGCCTGTAAAGAGACTATATGGCGGGGATGCCTGAATGTCTCGGTTGGACTCACAGAAATGTGAGCGTCTTGCGAGGCACCGAATCGCGGTGGAATGATGATGTTTGTGAGATTCCAACGCCGGCACCGCGTACCGTGGCACTTGTAGCTGCCGCGCGGTAATAGCCGCAAATTGAAATGGGCGTGCCTTTTGGCCAGGAACGGAGAGGTGAACTGAGATGTCGGCAGAGCGACCGATCCTGATCGTAGATGACGATGCCGTGTTGCGCGAAACATTGGCGGATCAGCTGGCGGTCGACGGCGAGTTCACGGCGATCTCGGCGGCGACGATCGCCGAAGCCGAGGAAAAGCTGAGCGCCAGGGATGCGAGGTTTGACGCCGTTATCCTCGATGTGAGCCTTCCGGATGGGGACGGGCGGGATCTGTGCACGCGGCTGCGCAAACAGGGCCAGAAGATGCCGATCGTCATGTTGACCGGGTCGGACACGGAAACGGACGTGGTACGCGGGCTCGATTCCGGTGCCAACGACTATATCGCCAAGCCTTTCCGGTTGAACGAGCTGCTCGCAAGGCTGCGAGCACAGCTGCGTATCTTCGAGAACAGCGAGGATGCCGTCTTCACTATTGGACCCTACACGTTTCGTCCTTCGGCGAAACTGCTGCAGGATACCGCCAAAAACCGCCGGATCAGACTGACTGAGAAAGAAGCGGCGATCCTTAAGTTTCTGTATCGGGCGGGCACGCGGTCGGTGGCGCGGCAGGTGCTGTTGAATGAGGTGTGGGGCTACAACGCCGCCGTTACCACGCATACGCTGGAGACACACATCTATCGACTACGCCAAAAGATCGAACCGGACCCCGCGAACGCACGCCTTCTAGTTACTGAAGGCGGCGGATATCGGTTGGACCCGGAAGGCGTTCCTGCATCTGAGCTGGCCTAGAGCAGATGCGCGCTGAAGGACGCGCCTCCTGCTCCGGTTATTGTTTTTATCGCGCGTTTCAGGCCTCCGGCGATTCCCCTCCGGTCATCCCGCTCTAACCGATCAGCTCCGTTATCTTCCGCAGATCGGCAACGAAGGCGCGATATTCGCGGGCCTTCGCCTCTTCATCCGGGAGACGAAGCAGGAACGACGGATGCACCGTCACGAAAGCGGATTGCCCATCGGCAAGCTCAATTGGCCGACCGCGTTCACGCGTGATGGTGACGGCACGTCCGAGCACCGCGCGCGCGGCCGTTCCGCCCATGGCCACCACGAGTTTGGGCTGTAGCCGGACCAGTTCGACGTCCAGCCAGAAACGGCAGGCGCGAATCTCTGGCGTTTCAGGCGTCTTGTGGATCCGTCGCTTGCCGCGCGGCTCGAATTTGAAGTGCTTGACGGCGTTGGTGATGTACACCGTTCGGCGATCGAGGCGGGCTTCCTCCATTGCCCGATCCATGATCTGTCCGGCCGGACCGACGAATGGCCGGCCGATGACGTCCTCCTGATCGCCGGGCTGCTCGCCGACGAAGATCACCTTGGCATGCGCCGGCCCTTCGCCGAATACCGTCTGCGTCGCCGGCTGCCATAGGTGGCAACGACGGCAATCGGATGCCTCGTGCACGGCCTCTTGCAGCGAGGAGTCCAGTGCCAGCGGCAGGACCACGGGTCCCAGGGATGGCAGATCGGGTGGCCGTGGCGCTTCATCCAGCTCTTCTGCAGGCGGGATCGCGCATCCGACACGAGCATCTTGCAGAACCTGCGCATGGTGCGCACGCCACCAGGACCGCAATCCTGCGTCGTCGCGCACGATGTCGCGCTCGACCCCCGGCGAGAAGCGCAGTTCTTTGCAGTCCCAGTGCGCACCCCCCTCAGGCGTCATGATGGAGAAGACCAGCTTCGCAAACCGCCTGGCGATCAGCTGCGCATTCGCCTCCAGCACGAAATGGGCAGGCTCGTACCAGCCGAGTAAGCGAGGATCGGCGCCCTGAACGGGCAAAAAACGGACTTGCGTGCGCATCCGGTGCGCTTCCGCGCGCACGGCGAACGCGAGGCCTCGGGCGCGACGCACCTCTTCATCCGCATCCAGTTCCAGGACGCGCTCGCCGGCATTGGCCCGCCACACCAGTCGATAGAGCAAGTCGAAGCGACTTTTCTCTCGTGCCTGGATGGCCAGGGAAGCGAGCGACACCAGCGCCTTCGATACGCCGAAGCTGCCCTGCTCCTCGCGCAGCGGATCACCTTCCTCGTCATGCGAACGGACCGCCCAGCGCACCTCCTGTGGCGGGATGTCGGCGAGAACCAGCGACCGCGTCGCCTTGCGCCAACCATCCCAGTCGGTCTCGTTCGCCAGGACGATGCGCCTCATGACCCGGGCAAGCCTCCCTTTTCCTTATCCGACCGCCTTGGCGCTACTATGCTCCGAGCATGTTGCACGATCCCGAAGCATTCGTCTCGATCAGCGCCGCGGCGGCGCCGGTTTTCTCGCGTGATGGACAAACGCTGTTCTTCCTGCGCGGTTCAGGATTGCCTCAGGTTTGGTCACTGGATCTTGGCACCGGCGTCGAGAGGCAGCTGACCTTTCACGATGAGAAGGTCGCGTTGCTGCGGCGATCACCGTTGGACGATCGTTTGATCTATGGCATCGACCGTGGCGGGGACGAGCGGCAGCAACTGCTGCTGCTCGAGGCTGGAAATGAGGAGCCCCGATCCCTTACCGGCAAACCCTCGGTGATCCATGACTTCGGCGGCTGGTCGGCCGATGCGACACGCATCGCCTATGCCGCGAACGACCGCGACGAAGCGCACTTCGATGTCTATGCGCAGGAGATTGCCACCGGCACGCGCCAGTGCGTCTACCAGGGGAACCATCTGACCAGTGTCTCCGGCTTTCGACCGGACGGGCATGAACTTGCCCTGCTGCATGATCGCGGATTCGGTGACATGTCGCTGCTGCTGCTCGATCTCGGATCTGGCGAGGCGCGTGTTGTTGGCTCGCCTGCGAATTTCAAGAGCGTGCGCTGGGCCAGCGACGGCAACTCGCTGCTGATGCTGACCGATCTCGATGACAAAGAATTCTTGCAGTTGTGCCGGCTCGATCCGGCAAGCGGGGATATTGCGATCGTTTACGCCGCGACGGGACGCGACGTCGAGGCGTGGGCGCTCGCGACCGAAGCCAATCTGCTGGCCACCGTTGAAAACGATCGTGGCTATTCGGTGCTGCGGATCGGACCAATGGATGGCGAGCGCCCTGTCATCAACGGACTGCCTCGCGGGATCGTCACCGATCTGTCGTGGTCGCCCGACGGCAACAGCCTGGCGTTTGTCCTGGCGACGCCGACCGATCCGCCATCCCTCTGGATATGGCGCGATGGAGCGGCTGAGACGGCATGGCGACCGACACCATCGCCGCTTCGGTTTGTCGATGTGGAACTAGTCACCTGGAAAAGCTTCGACGGGACGCCCATTCCGGGATGGCTCGCCTTGCCGCCGGGTCGGCAGCCGGAAAGAGGTCACCCCGCGATCATGTGGGTGCACGGCGGACCAGTCAGCCAGACACGGCCCAACTTTCGGCCCGATATCCAGATGCTGCTGGCACAGGGGTTCGCCGTGCTGATGCCGAACGTGCGCGGCAGTTCCGGCTATGGTCGCACCTATACAGTCAGCGATGACGTGGAACGTCGGCTCGACAGCGTTGCCGACCTGGCACAGGGCAGGGAGTGGCTCGCGTCACACCCGGCGATCGATGGCGAGCGCATTGGCATCATGGGACAGTCGTACGGCGGGTTCATGGTGATGTCGGCGATCACCGAATTTCCTGATCTGTGGCGCGCCGCGGTGAACTACTACGGCATCGCCGATTTCGCGACGCTGCTGGCCGGCACCGGACCATGGCGGCGCAACCATCGCGCGGCCGAATACGGAGACCCGGAGCGTCATTCCGCTTTGTTCGCGCGCATCTCTCCGATCCATCGTGTGGATCGCATTGAGGCGCCTGTGCTGGTCGCTCACGGTTTGCGCGATCCGCGCGTTCCGATCGGTGAAAGCGAGCAGTATGTGGCAGCGCTGCGCGAGCGACAGAAGCGGGTCAGCTACGTCACCTTCGACTATGCCGGCCACGGTTTCATTCGGCCTGATGACCGCCGTCGCATCTATCGCGCGGTCGCTGAGTTCTTCACCGCTCACCTGTAGACCAGGAGTGACCCGATGTACCTGCCGGCACGCACCCATCGCGTCCTTATCATGGGCCGCAACGGCGCTGTAGGAGCCAACCATCCTTTGGCAACGCAGGCCGGCCTCGACACGCTGCGCGTCGGGGGCAATGCGGTCGATGCAGCGGTGGCGATCTCCTTGACGCTGAGCGTGGTCGAGCCAGGCATGTCAGGCCTGGGTGGCGATGGATTCTATCATGTGCACCTTGCGAAGGATGCCTCATCGCGCTGCTACAATGCGGCCGGTGGTGCACCGCTCGCCGCCACCCCTGACCGCTTCCCTGCCGGGATGGCGGTGCGCGGACCGCGCAGCGTGTCGACGCCAGGGCTGCTGGCAGGGATCGGCGCGATGCATGCCGCGCATGGTGCTCTGTCATGGCAGCAGTTGTGCGGCCCGGCGATCGAGCACGCGCGCGAGGGTTTTGCCGTCACGCATCATTATCGTGACTTCGCCGGCAGTGTGCGGCCGGTGCTTGCCGCGGATCAACGATCTCGCGCGGTCTTCCTCGGCGATCTCGATCTCGGAGTGCCGCCGGTCGGCGAACTGATCCGCCAGCCGGACCTGGCGCGCACGCTGGAGGAGATTGCCGATGACGGCGCAGACACGTTCTACCGCGGTCGATTGGCGCAGCGCCTAGCCGCCGGCATGCAGGAGGTCGGCGTGCTGGTCGGTGCATCCGACCTAGCGGCGTTTCAGCCGCAGGTGCAGGAACCGATCGGCATCGCCTATCGTGGATTCCGGGTAACGCAGACCCCTCCGAACTCTACCGGCTATACGATGCTGCAGATGCTGCGGATCGTTGAGCGCTTCGATCTGGCGGCGCTCGATCCGGTACGGCGCATCCATGTGCTGGTGGAAGCGAAGAAGCGCGCGTTCGTCGACCGCGAGCGCTACGGCACCGATCCACGGTTCGGCGATGTGCCGCTGGATCGGCTGCTGTCGGATGTTTACGCGGATGAATGCGCCGCATCGATCGATATGGCACGGGCGAGCAATGCCGCGCTGGCGGAACCTGAAGCCGCGACGGGAGATACGACCTATTTTTGTGTCGTGGATCAGGAGGGCAACGCGGTCTCTGGCATTCAAAGCCTGAATTCCGGCTTCGGCTCTGGTGTGACCGCAGGCGACACGGGCGTTTTGCTGAACAACAGGATGGCTTACTGGCATCTTACCCCGGGCCATGCGAACCAGCTGGCGCCTGGCAAGCGTGTCCGCCACACGATGAATGCGCCACTGGTGTTCCGGCACGGCCGCTTGTGGGCTGTCGAAGGCACACCCGGCGCGGACAATCAGGTGCAGGTCAACCTGCAGGTCCTGACCGCTATGATGGATCTTGGAGCCGATCCACAAACCGCGCTGGAGGCTCCCCGCTGGACGTCGATCCAGCAAGGTCAGGGAGCCAACTGGCCGCACGAAGGCGATGGCCGTCTGACAATCGAGCCAGCCTTTGGTGACGACGTGCTGCGCGGGCTCGAGCGCCTTGGACACAGACTGAACCGTGTAGGATCGTTAGAAGCGCCATGCAGCGTGCAGGCCATCCGCATTGCGGATAACGGCGTTAGGATGGCGGGGTCCGACCCGCGGCGTGACGGCTGGGCCGGTGCGTACTGATGCCTCTTAATCAACCTGCGCCACCAGGTCGCACCTTGCCAGGGTGAGGATCCAGTCCTCAGGCTGTTGCTCCTGGAGAGACTGGATTGCCGCTTGCGCGGGAATGACGGATCGTCTGCGACTCGGTAGTGGATCACCTAGCGAGTCACATGCCACGTTCACCAGACGCCGCCTGGACTGTGTTCCACGGAACAGAGATTCAGGGTACTAGGGCGCCGCATGCGACGGGTCTGGAATTCTGCCTGGCCACTTCTGATCCTGGCCAACCTGTTCTGGGCCGGCAATATCGTGCTGGGTCGCGGCGTAGTGGGTGCGGTGCCGCCGATCGCGCTGGCGTATTGGCGTTGGACCGGCGCTTTCCTGCTCGCCGTCGGGTTCGCCTGGCCGCGTCTGCGCGATGATCTTCCGATCCTGCGACGCCACTGGCGCATGATGCTGCTGCTGTCCGCCACCGGGATCGCGACTTATAACACGATGTCCTATATCGGCCTGACCAGCACGACAGCGCTTAACGTCCTGCTGTTGCAATCCGCCGGTCCACTCATCATCGTCGTCTGGGCATTTGGGCTGTTCGGAGAGTTGCCGACGCCTCGGCAGGCTGGCGGCATGCTGCTGTCGTTGATCGGCGTTGCCGTCATCGCGGCACATGGTTCTCTCGCCGACCTGATGCACCTAGAGGTCAATTCGGGCGATGTGTGGATTCTCGCTGCAATGCTGATCTACGGCATCTATGCGGCACTGTTCCGTCGCCGTCCCGCAGCGCACCCGATGAGCTTCCTGGTTGCCACCATGGGCATCGGTTCGCTGATGATCCTGCCATTCTACCTTTGGGAACTCGCCCAAGGGGCGAGAATCATAAACACCACGTCGGCCTGGCTCGCTCTGGCCTACATTGCGGTGTTCCCCTCGTTCGTCGCCTACCTGTTCTTCAATCGCGGCATTGAACTGATCGGCGCCACGCTGGCCGGGCAGTCATGGCACCTGATGCCGGTTTTTGGCAGCATCCTGGCGGTATTGTTTCTCGGCGAGCGGTTCTACCTGTATCATGGTGTCGGGATCGCGATGATCGCGGGAGGCATCGCATTGGCATCGTTCGAGGCAGTGAGCACAGCGCGCGCGCAAGGAAACCTGAAGAAGGGTGCCCGGGCCGGTGCTTGATCTAAAGGGTCGCCGACCCAAAGCGGTGATGTGGGCGGGGCACAGGAGGCTTGTCTTCGCTCTGCTGCTGACAGCCGCCGCACCGGTCGCAAGCGAGGTCCAGCATGTTCCGCCTGAGCTGGCCTTACCGATACTCGGTCACGCAGTGGCGGATAGCGAAGGGAAAGAGATCGGCCACCTAGTCGATGTGCTGGTGGATGAACAGGGGCTGCCACAGGCCGCGGTGATCGACTTTGGCGGGTTCATGGGTGTTGGCAACCGCAAGATTGCCGTCGCGTGGGGTGCGCTGCATTTTGTGCCGGCCGACCCCAAGCGTGCCATCACCCTGACTTTGACACCGGACCAGATGAAGGCGGCGCCTGAGTACAAGGATGTCGCGAAGCCGGCGCCCGTCGTGGTCTCGTCTCCCGCTGCGCCTACGCCGCCGCCCGAGCCTGAACCAGCCCGACAGTAACCGATGCGACGCGAGGGATCCTCTTCGCCGCGACATCCGCGGGCGCTCGATCTTCTTAATTTTTTTGTCGCCGACGTTCAGACCGGGTTTGGCCCATTTGTCGCGGTGTATTTGACAACCCATAAATGGACGCAGGTACAGATCGGCTTCGTGCTGACGCTGGGGACCATAGTTGCGCTGGTCAGCCAGCTCCCTGCAGGGGCGTTGGTCGATGCAGCACGTAACAAGCGGGCAGCCGCCGGCGTTGCACTGGTTTTTGTAATCATCGCTGCACTGCTGCTGGCATTCCAGCCGACGCCGCTGCCGGTCATGGTGGCGCAGACGCTGCACGCTTTTGCAAGCTGCGTACTGACGCCGGCCATCGCCGCGATCAGCCTGCATCTGGTTGGCCATATGGCATTGGGCGAACGGCTGGGGCGCAACGCACGGTATGCGTCGCTGGGCAATGGTCTGGCGGCCGCCGTGATGGGCGCGACAGGCGCGTGGCTGTCCAGCCGCGCGGTGTTCATACTGACCGCGGCGCTATGCGTCCCGGCGCTGTTGTCGCTGCTCGCCATTGGCCGTGGTGAGCATGCCCGACAGCAAACCACGGTTAGGATGTTCGACTGGCAGGGGTTGCAACGACTGTTCACCAACCGCCCGCTGCTCATTTTCGCCGGCGCGGTGGTGCTGTTCCACCTTTCCAACGCGGCGATGCTGCCGCTGGTCGGCGCCACCGTGACGATGCGGGCAGGCGCCTTTGCGAATCTGATCATCGCAGCCTGTATCGTGGTGCCGCAGGTCGTCGTTGCGTTGTGCTCACCCGCGGTCGGGCGCGGCGCGGCGATAATCGGCCGACGTCCGATCTTGCTGCTGGGCTGGTGCGCACTGCCGGCGCGTGGTTTTTTGCTGGCGGTGTTGCCAGGAGCTTACCTGCCGATCGCCGCGCAGGCGATAAGCGGAATCAGCGCGGCGGTGTTCGGCGTCATGCTGCCGTTGCTTGCTGCCGACATCACCCGCGGCACATCGCACTTCAATCTCTGCATGGGCGCGCTCGGCCTTGCCGTGAGTCTGGGTGCGGCTCTCAGCACCCCTGTGGCCGGCTGGATCGCCGATACCGTGGGCGTGCAGATCGCGTTCATAGCACTCGCGCTTGTCGGTGTTGCGGGAACTCTGTTCGTCTGGCTGACCATGCCGGAGACGGCCCAGGTACCGGCAAGGGCATAAGATCGCTCAGCGCCGGTCCGCTTCGAGCAGAGCGGCCAGCTCATCGGTCGCCTGTTGCTGGTTCTGAATCAGCTGTTGCTCGTCGCGGTAGATTGCATGCGTCTCGACCAGGTTTCTTTCGTCGTGATCGCGGAACAGCGCTACGGCGCGTTCAGCCGCGGCTTGTTCGGTGCCGAGTGCGACAAGCGCCTGTTGGGCAAGTTGTAGACTGGAGTAGAAGGTTTCGCGCACAAGCCCTTCGACTGCGCGGTCCATGAGCAGATGCGCATACCAGCGGTTTCTCGCCCGCGCGAGAATCGCCACGTCGGGAAAGTTATGCTTCACCATCTCGACGCACCGGAGCACCCCGGGAGGGTCATCCATCGCGATGATTATCAGCTTCGCCTGCTCTACCCCGGCCGCTCGCAGCACGTCCGGCCGGGTGGGATCGCCGAAGTAGACCTTCGTCCCAAAGCGCCGCAGCACATCCACCTGTCCCGGATTGCGCTCCAACGCGATGAAATGGATGCCGGACATGCGCAGCACACGGCCGATGATCTGACCGAAGCGACCAAAGCCACAGACGATCACCGGTGAACCGTCGGCATCTATCGTGTCGTATTGCGGCACCGGCTGGGGCTTCAGACGCAGCGCCGCTTCGTTCGCCGCGAACAAAATGGGCGTGGCGATCATCGATGCGGCGGTGACCAATGTGGTGAACGCCGCATCCTCTGAATCGAGAACGCCGGCGGTAACGGCAGCGCCGAACAGCACGAAGCTGAATTCACTCGCCTGTGGCAGGGCGAGGCTGAATCGCAGCGCGTTCGGCGTGTCCTCGCCGGACACACGCGCCAGCACGAAGCATATGATTGCCTTGGATGCCAGCAACCCCACCGTTGCAAGTGCCAGGAGGCCGGGCTGCGCGCTGGCCAACTGTAGGTCGGCGGACATGCCGACTGAGATGAAAAAGAAGCCGAGGAGGAGGCCTTCGAAGGGCTCGATGTCGGCCTGCAACTCGTGACGGTATTCTGATTCCGAAAGCAGCACGCCGGCCATGAACGCGCCGAGTGAGGGCGACAGTCCGGCCACACCGGCGAGCAGTGCTGCACCGGTGACGATCAGCAGTGCGATGGTGGTGAACAGTTCGGGCGTCTTGGTTCCACCAACAGCCCGGAACAGGGGCGGCAACAGGAAGCGGCCACCAACGAGGATCACCACGACAGCGCCGATCGCGCGTGCCACATCGTGCCATGGCACCTGATCGGGAATGGTGTTGTTTGCCAACAGCGGCAGCAGTGCGACCAGTGGAATGAATGCGAGATCCTGGAACAGCAGCACCGCGAATGCATCGCGGCCGGCACGGCTTCTCAGCAGATCGCGCTCCCCTAGAAGGGGAAGTACAATCGCGGTGGACGACATCGCGAGGCCGGCACCTAACGCAATCGCGCCCTGCCATGGCACGCCTGCCCAATATGCCAGAGCGCCGATCGCCGCAGCGGAGATCACCACCTGTGCCGTGCCAAGTCCGAACACCGCGCGTCGCATCACCCAGAGCCGTTGTGGCCTGACCTCGAGGCCGATCAGGAACAACAGCATCACTACGCCAAGGCTGGCGATGGATGCGATCGCTTCGACATTGGTGATCAGGCCCATCCCGGCCGGTCCGATGGCGATGCCAGCGAGCAGATAGCCGAGTACACTGCCGAAACCGGCACGACGTGTTAGGGGTACAGCGATCGCCGCGCCGCACAGCAGGATGACGATGGTGGTCAGCATGAGCCAACCCTGATGGGCCTCTTGCCCTCAGTGCGCAAGACTGATGTCGCACTCACCCAATCGCTCGGTCCAGTTCTTTGATCCGCTCTCGGACCGATCGAACAATGTCGGCGTCTTTGGTCTCCATTGCAACCAGTGGCGTTTGCAGCGCTTGCTGAAACTCGAGTTCGCGCCGATTTCGTTCCTCGCTTTCCGGCAACGTCAACAGCGCCGCTAAGCCGCGCCGGAACAGATTGATCGCCTCGCGCTCCGCCGATCGCCCGGCCACGCGTTGTCCCGCCAGCAACCAGTACGGCAACGCCTCTTCAACGCGGCCCGCCTCCGTCAGGTGATGTGCAAGAACCTGTGGGTCGAAACTCTTCCTGGCGGAGAGAACATCGGCGATCCTGCCATGCGCCTGCTGGCGATGCTGCCGCAACAGCGTGGCATATACTGCGCGCTGCACCAGCGTATGCTTAAAGCGATACATGGCGGCAGGAGGTTCACCGCGGCAATGCGTCAACCCCGCTGAAACCAGCTGTTCTAAAC
>JBKPSV010000277.1:0-8741 GCA_046735215.1 Pseudomonadota bacterium | reverse complement strand
GAATACGGCATCGGCGGCGCACCGCGCATTCTACGATCTGACCCTTGCCAGCAGTCGGGGCGGCGATGTGGTCGCTGCCACCGGCACAATGGGCTACGAGGTGATCGATGCCTGCGACGGTTGGGCGGTTCGCCAGCGCCTTTCCATGACGCTGACCAACAGCGAGGGGCAGGCGGTCCAGATGGTATCAGATTATGCGACCTGGGAGTCCAAGGACGGGCTGAAATTCCGCTTCCACATGAAGCAGACCACCGACACGGCGGTGACCAGCCAGACCGATGGCGACGCGAAGCTGGAGCGCGCAGGCGGCTCCGGCACCGCGCACTACACCGTGCCCGAGGACACGACCAAGCCGCTTCCTGCCGGCACGCTGTTTCCGATGGCCCATACCTCGGCGATCATCGCAGCGGCCCAGGAAGGGAAGAAATTCGTTGCCCTGCCGCTATTCGACGGCACCGATGACTCGGGGGCGGAAGACAGTTCCGTCGTTGTACTGGACTGGAAGCAACCGGCTCCAAACAAGTACTCCGTGCTGGCCGGCTTACCCAGCACGCGCGTGCGGCTGGCCTTCTTTGACCACGCTTCCAGCGGCGAGACCCCCACCTATCAGGTCGGCATGCGCTATTGGGAGAATGGCGTCGCCGATAATCTGCAAATGGACTTCGGCGACTTCGTCATGAGCGCAACGATGACCGACTTCAAGCCGATGCCGCACAAGTGCTGACACCGGGACAGCACGTGATCAGATCAGCCGGAGCCGCTGGAACAGGTCGATCAGGACCAGGTTGACATTGAATTTGAACGCATCGCCGTTACGCACGGTCTGCATGACCCGATCGACCGGCCAGAGTTCAAACGCCTCCACCTCACCGTCGGCGGCGCGCGGCAGGAAATCCGCGGGCAGATCCAGGTCGTAGCAGTACAGCAAGTCGCGACGCAGGCCTTCCGCCCGCTCCATGGCGTAGCCGATCCGCGCCACCTCAACCGCCTGACGCGCAAGTGAAGCAGGGATGGCGGCTTCCTCCTCGGCCTCCTTCACCAGCGTCTCGGCTGGACTGAGCCCGGCTGGCACGCCGCCGGCAACGATGTGGTCCAGCTTCGAGGGATCCAGCTGTTTGTTCGCGGCGCGGCGGGCGACCCAGATGTGCAGGCCATCGCGACGGCGCACGAGGCCATTCACGTGCACCCCCAATGCCAGCACGCCGAAGGTGGGCAGCGCTCCTCGGTCGAGCCTGGCCAGGACCGGGCCCTCGGGCTCCGCACGGATGTCGAATTCCTCCGCCCGCCAACGATAGCATCCGGCATCGGAGAGCTGCCGCGAAATCGCCGGCAGTATCGCCCCGTCGGCCAGGGTGACGCCGTCGTCGCCGGCGGTGATTTCCGGGAATGTCGCCAACCTCGCGGCAAAATCCGGCTTCAACCAGCCGACCTGGGCAGCACCGATCCGGAACGGCAGCCGCCCGCCCGGCAGCGTGACGTTGTTGCATGCCTGAACGTGGCGCTGAAACCCGCTCTCCATCGTCTCGCCTTTCAAACTGATTGCCTCCGTGCCACATGCCGGTCATGCGACGTCCATCTTCCGGCGAGACGGTCTCGCTCAGTCTGTCACGTCCGCCGCGATCCGGCCTGGCTACGATCGGCTCGTTCCTGCCCTATCTGTGGCCCGCCAATGACCGCGGCGCCAGGGTCCGTGTCGTGTTCGCCATGGGCCTGCTGCTGCTGGCCAAGGTCGCTACCGTCTGCGTGCCGGTTGTCTATGGCCACATCGTCGATGCGCTGGCGCCGAAGGACAACACGGCGATGCTGGCGGCCCCGTTGGGTCTGGTGGTCGGCTATGGCCTGCTGCGGGTCGGGTCGGCGGCGTTTGGCGAGCTCCGCGACGCGCTGTTCGCCAAGGTGCAGCAGCGCGCGGTGCGCAGTGCGGCGCGGCGCACTTTCCAGCATCTGCATGCGCTCAGCCTGCGCTTTCATCTCGACCGTCAAACCGGCGCATTGGCACGCGCGATCGACCGCGGCTCACAGGGCATCCAGTCAGTGCTGCGTCTGGCCGTGTTCAACGTGGTGCCGACGATCATCGAGTTGCTGCTGGTCACCGCCATCATCTGGCACCTGTTCGACTGGCGCTTCGCCGCGATCACGTTCTGCGCCGTCGCTTTGTATGCCGGCTTCACCATGAGTTTCGCCGCCTGGCGTGCACGCATCCGCAGGACGATGAACGACACCGACAATGATGCGTCGACCAAGGCGCTCGACAGCCTGCTGAACTACGAGACGGTGAAGTATTTTGGCAACGAGGCGCACGACGTGGCACGCTATGACGCGGCGCTGGCGCGCTACGAACGCGCGGCGGTGCGGGTTCAGGTGTCGCTGAACATGCTGAACATCGGCCAGGCGCTGATTATCGCACTTGGGCTGACGTTGATCATGCTGCTGGCCGTGCATGAGGTGCGCGGCGGCCTGATGACGGTGGGCCAGTTCGTGCTGGTGAACACGTACCTGATACAGCTCTACCAGCCGCTCGGATTTCTTGGCGTGGTGTACATGACGATCAAGCAGGGCCTGGTCGACATGGAGCAGATGTTTCGCCTGCTGGACGTGGAGCGCGAAATCACCGACCGGCCGGGCGCAACTGCGCTTGCCGCGCATCTCTGCGATGGTCCTGCCGGCGAAGTTCGGTTCGAGAACGTGCAGTTCGGCTATCGCCCGGATCGCCTGATCCTGCGCGGCATCGATTTCGTCGTGCCGGCCGGGCGGAAACTGGCGATCGTGGGACCGACCGGGGCTGGAAAGTCCACCATCAGCCGACTGCTGTTCCGCTTCTATGACGTGACCGAGGGCCGCATCACCATCGACGGCGAGGACATCCGCGACGTGGCGCAGCAGAGCCTGCGCGCGGCGATCGGCGTGGTGCCGCAGGACACCGTGCTGTTCAATGACACGATTGGCTACAACATCGGCTATGGCCGGGTCGGGGCGACGCAGGATGAGATCGAGCATGCTGCAAGGTTGGCGCAGGTGCACGACTTCATCGTATCGCTGCCCGACGGCTACGACACGCGGGTCGGCGAGCGCGGTCTGAAGCTGTCCGGCGGTGAGAAGCAGCGCGTGGCGATTGCGCGCACCATTCTGAAAGACCCTCGCATCCTGATCCTGGATGAGGCGACCAGTGCGCTGGACACGCGAACCGAGCAGGACATCCAGGCGGCGCTGCGCGCCGTGGCGCGGCATCGTACGACGCTGGTGATCGCGCATCGGCTCTCGACCGTGGTGGATGCCGACGAGATCATCGTGCTGGCCGATGGCATGGTGGCGGAGCGCGGGCGGCACGCGGCGCTGCTGGCGCGGAACGGACTGTATGCACGCATGTGGGCACTGCAGGCCGAGCAGGAAGCCGAACCGGAGATCGCAGATTGAGGAGATTCACCTATGACTGACGAACAACCGCCCGAAGATCTGGGCCATGCCGGTGCGGTGGTCGACAAGGCGATCGAGTACATGGCCGGTCAGAACATTGCTGAGCTCTCGATCGCATCCGCATTGCTGGGTGGTGCGATGGCGGTGCTGGCACGCAGCGTCGCTGACGATGCGATCGTGCAGATTCTCAGCAACGCGATCGACAGCGTCCGCCGCGGCGAATTGCGGCAGACGGACAAGCCGTGACATCCTGCCTGCAGCGAAAGCGGGGAGGATCTGATGGGAAAGCTGCAGGATAAGGTCGCATTGGTTACCGGCTCGGGTCGGAACATCGGCCGCGCGACTGTCCTGAAGCTGGCGGCGGAAGGCGCGCACGTGATCGTCAACGCGCGCACCAACGAGGCTGAGGCAGAGGCGGTGGCCCGCGAGGCGCAGGCGCTCGGGGTGAAGGCCATTGCCGTTGTCGCCGATATCGGGCGCAAAGAGCAGGTCGAAGCGATGGCCGCGCGGGCGTTATCCGAGTTCGGCCGTGTCGATATCCTGATCAACAACGCTGCGATCCGCCCGCACAAGCCGTTCACCGAGCTGACGCAGCAGGACTGGGAGGCGGTGCGCGGCGTGGTGCTGGACGGAGCGGTCTACCTGACGCGTGCGGTGATCGAGCCGATGGTGCAGCAAAAGTACGGGCGCATCCTGTTCTTCACCGGAGAAGGTGCATTCATCGGCGGCAGCGGACGCGCGCATGTGTCAGCTGCGAAGATGGGACTGGTAGGTTTTGCGCGCGGGCTGGCGAGCGAATTCGCCCCGCACAACATCCGCGTGAACGTGGTATCGCCGGGCAGCATCGACACGCAGCGGGCCAATCCGGAATGGTATCAGGGGAGGTTGCCGAGTGCGTCCGGTATCCCGCTGGGACGGCAGGGTAAGGTGGACGAGATTGCTGCCACGTGCCTGTTCCTGGTCAGCGACGATGGCGGCTTCATCACCGGTCAGACGATCCACGTGAATGGCGGCAGCGCATATTACTGACGCCGTGATCGACTGCGCCTCGGTCACCCTCCTCGCTTGACCAGCGGCGCGACGAATTGCGGTTCGGTGTCCCAGGGAAACAGGATCCAGGTGTCCTGCGATACCTCGGTGATGTAATCGTCGACTGCACCCCGTCCGGCCGGCTTGGCATACACCGATGCAAAATGCGCCCGCGGCAGCAGTCCGCGCACCACGCGCGCCGTGGTGCCCGTATCCACAAGATCATCGACGATCAGAAACCCGGCCCCCTCGCCAGCGGCCGCCGGCGGCTTGATGACCACCGGTGCGCCGCTGCGTTCCTCCTCGACCAGCGTGCCACTGGTACCGGCCGCATAAGTCACGATAGACACGCTCTCCACCAACCGCACGTCGAGTTCGCGCGCGATGATCGCCGCCGGGATCAGCCCGCCGCGGGTGATCGCAACGATCCCGGTGAACGGGCCCTTGTCCATCAGCCGCCATGCCAGTGCCCGGGCGTCGCGGTGCAACTGGTCCCACGTCACCGCGTAATAGTGGGTCGCCATCAGAACAGCTTGCCGCCGTTCGGTACCTTGAAGTCCGGCTTGATCAGAACCACCGCCCCCTCGCCGTCGGGCATGCCCAGGGTCAGAACTTCACTGATGGATGGACCGATCTGTCGGGGCGGGAAATTCACCACCGCGCAGACCTGACGTCCGATCAGCTGGTCAGGACGGTAGTGCACCGTGAGCTGTGCCGAGGACCGCTTCACGCCTATCTCCGGCCCGAAATCGATGGTCAGCTTGTAGGCGGGCTTGCGCGCCTCGGGGAACGCCTGCGCATCGGTGATGGTGCCGACGCGAATGTCGACTCGCTCGAAGTCACTGAAGGCGATCGTCTCGGCCATCGATCGTTGCTCCCACGCCCGGTTGGTCCATACTGCCGAAACCACCAGATCCTGACCACCGGAGCGACCCGAAGTATGCGCGATCACCACCTGGCCGGCCGCAGCCCCGTCTATGCCACGCATGGCATGGCAGCCACCTCTATGCCGGCGGCGACGCTGACGGCACTGGACGTGCTGCGCGCCGGCGGCAATGCGCTGGATGCCGCGGTGGCGGCGACGGCCGTGCTGTGCGTGATCGAGCCGCAGTCCACCGGCATCGGCGGCGACTGCTTCTGCCTTTACGCACCGGCCGGCGCCGGCAAGGTGATCGCCCTGAACGGATCCGGTCGCGCCCCCGCCGCGGCCAAGATTGATTGGTTCGAGCAGCAGGGCATCACCGCACTGCAGAACATCTCCGCCCATGCGGTGACCGTGCCAGGCGCGATCAACGCCTGGGAGACGCTGCTGAAGGCGCATGGCCGCAAGGGCCTCGACGAACTGCTGCAGCCGGCGATCCGCTACGCCGCCGATGGCTGGCCGGTGCATCCGGTCGTCGCCTGGTCGTGGCAGAGGCTGGAGAACAAGCTGCGCAAGAACGGCACGCGCAGTTTCCTGCCCAATGGCAAGGCGCCTGCGGCAGGTGACATTTTCCGCCAGCCCGCACTGGCCGAGACGCTGCGCAGCATTGCGCGCAATGGCGCAAGAGGATTTTACGAAGGCCCGGTGGCGGCCGACATCGTCGCCACGCTGCGCGCGCGCGGCGGGCTGCATACCGAGGAGGATCTTTCGGCTGGCCTCAACAACGCCGAGTTCGTCGAACCGATCACGCTGAACTGGCGCGGCTACGACGTGTATCAATGTCCTCCCAACGGCCAGGGCATGATCGCACTGATGATCTTGGGTATGCTCGGGGGCATTGCATCGGCATCCGATGGACCACTGGGTGCGGTGCGCTTCCATCGCCACATCGAGGCGGCGCGTCTTGCCTATCGCGATCGCGATGCGTTCGTCGCCGATCCCTCGCAGGCAGACGTTCCGGTGAAGAAGCTGCTCGGCGCTGATTACCTGTCCGGCCTGCGCGGACTGATCAGCGATGACGCGGCGCTTCGCGCGCTTCCGGCAGCCGGCGAGGCGCTGCTGCCGCCACATCGTGACACGATCTATCTCTGCGTCGTTGATCAGGACGGCAACGCGTGCAGCTTCATCAACTCGCTGTTCGAAGGCTTCGGCTCGGCGATCCTGGCCGAGCAGTCAGGCGTGATGCTGCAGAACCGCGGCTTCGGCTTCCGCGTCGAGCGCGATCATCCGAACTGCATCGCACCGCGCAAGCGGCCGATGCACACCATCATCCCCGGCATGGTGATGCAGAACGGGCGGGCAGTGATGCCGTATGGTGTCATGGGCGGGCACTTCCAACCGATGGGCCACTCGCTGTTCCTCACCAACATGCTTGAATATGGCCTCGACATTCAGCAGGCGATCGACCTGCCGCGCCTGTTCCCGCTGCGAGGAAAGGTACAGGTCGAACACGGCATCCCGCGCGACATTTGCGATGCGTTGACCAGGCGCGGGCACGAACTGGAGAGCACAGACCGGCCGCATGGCGGCGGTCAGGCGATCTGGATCGACCATGCACGCGGCTGTCTCGTAGGCGGCTCCGATCCACGCAAGGACGGACTGGCGCTGGGGTACTGAGATGGCCGAACCCTGCGACCTGACAGCGATCGAGGCGCGCCGCCTGATCGGTCACAAGAAGCTTTCGCCCACCGAATTGCTGGACGGCTGCATCGCGCGCATCGAGGCGGTTGATCACGCGGTCAACGCCATGGTCGCACGCGACTTCGACCGGGCGCGTGTTTCGGCGAAGGCAGCCGAGACGGCTGTACTGCGCGGCGATGAACTGCCGCCGCTGCACGGGCTGCCGATCGGCATCAAGGACCTGCAGGAGACCGAGCAACTGCGCACGACGCACGGCAGCACGCTGTTCCGGGACAATGTTCCTGCCGCCGACGAACGGCTGGTTGCCGCCGTGCGCAAGGGGGGTGCCATTGTCGTTGGCAAGACCAACACGCCGGAGTTCGGCGCCGGAGCCAACACCCGCAACGCCGTCTATGGCGCGACCGGCAATCCGTTTGATCCGACGCGCTCCTGCGCCGGCTCGTCCGGCGGTTCGGCGGTGGCACTGGCCACCAACATGGTGCCGATTTGCTCCGGCTCCGACACCGGCGGGTCTTTGCGCAATCCGGCGGCGTTCTGCGGCATCGTCGGCTTCCGACCGACACCGGGCCTGGTCGCCAACGAACGTCGCGGTCTCGGCTGGAACAACCTGTCGGTCGCCGGCCCGATGGCGCGCACAGTGCCCGATCTCTGCCTGCTGCTCTCCACCATGGTCAGTGACGATGCGCGCGATCCGCTGGCGACCACGATCCACCGTCGCACGGTGCGTTCGGCGGACGACTTTGCCGTGCCGGCGCGCATCGATCTGTCGCGGCTGCGTGTTGCGGTCACCTCGGACTTCGGCTTCGCTCCCACCGAGCGACACATCGCCGAAGTGTTTGCGGAAAAGACCGGTCTGTTCCGCGATGTATTTCACCGCGCCGAGAACGCCACACCCGATTGTTCAGGCGCGGACGAGGCCTTCGAGGTGCTGCGCTCGATAGGCTACCTTGCGACCCACTTGGAGAAGGTTCGTATACGACCTGACGATGTCGGGCCAAACGTGCGCGCCAATGTCGAGGAAGGACTGCGTTACTCGGCTGCCGATGTCGCGCGGGCGCAAGCGTTGCAAACAGCGCTGTATCGTCGCTGGCAGAGCTTCTTCCAGGGCTGGGACGTCATCCTGACGCCATCGATCACCATCAGCCCTCGGCCGTGGCGTGAACTCTACCCCGCCGAAATCGATGGCAAGAAGACGCGCACCTATTTCCACTGGCTGGCGCTTGCCTATGCTGTGACATTGCCAGGCCATCCTGCGGTATCGTTGCCGGTCGGCGTCGATCGCAATGGCATGCCATTTGGCCTGCAGATTGTCGGCCCGCGCGGAGGCGATGCATTCGTGCTATCGGTCGCCGCCGAACTCGAGGCGCTGCTTGCCGGTGATGCGCGCACTGCACGCCCGGTCCCTGATCTGGCGCGACTGAAGGCGGCGCGTCCGATCAGCGAAATGCCAGGATTCCTCGGCTTCGGCTAAGCCAACACTCAGCGCAACAACAATGCAGCAGGCAAAACGGTGGTCGACGCTCAAATAGCTCCCATCACCAGCCTGATGAACCCGTCCACCGCCGTCGGGTCCATCCACCGCATCACTGCCACTAGGTCATGCTCCGGATCGATCCAGGTTATGTTCCCTCCTGCCCCCGTCGCGAAGAAGCTCGCCGCGCTCGCACTTGGATATCGCGTGCGGCCGGTGTTCAGCCACCACAGCAGCCCATAGTTCGGATGCAGCGGGCAAGGC
>JBKPSV010000276.1:0-6223 GCA_046735215.1 Pseudomonadota bacterium | reverse complement strand
GCCCACCGCCGCGGCGATGCCCCAGCCGATACCGCCGCTGACATTGCCGAAATACGCGTAGCGATCGCGGATGGGCAGAAAGGCCGCAAGACTCGCCGCGGTGGTCAAGGCTTCGTCCACGACGATGGCATTCTTTGGAAGTAGCTCGGCGATCGTCAGCATCAGCCATTCGGGATCAATCGGCTGTTCCGTTGCCTTTGCCAGCGCGATTTCGGCGCGCGTCTTGCGGTTGGCAGTCCAGTTCCGTCCGCTGAGTTGAGCGAGCCCGTCTGTCGCGCGCTGCCTCTGCGGCGAGGCGCCGAGTTCGGCGATCAGCGGCGCCAGCACGCGGAGTGTCTCTCCGACATCGGCTCGGACTGCGATTTCAGCCGGGTAGGTTTTGCCCATCTCCCAGTCGCGCAACCCGATCTGGATAATCGATGCGTTCGGGGGTAGTGGCTCGATCTCGCTATAGACCGACATGCGCAGGAAATCGGAGCCGAGGCTGATCAGTGTATCGTACGGCTCCAGTCGGGCGCGCACAGTCTTCTGGTCGCGCGATAGCGGGCCAAGATAGGCCTGGTGCTCGCTCGGGAAGTGCGCTCCCTGCAGCACCGTTTGGTCGTAAACGGTGGCACCTAGCACCTCCGCGAAAAGGACGACTTCCTTGAACGCATCGCTTCTGACGATTTCGTGCCCAGCGATGATGACCGGCCGCTTCGCATTGAGCAGCCGATCGGCAAGCGCGCGCAGGCTTTCGTCCGACGGGCGTACTCGCGTATCAACCCGCGTAGCCTTCCCAAGATCAATCGCGCCAAACGCGTTCAATATGTCCCCTGGCAGCGAGATGAACACCGGTCCCGTCGGGGGTGTCGTCGCCACTTTGGCGGCGCGGTGCACGATCCGCGGCAGATCTTCGAGCCGCGTCACCTCGGTCGCCCACTTCACCACCGGCGCCGCGATCGGTACCAACGGGGCGTACAGCAAGGGTTCGGTCAGCCCGTGCCCCTGCTCCTGTTGTCCGGCGGTGATGATGAGCGGTGTGCCGGAATTGAACGCGGTAAATAGTGAGCCCATGGCGTTGCCGAGCCCGGGCGCAACATGCACGTTGCACGCGACCAATTCGCCAGAGGCCCTGGCATAGCCATCTGCCATAGCAACGACGATCGCCTCCTGCAGGCCCAGCACATAACGCAAGTCAGGATAATCGGCGAGCGCGTGCATGATCGGCAGCTCGGTTGTGCCCGGATTGCCAAAGAGATGGGTGACCCCCTCTGACAGCAGCAGTTCGATGAAGGCGCTGCGGCCACTGATGGTGTTCGTTGTAACGTTTGATGTCATCGGGACTTGTCCAACCACGTATAGAAGCCTTGGCGCACGTTATCGGTGATGCCGCGTTCGCGCTATCCGCGCTGCTGGCCGTTGATGTCCGAATGAGACACAGTATTGGCCGGCGCAGCACATGGAGAGAAGAATATGGAGCAGAAGACGCTTGTCCCAATACTGAAACCGTGCCCGTTCTGCGGGGACCGGCCTCAGATTGTGCAGTCCGGCACATTCGCGGTCCAATGCGCCGACTGCGGCGCAATGGGGCCTCCTGCGGCCAACATGGAGCGTGCGGCGGTAAGATGGAACAGGCGGAAGGGTGACGATTTCTAGTATTCGATTCTTCAGGCCTCTGTCAGCTGCATGCCACCGTCAGGTCCACCGACTCGTCGATGATACCTGACTGCGCACGGTGGTCGCTCGTACCAGCTCCGGAGTCAGCTCCAGCACCGAGTCGGTGGTACAGGTGGCTTTGAGCCCGTCGCGCGGCAGCTCCGCGCGGTACCTTCAATGCGCGGGAACGTAATACGCAGCGCAGCGCGGTCCTTCATCGCCTGCACGCGCACCGTCTCCGGAGGTGGTGCCGGTGCGACCATCACCGGGTAGGCGGTGAACTCAAACGGGATGCCGAGGATGTCGGCATACTTCGACGTTGAACGGCGCTTCCTCGTTTTGATCAAACGACCGCTTCCGCAGCGCGCGGCCAACCACCTGCTCGTACAGCAGCAGCTGAGTGTTAAAGCCGTGTATCCCCAGGATGTGCATCACCGTGTTGGCGTACCAGCTCTCCGCCAGCATGAACACCGAGACGCCACCGGGTCGGGCGATCTGGACCATTGCTGTCGTGGGATGCCCGACACTTGGACTTGGCGGTAGCGGCGAACGCTACGGTCTATGGAGCGTCCCATGCTCCGATGGCCTGTGCGTTCGCGTCGGCCCGACGGTGGCCGTACCGGACTCCAAACCGATGGGGGTGCGAACCCGATTAGGGGACGTTTGAGGAGACCGTCGCCGGGGCGTCGTCTATAGCTGTGTTAGGTTCACGACCTTGGCGGAGGGGGCGGGATTCGAACCCGCGAGAGACTTACGCCCCTGCTGGTTTTCAAGACCAGTGCCTTAAACCGCTCGGCCACCCCTCCATGACCACTTTGCATCTCGATAGTCGGCGATCGACTCCAGCGTCGTTTTACGCCAATCAGCCAAGGTTCTACGAATTCTTTGCGGAGCATCACCCCTGTCTGCCACGTGCGAGGCAGTTTCAGAGCTGGTGCCTTTCATCCACTGACACTACACCCTGCATCAGGCGACCTAGTTCACGCCAACCGCTCGCTCGATTTCTGTGTCGCTGATGCCGAGTTTCGCTGCAGCCTCGCATATCTCGCTCCACGTCGTTTCGTCGACGGGGATCCCGGCATCCATACGCCCCTTGGCAGCGCGGCGCTCCGGCTCTCCGGGCAACAGTACTTCGTCGAAGCCTGGGGCCGCCCGTGAGGAGCGGATGTGTGCCTTGGTCGCCTCTACGTGCTGGGCCACGGCGGCCGGATCTGCCAGCCGCGACACATCGATCACAGTTGCCAGCATCGAATTCAGGATGCCGCCTTGCACTGGTTGATCGACGCGTTGGCCGCCGCCGATCGCTCCCGCCATGATTTCGCACATCACCGCCAGCCCGGATCCCTTGTGTCGTCCAAACGACAGCAGCGCACCCGTGCGGTCACGAATGAAGCCGGTTGGGTCATCGGTGGGTTGGCCCGCGTCGTCGATCAGACAGTCCTCTGGCACCCGCGTTCCCTTGTTATGCGCCACCCGTGCCTTGCCGGCGGCAATCGTCGTGGTCGCCATATCCAACATCAGCGCGGGTCCATCTGCACCGGGCACTGCTGTGCAGAACGGATTGGTGCCCAGCCGCGGCTCAGCACAGCCCCATGGCGCCTGCACGTCGCGATGATCGGCAACGTTGACGAACGCTGTGAACGCGCAGCCGGCCCGGGCTGCCAGCTCGGCATAGGTGCCGATGCGGCCGACATGCGAGGCATTGCGCAGCGCCAACACGCAGGCGCCAAGCTCACGCGCACGGTCAATCGCGCGGCGCACTGCGTCCGCTGCCATCCGCTGGCCGAACCCGCGCCGCGCATCGACCACCAGCAACGCGCCCGCATCCAGCACCGTTTGCGGCACCTGGTTGGGCACCAGCAGTCCGTCCTGTAGCAGCCGCACATACGCCGGCAACATGCCGACGCCGTGGCTGTCGTGGCCGGAGAGGTTGGCGCGCACAAGGTGATCAGCGACCTCCTGCGCTTCATCTTCAGCGCTCCCCATCCGGCGCGCGAACAACAAGGTCAGGGCGTGGAGAGCCTGGGGGGTGAAGGTCGGCATAACGCCTGCTAGGGCAGCGCTCGGGTCGCCGCAAGATGCTTGGACGCGACGCTGACCGGCTTTACTCTCCCGCCAGCCGCGCCGAGGCCAATGGCGCAGCCAGCCTCACAAGCCCGGCAACATCGGGCGCCTTATCGAGCGCCAGCACGGCATCGGCGAGCCTGGCCGCGCGCTGCGTTCCGAGCACCGACTGGGTCAGGCCGGCAAACTTCGCCCGCAGTTCTGCCTCGGTGAGGAAGTTGTCCGGCTCTCCCTTCGGCACGACGACCTTCTGCGCAAAGGTCTGTCCGCGTGCCGCGACAGTCAGCTTGCCGGACATGTTGGCCGGGAATTCCGCCTCGATCTCCGGATCGAATGTGCAGGTCACCTTCGGCAGAAGACTGCGCACCGTCGCATCGCGCAGCAACTCATAGCTGTCCCACCCCATCGCGCCGGTGGCCAGCGCCGCAGAGATGACGAACGGTCCGCTAAACTGCCCATCCACTACGTTCTGCGGATCCGCCTTCTTGTCCGGCGGCTCTCCGATCAGCATCATCCCGGCACGCGGCAGCCCCAGCGTGACCGCTTCGATTTCCGCAGGCTGAAGGTCGTTGGCTGCCCGCAGGACCAGGGCCGCGTCGATACCCGCGTGACCATAACGACAGGATGGGTACGGCTTTACGGCCGTGTGCATCAATTCGAAAACCGAGCCCAGGTCCTGTACCGCGCGTTCCGGTTTCGGGTTCGGCGCATAGGCGTGCATGAAGCCATGGCGCCCTTCCAGCGCCTCAGCCGCGCCTTTGAAGCCTTCGCGCACCAGTGTCGCTGCCATCAGGCCATTGTACGCTGCCCAGCCGACCTGGAAGCGTTTGGTCCAGGCACCGTTGACAAGGAACTGCAGGCTGCCCGCGCACTGGCTCAGGACGGTGCCAAGCGCGCCTTCCACGCCTCCCGCATCGAGCCCGAACATTCGCGCCGCCGCCGCTGCCGCCCCAAAGGCGCCGCAGGTCGCGGTGGGGTGGAACCCGCGGTCGTAGTGCTCGCCCGCCGGCAGCGCCAGCGCGATCCGGCAGGTGACCTCGTAGCCCGCGACAATGGCTGCGAGCACATCCGCCCCTGAGGCACCCGCCATCTCGCCCGCCGCCAGTGCCGCCGGGATCACCGGCGCACCTGGATGGAGCGAGCCGGCCGCATGCGTGTCGTCGAAATCCAGCGAATGCGCCAGGGCACCGTTCAGGAAAGCAGCCCCGGCCGGCGTGTACCGCGCCGCATCGCCGAAGACGCCGGAATTGCCTGCGGCCATACCCATCGCGCGCGCCGCGCCAAGAAAAGACGCGGTACTCTCCGCATCATGACGGGCACGCACAATGTTGCCGACCAGATCGAGAACCAGGAACCTCGTGCGCTGCACGACCTCCGGCGGCAAACCATCCAAACGAATGTCCGCGGTGAACTGCGCCAGTTCGGCGGTGATGCCCATGTCGGCGTCTCCTCCATCTTCACGGCAGTCTGACGCAGACAGTCACGACGGGGCAAGATTGCCCAAAAGCGCCCTTGAGGGACCTACGTTGTGCCGGTTGTGCTGCTGGGCTATCGCCCCATGCGCGCGAGGAAATCGAGCTGCCAACGCATCTCCTCGATCGCGAGCGGGAAATTTTCAGCCGGACCTGGACGCAGCACATCGTTAGGCGCGAGCCGGGCGAGCAACGTCTGTACCGGCACAGCGGCCCGCATGGTGAAACCAGCCTTCCACACCAGGCTGACCATTCCCTTTGCGCTGCGCAATGTGGAGGCACGGTCGACGACAGAGACCGGGAGGCCTGCCGCCACGGCGAGGAGAGCCGCTGCGAGGCGCAATTCCCCCCGCTGCACCGCTCCCAGCAGTTTCGCCTCGTCCAGAATGCCGCGTGCGGCTAGGCTGCGTGCCTCAGTCAGCGCTTCCTCGGTGGTCATGTCGCGAGGGCGCCCCGGCTCCATGTCAGGCGTCAGCCGCACAGCGACGCGCTGTCGCAATTCCTCCGCAAGCGACGGAGGCAGATCGGCACGCGTGGCAAGCTCCGCCAGCAGATGTGCTGAAACAATTTCGGACAGCATCTTGGCTGCACGGGGCGGCAGTGACGGACGCCGAACCAGCGGCGCGTGCCACTCCGGACAGTCTGCTGAACGGGCGACCAGTGCGTCGAGCGTGGCCTCCCTGATCTGCGCCAGCGGATTGTCGAGAAGCGCACGTATGGCCGCGGTATCGGCGGTGCCAGCGATTGCATCCGACACCGCGGGTTCCAGTTGCGCCCGCCTCGCCACGGCCAGAACCGTCCCAGCTGCTGGCGGCTTGGTCACGAGCGCCAGCAGGTCCTCTGTACTCAGGAGCGGCGACAGGCGAACAACCGGTTCGTACACAGACAGATCGACATCCCGTGCCAATTGCCGGATCAACTCTCGCGGGACATCAGGCAACTCTTTGACTGCATCGGCGATCACGGCGCGCACCCGCGTTGCCTCGTCGGCAACCAGCATGTTCAGCGTATCCCATGTCTCCTGGTACAGCTGCGCGCGCTCCGCCTGC
>JBKPSV010000275.1:0-26517 GCA_046735215.1 Pseudomonadota bacterium | reverse complement strand
GCCATAAGCGTAGGCGCCCCCCTTGACCACGAAGGTTTCGAAGCGCGTCGCGGCATCGCCGAACGAGCCGCTGCCCGCCTGGACAATGTTCTTCAGCTTCTTGTCTCTGAATTGCTGGTCGAAGGAGACCCGCTCCAGTGGACGCAGCTTAGCGCGTATTCCTACCGCACCCAGGTAATTGTTCGTCGCCTCGGCGAGGTTCGCATACGATCCGTCGCAATTGTAGTAGCCGGCATCGAAGCCGTTGGGAAACCCTGCTTCCGCGAGAAGCTGCTTCGCCTTCTCCGGATCATACACCGGATCCGGCGGCTTCCAGAAGAATTCGAAGTTGTCGGGAATCATGCTGCCATGAATATGTGAAAAGCCAAGCGTCAATGCCTGGTTGATCGTCTTGAGATCGAGCGCGAGACGCGCAGCCTGCCGGACTCGCACATCGTGCCAAGGCGACTTCTGGTCCCATTGCTCCGGGAAATACAGCCAGAACGGCGACTGGATGACCGTAGGTTTCAACGTCAGCCCTGGCGTATGACGCAACTCTTCCGCAAGCTCGCCACGGATCGAGTAAGCGATGTCAACCTCGCCACGCTTCAAGGCGGCAAGCCGCGTGGCCTCCTCGGGAATGACCTTCAGCACCAGGCGCTTCACAGCCACCGGCTTCTTCCAATAGCCTTCATGGGCCTCAAGGACCAGTTCCACGCCGGGCGAGAACGATACGAACTTATACGGGCCGGCGCCGATCGGCGCTTTCTTGAAGCCCTCATCGCCAACCTTCTCGACATACTTTTTCGGCACGACCCAGCCCGCACCGGTTGTCGTCGAATAAAAGGTGATGAAGTCCGGCCAGGGGTTCTTCAGCTTGAACGTCACATGCCGCGGATCCGGCGTCTCCACCGCTGCGACCCGCTCGTGCAACGGCCCCTTGGCGGCGCCTCGATAGCGCTCAAATGAGAACTTTACATCCTCGGCGGTAACCTTCTCACCATTATGGAAGGTAACGCCGTCGCGCAGTACAAAGCTGTAGCTCATGCCGTCTTCCGTGGCGGACCAGGATTCCGCCAGACTAGGCGCCGCCAATTGGCCCGGCATCGGCTTCAAAATCGCGTCGTGGAGCGCATAATAGAGCATGTAGGGAGTAACGAGCGACGGCGTCTCCGCCGGATCGAACCATGTCGGTGCGAGAGAGATGTGCACTGCATAGACCAGTTCGCCGGCCGCACCGGCCGCCTGTGCGGTTGTAAAATTGCTCCCGACCGCCGCTACTGCGGCGAATCCGAGGACGCCCCGACGGGATATCCCAGTGTGGTTGCCGCCGGACGTGGGCCGATTGGATCCCATGTCACCTCCCTGTGGCTCTTTGTTTGCGGAGAGCCTTTCTCGCATACTAGGCGAGCTATGCGTCTGCGTCTACTCTGAGGCGCATCAAGAGCGATGCTCTCGCATGGGAGGCAGTCAGGCACGCTCTGCGCTACAGGCCTGCGCACCCGCGGCAACAAAGTCAGCTCTCAGTCAGAGCGTCGTCGGTAGGCATCTTCAGGGCATGTACGAACCACCGTTAACGTGGAGAACCTGGCCGGTGATGGCACTCGCATCCTCAGACGCCAGGAAAACGGCCGTCCGTGCAATCTGATCCGGGGCCAGCATCTTGCCGCCGAGCGGAATGGTCTTAGCCATCTCGATCAACTCCGCTTCGGTGTTTCCGTAGCGGGGTTGGGCCGTGTCGGTTGTACCAGGCGCGATCGCATTTACACGAACGTTGTGCGGCGCAAGCTCAAGGGCCATAGCCCGAGTCATCGAGATCACACCGCCCTTGCTCGCGCTGTAGTGCACACCACGCACGGCACCACGGATCGCCTGCGAGGAGATGTTGATGATCGACCCGATGCGTTTGCCGGATGCCGTCAGCGCCTTGACGAACGCAATGCTGGCAAAGCAGCCAGCCTTCAGGTTGATATCGAGTACGTAATCCCAGTCGGTCTCGCGCATCTCAAGCAACCTGACGCGCGGGTAAACGCCGGCGTTGTTGACCAGGATGTCGGGCGCACCAAGCACCCGGACGGTATCCGCAAGCATTGATTCGATATCGGTCAGCCGGGCGACATCGGCACGGACCAGATGCGCGCGGCGACCGGCCTGCCGGATGCGATCGGCAACCGCTGTGGCGGCCGGTTCGTCATCGAGCCAGGTGATCGCGACGTCCGCACCATCCTCGGCCAGAGCGGCCGCAATAGCGGCGCCTATTCCCTGCTGCGCACCGGTGACCAGTGCAACCCTGCCTGCCAGTTTCATGCAGCTTCTCTCCGGTTACGCCGCGAGCGTCCCCTTCTGCACAAGAGCGGTCAATATGGACAGCTTCTCAGCAACCAAGAACGGGACGACCGCGTCGCTCGTCGGTAGTCGGGCAGGCTCTGTGGCTGAGCGACGTGACCGCGGATGCTTGTCGATGCGCGCGAACGAGTTCCGCCACGGTTTACGCTGCCAGCGGCGAGATCTCCACCGACTATGAGCCGGGCGGCCCAGGTCTCGAGGCATTCATCTAAGGCTCTTGTCGGAACCACACCTTAGCAATCAGAATATTCACACGACCGTGGGGGAAGACGGCATGTTCGGCAAATTGTTTTTTGGCTGCTGCGCGCTGGCGCTGATTACGCTATCGGGTGCGCTACAGGCAGGAACTCTCGACCGCATCCGACAGGACGGCACCATTCGCATCGCCTATCGGCGAGACGCCCCACCGTTCTCCTATCAAAACAGCGAGGAGAAGCCGACCGGGTTCATAGTGGACCTATGTCAGGCAGTCATTAAGCGGCTTTCGCAGCAAGCCCAGGTGCCGCCGCTGAACGTAAGCTATGTACCGGTCACCGCAGCTGATCGTTTCGACGTAATCCGCCAAGGGAAAGCCGACCTGCTCTGCGAGGCCACATCCGTCACTATGAGCCGGCGGAAGCTTGTGGACTTTTCGATCAATACGTTTGTCGACGGCACAGGCCTACTCATCAAGGCTGATGGCCCGAAGAACCTGCGAGCGATTGAAGGTCAGACGATTGGTGTCCTGGGTGACACGACGACCGAGCGGGCTTTGCGAAATACGCTGACGGCGGCGGGCATCAATGCCGATGTCACGCTGGCAGCTACGCACGCCGATGGCTTGGCGATGCTTGATTCCGGAAAGGTGAACGCGTATTTCGCAGATCGGTCCATCCTCTGGGTGCTGCAAGCGAACAGCAAGGCTCCAGCCAATTTGCGTCTTGCCGAGGAGTATCTGACGATCGAACCATACGCGCTTGCATTGTCGAAGGACGACGACGATTTTCGCTTTGAGGTCGATCGCGCGCTGAGCGGAATCTACCGGTCGGGTGAGATAGCCTCGATCCTTGAACGCACATTCGGCGGGGATTTTCGAATCAGCCCAATGTTGCAGAGTCTATATCTGACATCTGCCATCCCGGACTGAAGTCAGGCACTGGGCTTCTTTCGCCTAGATGGATCTCGTTATGCGGCCAGCCCGCTATGATGGGCTCGAGTCGCCGCCGGCTTCGGCCTTCACTAGTTCCTCCACGCGCTTCACATACGCGTCGATGTCGATCTTGCGCATCAACCCAGCAGCCGTCATCGACCGCACCGTGCCGAAGACGGCGCGCTCCGGCCAAGGACGGTCGTGCAGACCGAAACACCACGCAACATTGGCGTATGAGTTCGGATCGCGGCCGCACAGAAAGTAGCGGTTGTTGAGTGACAGCGCCGTCGTGAACGCCTTCTCAGGGCTGGACGACCACTCAAGGATTTTCTTTCCCCAGTACATGCGCATGTGGTTGTGCATGTATCCCGTGACGCGCATCTCGCACATTGCCGCATTCCAGTAGTGATCGTGCGTCTTCCCAGCGGCAAGCTGCGCTTCACTGTAGGTATGCTGGCGCGGATCAGCCCGATGCGCCTTGAGTGTGTCGCGGGCCCAGTCCGGTAGACAACGATAGCTGTCGTAATGCGGCTGATGCTCGACAAAATTCATCGCCAGCTCACGTCGCACGATAAGCTCTTCCAGATAGGCGGCGCGGTCGGCATTGTTGGCCTTTGCATCTGCAACGGCCAGCGCGATCTCGACTGGAGAAATTTGCCCGAAGTGCAGGTAGGCCGAAAGAAACGAGACCTGCTCCTGGGCCGGCTCGCGGCGGCCCTCGGCATAGTTGTCGAGCGGACCGCGAAAAAAGGAAGCCAACCGCCGGTGTGCTTCCTTGGTGCCGCCCTTGAAGCGGCGGACGGGGCCGACGCCATGATCGATAGCAAGCCTGCCAAGCAGTGCCGACGTGTCGGACAGATCGAGCGCCTGAGACGTGCGCAGTGGTGCGGCCTTGAACCGGACCGGCGTGCGCCCCAACGGGTGCAGGAATTCCTCGCGCTGCTGCTGGATCTTCGGCCGCAGCGTTCGTGCCGCCGCCTCTATTTTGCCCGACGCGCGCCCGACCGGAACGACGACGTCACCCTCGACCTGCAGCACGCGTCGCCCGGCATGATCCGCGACGCTGCGGCGCCATGCCTTTTGATGGCGCAGGTATCCGCGGTCACAGATGACGAGCGCAGCTCGGCGAGCCATCTCGATCGCCACTTCATCCGACGCGCCACGCCGGATGACAAATCCGATCCCGCGTTTCGTCAGCGCGGCCTCCACGTCGCGAAGGCCCTCGAGCATGAAGGCGTAGTGTCTTGCATTGGCTTCCGGATAACGGTCCATCAACCCGAAGCCGACAACCACCGGAAGCCCCAGCCGATTGGCGGAGACAACCGCCGTTTCCAGCGCCGGATTGAAAGCTTCGCGCTGCGATTGCTGCATCCAGTATAGGACGTATTCGCCTTCGCGCTCTGGCTGGTCGTTGAGTTGCAGCAATCGCGACTGCTCGATCACCGGCTGTCCCTCCGTTAGCCGAACCAGCTCCCACAACCACGCCCAGCACGCATTGTCAGCCGCCCACGCCGATTCCGCCCGCGTGGTATCGGTGGGCGGTATCGCCGAGAGGCTCACCAACGCCCGGTCTCCAACGATCCGCATGGTGAAGCGAGGCAATGCGTTAGACATCGACGGATCACGGAGGGCAACGACGTCGGGTTCGCGTGACGGCATGCTTGTGGTTTCGCATCAACTGCGCTGGAACGTCGCGAGGTGGGCCAGCGTTCAAGCATTCTATGGATATGCAACACTCCTCGGTTGGCGCCAGCGCCCTCCCAGAGCATCTCCTGGAGAAGCTGGCGCAATTGGTGCCGGGGATGCAGCAGCGTGCACTGCAACTTGACGGCGCGGCCGATTTCCCAGCCGAGGACATCAATTTCTTGCGCAGCCTTGGTGCATTGGCAGCGCCGCTTCCACTCCACCTAGGCGGAGCAGGCTGGGGAACGCAGCCAGAAGGTGCAGCCGGTCTGATGCAGGCTTTGCGGCTGCTGGGGCAAGGAAATCTGAGCGTCGGCCGTCTGTATGAGGCGCACGTCAACGCATTGCGATTGGTCGCACGATTCGGCACTCCTGACCAGGCGCACGCGAGCGCGCTGGACGCACTGGACGGGCATCTGTTCGGTTTGTGGGTCACGGATGCACCGGAAGCGCCGCTACGAATGGGGGAGGATGGCGTCCTGTGCGGAAGCAAGGCTCCATGTTCCGGCGCCGGGTATGCGAGCAGAGCGCTGGTTACCGCGCGAATGCCGTCAGGCGGAACGCACATGCTGACCATCCGAGCACCTCGACCCATGTGTACCGATCGTTCCGGCTGGGACACGCAGGGAATGCGCTCCGCTTGCAATGGCCTGGTCAAGCTGGATGAAGTTCGCCCAATCGCGGTCATCGGCAAGGCCGGAGACTACCTCAGCCAGCCCGACTTCTCGGCCGGTGCCTGGCGGACCTCCGCGGTCACACTGGGCGGAATGGAGGCGCTGGTCGCCGAGATGCGGCGCCAGCTCGTGCGGCGCGCACGCGACGCTGATCCATACCAGCGTGAGCGGGTCGGCGAGGCGCTCATTGCCCAGGAGACCGCGCGCTTCTGGGTCGCACGCGCCGCGCTTTTCGGCGAAGCGAACAATGCCGATGCAAACGATGTTACTAATACGGTGAACCTTGCGCGGATTGCGGTGGAGGTTGCCTGCCTCGACCTCTTGCGTATCGCGCAGCGGGCTCTTGGCCTTGCCGCGTTTCGCCGCGGCGAACTGTCGGAACTGCTGCTACGTGATCTGGCAATCTATCTGCGTCAGCCCGCGCCCGACGAAACCCTTGCCGAGGCCGCTGCCCACTTCATGCAGCGTTCGATACCGGAGACGCCGTGACGCCGGCAGGAGAGATCATCAGGCGGATGCGGGAACTGCCGTTTGCCGATTTGGATGCGATCGCGCCGGGAAAAAGCTTGGTTCTTGCTCCCCATCCCGACGACGAAACCTTGGGTTGTGGCGCCTTTGTCATTGAGGCTTGCAACCGTGGACGGGCACCTCTGATCGTAGCCGTGACCGATGGGGGAGGGTCCCATCCAGGCTCGGCCGCCTACCCACCCGAGCGATTAAAGGCGCTGCGTGCCAGCGAGCTCCGGTCGGCCGCAGAAATCCTGGGAGTGCCGGAGCAGAATGTCCGCTTTCTCGGTCTGCCAGATACTTGCGTTCCCCGGGATGGGCCGGACTTCGAGAGTGCCGTGCAGACCGTTGTGACGATGATCCGCGACAATAGCGTGGCGAATCTGCTCGCGAGCTGGACGCACGACCCGCATGGCGACCATCAGGCCACTGCATGGATCGCCTGTAGAGCCGCACAGATCGGTCGGGTGCGACTGCTGTTCTATCCGGTCTGGGGTTGGTTACTGCCACGCGATCAGCCTCTGCCGATAACTTCGGTCCGCGGTGCGCGTCTGGACGTCGGCCAGGTGCGCGAACAAAAGCGGCGGGCGCTGGCAGCTCATGCGTCACAGTATTCCGGGCTGATCACCGACGAGCCGCGTGGCTTTCAGCTGCCGCACGATCTGCTGGTCTTCGCTGACCAGGATTACGAGGTTTTCCTCGAGGCATGAGCGCTGGCAGGTCGCTCTCTGCGGGCTACTTCGATGCGCTCTATGCAGGAAAGGACGATCCCTGGGGCTTCGCCACCAGTCCTTACGAACAGGCGAAATACGCAGCAACCCTGGAGGCTTTGCCGACCACACGCTTCGCCAGCGCCTTCGAGGTCGGCTGCTCGATCGGCGTGCTTACGCGATTATTGGCTAGCCGCTGCGTCCGGGTCCTTGCCGTTGATGTGGCCGAGGTGGCTCTCGCACAGGCGCGGCACCGCTGTGCCGACCTCGAACATGTCGCGCTCGAGCGGTTGCAGGTGCCTGCTGAATGGCCGCAGCAGACGTTCGATCTTATCGTGTTGTCAGAGGTGCTGTATTATCTGTCGCCCAGAGATGTGGCGCATGCCGCGCAACGCTCGCGCGACAGCCTGAGAGCGCACGGTTCGGTCCTGCTGGTGCACTACATCCTGCCGACCGACTACCCATGCAGCGGCGATACCGCCGCAGAACTCTTCATCGGGGAAACAGGTCTCACTCCTAGTCTGCAGCGACGCGAAGCTTGCTATCGGCTTGATCTGCTGCGTTCCTGAGACGATCCCGAATACGCTTGGCGCGCACTGTCTCGGCCGGCAAGTTTTCGAGCGGCACGCGGCGCCGCTGTAAAACAGGGCTTAGCTGTTCGAGCTGTGCCCAGCGTGCGCCGAAATATCCTCGCCCGGCGCTCTGTCGAACTGGGGAAACAACTACCGGATCTGCGGCCCCACCAGCCGGCACGATCGCGAAGCGTCGCGCCAGAGACTCGCTCGATATTCTCAGTTTCGCCGCAAGTCGCTGCAGCTCAGCGGACTCGCCGGTGCCAGACTGCCACATGCAGCGCAATTTGCCGCAAATTCTGGAGCGGCGCGCCGCGTCCAGGGCCGGTTCAACCCGCTCATCAAGCAACGGATCCGCCTGTACGATGCGTCGACGCATGGTATCCGCCATTCCGCCAGGCGCCCGTCCGTGCAGTCGAGCAGACACCACCACCCGTACCTCCGGTGCGTGCCGGATGCGAGCGTCAATCCGTCGCAATGAGTTGAAAAACGCCCGGTCCTCTGCCAGGGGTACAGGGGGCATGCCGCCCACTCGATCATACGTCGCCACGGTCACGGCGATACTGGCTCCGCAATGCTCATCGTGGCGCGGCCAGGGATCGGCCGGATCGGGATCAAGCAGCGAACGGATTTCGTCCAGCAGTCTGGCATAATCGGACTCCTCCGCGTCGATCACGTGCAAGTGCGCGGGTATCCGTTTGGCGCCCACCGGTTCGATTTCTGCCCTCCCCGCCACCGCGTCCACACCCTGGGCGAGCGCTGAGAGGTTGGCCGATAGCCAACCAGGTGGCGCACGCGCATCGGCATCGGTCGTGAGCAGGATGCCGTCCGGGCCGGCGAGTAGCGCGGCCCGCTCCATTGCAAGACGCCGGGCCACGCCGGCGCTGGCAGAATCCTCGGGCAGCGTTGCACTGATCACGTGCACGCGAAAGGGCAATACACCTGCGATCCTGCGGACGATCGCGGGACTTTTATCCGTGCAATTGCTCAGGCAGATGACTACGCCCTGAATGGCCGGGTGCCCCTGCGCGGCGAGCGCCGTCAGGCAGCCTTCCAGTTCGTCGGCTTCGTTCTTGGCGGGAATCGCGATCCAAGCGCGCGGCGGGGTAACTACAGCGGCAGCCGCCAAATACTGGTTGGAGGGCTCCGCCCTCGAACTCAAAGCGTTCCTGCTTTTGGAGTGCGCTATCAATTGCGTGAGCCACATATGTCCGAGCCGTCGCGCACGCTCTATCCCACCCATTTTGTAATCACGAGGGACAACGCCATGCATCGACGAGCGTCACCGGAATGCAGGCATGTCCAGCGAGGATTTCTCATCAGCGGTCCTTGAGAACGATATCGCATCGACATCGTATTCTAGCGGGGCGGGCGCACACCGAAGGCTGTGAACATTCCGGTTCCGCTCAAGTTTCTCTGGAAACAGAATAATGATGCGAACCTTGAATTTTGTTTGAATCAAGAAACGGTTTCACCGGCTACCATACGCGCTAAACGAGATCGGTCCCTGAACTTTATGTGGCAGCGCAGCAACAGGGGTTAGGGAAACGGCTGCCGCAAAGGCTGCAAGTTCGCTAAAAGCCAGAACTAACAGGGCTGTGCTTTGACAGTGTTGTGCTGCCGCATCAGCGTTGCTCATCCGCATCCGCGTAGGGAGCCAGTCTCATGCAGTTACGAAGCGTACTAGTTGGCACGATCATGCTGTCGGTTCCTACGGTGGCGATGGCGCAACTTCCTGAACTTGCGCCACCCCCGGCGCTCAATGGCCTCTACATCGGCGCTGGCGCGGGGGCGAACTGGCTTCAACCAGAGCATCTGATCAACCCCATCACCGGCAACGCCGCGAACGGTAATCTCGTCGCCCAGACTGGCTTCGTGGCGTTGGGCAGCGTCGGCTACGCGTTGCCCAACGGCCTGCGGTTCGAGATCGAGGGCAACTATCGCAGCAACAAGTGGAACCACGCGAGTAGCCTGGGATTCCCAGGCGGTGCCGGCGGTTACGAGGTCAAGTACGCGGCAATGTTCAACGCCCTGTATGACTTTTCAGCCCTGATCCCGGTTCCCTGGTTTGCACCCTACGCCGGTGTCGGCGTTGGCTATGGCTGGGCGCGGCAGAGCAGCACCCGGTTCTACAACAATGTCACCGGCATCCCGCGGTTTTCTCTTGGTGGCACAGAGGGTGCGATCGCGTACCAAGCGATCGTCGGCGGGGCATTCAACATCCCCTATGTGCGTGGGCTGGCGTTCACGACCGAGTATCGCTTCTTCGGCATGGGATCGCGCAGCTACGATACCCTGGTGGCAACATCGCCCACGACCGCGTTTGGTGCGAAGGTGAAACTGGGCAACGACTTCAATCATGCTATCCTGCTGGGGCTTCGCTATAATTTCGCGCCGCCTGCGCCACCCCCGCCGCCCGCTCCGGCCCCTGTTCCGGCCCAGGCTCCTGCGCGGTCGTACCTGGTGTTCTTCGACTGGGATAAGGCGACCTTGACCGATCGTGCGCGCCAGATCATCCGGGAGGCAGCCGAGAATTCGACCAGGGTGCAGTACACGCGGATCGAGGTTAACGGCTACACCGATACATCCGGCACACCACAGTATAATCAGGGCCTCTCAATTCGTCGCGCAAGAGCGGTGCAGGCCGAGCTGGTCGCCAATGGCGTGCCGCAGAACGCCATCACTATTCAAGGCTTTGGCGACACGCACCTGCTGGTACCCACGGGTCCCGGCGTGCGCGAGCCACAAAACCGGCGGGTGGAGATCATCATCCGTTGATATCGGCCGGCATCAGCCGATCGTAGGCCGTTCACTTTAGAAGCCTCCTGCAGCGGGTTACGTCCAACAACCTGGACGTAACCCGCCTGTCTTTTTCACCCGTGCTGGCCGACAACCATTGATGTGGGGCTGGCCTAGCGACCGCGAGCGAGCGCGTGCCAGCAGCCCAGTACTATTACCGCGCCAATAATCGAGGCGATCAGTCCTGCGCCTTGATCCGGCCCATACCAGTGGATCGCACGGCCGAGAAAGGTTGCGACGACACTTCCAGCGATGCCTAAGACCGTCGTCAGTATGAACCCCTGTGGGTTGTTTGGCGAAGGCGAAATCCAGCGCGCAATGAACCCAGCAATGGCTCCGATCACGATTGCCCAAATCAGCTGCATACTGCTCCTGCTCCACAAACATCCGGCCCATGGTAGTGTCAAACTACCGGCTCGTCTCCTGTAGCTGCGGCGCTGAACGTTATGTGCTGCCAGGCAGCAGCGCAGCGAGGACACCTTTAAGCGACAATACCGAAGCTTGTTGCACCCGTGGCAAGGAATGGCGCCGCCGCTCTGGGCTGCGCCGCTGAACATTCGCTGTTCTGTTCTTCGTCTCATAGGCTGCTCAAGGTTGGCGTGGAACTGCCGGCAGCCGACCGTGTGGCAGCGCTACGAGTCGTCCTGTCGGGTGGCGGTCGCTCGATCTTGTCTCGCCGGCTGCATCCGTTGGAACACTAACTTCGAGCTTGGTCCGGTCGAAAGCGGACGCCCTTGCGGGCGTAGCCGCCGCCAACACCGATGGGGGTGCCGTCAGCGCGCCAGCAGGCGGCACCTGTCATCGTGCCATTGGCGTTGAATTGGATTGCGCCCATACCCCCGCCCACGTTGCCGGTGGCCACAACGTCATGGCCGCGGTCGCGCAGAGTGGCCAGCACGTCGGATGGCACGACATTCTCCACTTCCACAGTATAACCTTGCGTCCACAGGCGCGGAGCTTCGACGGCTTCCTGGACGGTCATCCCGTGGTCGATCAGGTTCGAGAGAGCCTGCATCACCGAAGGAAAGATGCGCAGTCCACCAGGCAGGCCAAGTGCATAGCGAGGCTGTCCGTCCCTCAGGACGATCACCGGCGACATCGAGGAGGTGATGCGCTTGCCCGGCGCTATGGAATTTGCGCGGTCCGGATATGGCGTGAACACGAACATATAGTTGTTGGGGATCATTCCGGTGCCAGGCACGATGTAGCGCGCGCCGAACAGCGAGTTGATGGTCTGCGTGCTGGCAACGATGTTGCCCATTCCATCGGCGACGGTCAGATGCGTGGTGTTGGCGCTCTCGCCGGGTGCGACCTCCGCGTCCCAGCGTTGCGCCCGACCGATGTCGATCCGCTCGCGGCGGGACGCGGCATAGGATTTCGACATCAGCCTTTCCACCGGCACCTTGACGAAAGCGGGGTCGGCTGTGGCTGCGGCGCGGTCGGCAAAGGCGATCTTCAGCGCCTCGGCAAGCAGATGCAGGGTATCAGCAGTGCCGAACCCCAACCCGGCGATGTCATAGCCTTCCAGGATGTTGAGCATCTGCATGATATGCAGTGGGCCTGAGGCAGGCGGCGGTGGTCCGATGATGTCCCAGCCACGGTACGTGCCGCGCAAGGCCTCGCGATCGATCGTGCGATAACGCGTCAGATCCTCGCGCGTGATGTACCCGTCCGACTTCGCCATGTGATCGGCATAGAGGGTGCCGAGGGCACCATTGTAGAGCAGGCCAGGTCCTTCGCGTGCAATGCTGCGCAGTGTCTCGGCGTAGTCGCCGGTGATCAGCCGTGTGCCGGGCTCGACCGGTTTGCCATTGGGGAGGTAGAGCCTCGCGATCTCGGCATCGCGCTGCATGTCGCCAGCCGAGTCCACAACGCACTCGTGCAGGTAGGGCGTGACGCGAAAACCGCGCGAAGCATGGCGCATCGCCGGCTCCATGACATCGGCCAGCGAGAAGGTGCCGAAGCGCTGCAGGGCCTCGCACCAGCCCTTCAGATTACCGGGCGATGCCACCGAGGTCGGACCGACGGCATTCTTGCGGTCCACTGTGTCCATAGTGCCTGGTGCAGCCTTTGGGTCGGGCGTGAAGGTGGTTGGCCCGGTCGCGAGAGGCGCCATGCTCTGGTTGTCGATCACGACATGCCGGCCGTCCGCCAGCCGAATGTGCGCAATGCCCCCACCGAGGATCCCCACCATCATCGGCTCGACAACCGTCAAGGCGAAGAAGGCTGCAATCGCGGCATCAATGGCATTGCCACCTGCCGCCAGCATCTCTGCGCCGGCCGCGGACGCGAGCGGATGATTGGTGACCACCATGCCGCGCGCGGCGATGACCGGCTGCTTCTCACAGCGGAATGTCGTACCCGCGCGACCGCGCCAGTCGTTATCAGGCATGCAGGGTATCCTTTCGTGTGACGTTGCCGCCACCATGCGCTGGCGCGTGCGGTCGGACAATCTAGGGAGGCGTCCGCGTGGATCCCTACACAATCACCGGTCTGGTCGGCGTCTGCGTCATCCTGTCGGTGTATTTCGCCAACCAACAGGACTGGCTGGACGCTAGGCGCTGGCAGTTCCCCGCAGCGAACCTCGCCGGCTCACTGCTCATCCTGGTATCGCTGTGGGATGCGTGGAACCTGCCGTCGGCTGTGATCGAGGTCGCGTGGTCAGCGATCAGCGTCTGGGGGCTGATCAGGCGGAGCCGGCAGCGTTAGACGGCTTCGGCCGCGAAGCGACGGGGTGCGGCACAGCAGGCACAGCCGCCGGGATGCGAACGGAATGGCGTGCTGGTGCTAGGCGCTTCGGCAGTCCCCCCGCCGATTGCCGGCAGGGTCAACGCCCGTGGAGCCGGATCGCCGCATGCCGGACAGGGCTGTGGCAGATCGAATTCTGCGATCGAGTGGCTCTCGCTGAACTGGCCGCAGCGTCCGCAATCATAATCGTAGGTGGGCATCGAGGCCTCATCGCATCCGATGAGCCAATTCTGCCATCGAGACCGAGCGGCGGTCTAGATAGGGGATCGGCAACATGACTTGAGGCCCGGTTGCGTGCCGGGTCTGCCGGCCCTCCGCTCTTCTTATCCATGCTCACCCGTGCGGACCGCCGATGTCTGCTGACACAGCATTGTCAGCAAGCCCCTGCCAACATGTCTCAAGCGTCGTCGGATAGGTGAGGATCAAGGCATGGAAACGGACCAAATGGGGTCGACGGCCGGCGTCGATCAGGCAACAACGCGCGCGATCGAACGGGTGTACCGGGCGTGGGATGCGGCGCTGAAGGCGAAAGATGTCGAGGCGGCGGTGGCGCTCTACGCTGACGATGTCCGGTTGGAGAGCCCGCTGGTTCGGCACTTGACCGGCGCGCAAGAGGGGGTGATCGATGGGCGCGCGCGATTGCGCGAATTCATTTACCAGGTATTCGCGCGCACACCGGCCAATCGTGGCCACTTTCGCGCTGGGTTCTTTACCGACGGGCATAGGTTGATCTGGGAGTATCCGCGTGAGACCCCGAATGGCGACCAGATGGATTTCGTTGAGTCGATGGAGATCGAGAACGGCCTGATCCGACGACATCGCGTCTATTGGGGCTGGCTCGGCGTCAAGGTCATCGAGGAGAACCGCTACCACCCATAGCGCGAGGTCGATGTATCAGTCCCAACGCGCAGGCCAACAGCGTGCACGTTATTCCGAACGTAGTGACGACAGAGAGTCGCTCGAACAGCAACCATGCGGGCGAAGGCAGCTGTCCCATCAGTTGCGGCAGCAGGAACGCAGCGACTGTTGCCAGCAAACAGGCCATCAGCAAGGGTGCGCCGGCGCGTAATGGTCGGAATACTGAAGTACGCAATACGCGTGCGTTCATAGCGAGTATATAGGGGCTTATGAACACCTGCGCGCCCAGCCATACCAGCACTGCGGCGAGGGGCGTGGCTGGGCGAAGCATCATGACGCCGGCAACCGTTGCAACGACGCCGGCAAGGTTGGCTGCCAGCACGTAGCGGGCCTCGCCCCGCGCGATAACCGCCACACCGGCTGGAAATGCAAGGAACAGCCAAGCGGTCAACCCGATCAAGGGCAAGGCGGCCTCGCCCGCCGGATGCCATACGGGTCCGAGCAATGCCGCGACGACGGGCTGAATCGTCAGCGCCATGACAGCACACAGTGGAAAGGCGAGTAGACCGGACCAGAGAAGGCAGCGGTCGATCGCAGCGTGCAATGCAGGGAGGTCATTCTGCTGCTCTGAAAGTATCGGAAGCATGAGCCGCCATTGCGCGGTGAAAGCAAGTTCGCGCACAGCATCGACCAGTCGGAATGCCATATGTACCTGGCCGAGTGCAGCCGCACCCGCAATACCGCCGATCAGCAACGCGAACAGTCGGTAGCGACCGTGCTGCAGCAACGTGCTTATAGTCAGTGGCAGCCCGATCCGCAGTAATTCCCATAGCCGCTGGCTGCTGAACGTTCGCCGCGGGCGCATTGGGCACTGTGCGAGCAGTACGATAGCTCCAGCACTGGAGGTGACCAGTTGCTGCGCAATCAGAGCCCAGGCACCGGCGCCCAGAAGCGCGCTAACGATGCCAGCCAAGGTACCGCCTCCCTGGCCGATCAATGTGCGCCAAGCCAGTTGGCGATAGGAGCGGTTGCGCGTGAGCATTCCTTGAATGGGGCCGGCTGCACCGACCAGCGGCAGCGCCAGAGCCAGGGCCAGTGACATGCCGGTCAGGCGATGGTCATCGAACGACCAGGACAGCAGGTAACCGAAGGCCCCCTGCACAACCGCGGCAACGCAGCCAACCGTGACTGATGCCATGAAGGCAGTGGCAAAGGTCGCGTCGTCCATGGTCTGGCGTTGAACCAGCGGATCGGCAAACAATACATTCACCACCACCCAAAGCAGGACATGCACCGCGACAATTGCTGCGCCGATACCAACCTCTGCCGGCCCAATGATGCGCGCGAGAACAAAGGCGGCGGCGAACGAGCAAAGCGCGGAAAACGCCGCCTCAAAGCCGGACCAGAGAACATGCGCTGCGCGGGTTTGCTTCATCGGTCAGGCGCCGCGGTTGCACGGCGCAGCGAGGCGATGCCCAGTATTGCGACGACCGGTGGCAGCCACATGATGCGGCTTTGGTAGCGGTCGTGTGGACCAGACAGCCCGCCGGTGACCGCGGCGTTGGCCAACAGCGCAGCCAGCACGGCGATCGCCAAACCTGTCGCCAAATGCCTGCGTGGGGCCATGAACGGGATGGCACAGCAGCCTCCGATACCTGCCACTGCTGCAGTCAGGTGCAGCATCTGGAGTATGCGCGGCACTCCCAGGTGGTCGGTGCTCTGACGCGATGTGGCGAAGGCGACGTTCTCGAACCCTGGAAAATGCCTGGCGATACACGGAGCAACGGTTCTCGGCCACGGCTGCAGGCCATCGCCGGTGCTAAATCGGACGAACTGCTGCACAGAGTTCCCCGCAAACGCCAGCAGTTGCGTTCCCGGTTCAGTGACCAGGGCTGCCGCAACGATGGCGCTGGCGTCGCGCGAGACCAGCTTGGCGCCGCCGGCCAGTGCCACCGGTCCGTCGGCACGCCACAAAAAGTCATCCCAATGCGATGGCATACTTTCAACGAACGGGCATAGCCGCCAGCCGGCCGCGGGACAGTCGCGGCGCAGCACATCCATGCCCGGGCCATCGTAGATCACGCGCGCCAGCAAGAAGACGTTGCCGAATGGGGCGAGTGATGCGCGGCCGAATGCGGCCAGATTGACTGACATCAGCGCAGCGACCGCCAGAACCACCGGCGCAATGCATCGCGCGGCCGATGCCCAGGACCGCTGCAATGGCAGCAACACGGCCAGCAGTGTTATGGCGAGCAGCACATGTGACAGATGGACCGCGATCGCGAAGGCCGCGAGTACGATCAGCCAGGCCCGTTCTCTGGCCGAATAGCGATCGGTCGCGAAGGCCAGCAGCACGAGGGCAATAACCACGACGCCGGTGAACACATCCGGCATGAGCTGCGAGGTGAACCAGGGAAGCGGGGAGACGACTGCGAGCGCCCCTGCAAGCGGCAGCAGCCACCAGACCGAGGTTCCAGGCAGCAGGGTGCCGCGCAGCAGGTGGAGAAGATAGGCGACCAGCAGGGCTTGAACCCCGATCGCTGGCCATGTGGTCACCGTCATATGCAGCGGGAGCAGAAACAGGCTGTAGAAGATCGGGCGATCCCAGCCGGCATAGCGCTCGATCGCCTGCGATAGATATGTGCCGGTATCGGCAAAGACGAGCGGATACCCGTTCCAGAACCCCGGCCACAGCAAGAGGACGGCAGCGAGCGCCAACACCAGGGCGGTGGTACCGCGTCCCTCAGTCGACATAACCATTGGGGTGCGCCTCGCGCCAGCGCAGCGCAGTGCGCACCATCTCGTCGAGCGCGGTCAGGCGTGGTTGCCAGCCGAGTTCCTGCCGCGCCCGTTCGGATGAAGCGACCAACACCGCTGGGTCGCCTGAGCGGCGCGGCGAGATGCGGTACGGAACCTTGAGCTGCGACACGCGCTCCACCGCTTCGATCACCTCGAGCACCGAATGTCCGGCGCCGTTGCCAAGATTGACGCTGATGCTGCCATGTTCGAGACGAGTCAGTGCGAGCAGGTGCGCATCTGCCAGGTCCGTCACATGTACATAGTCGCGGATGCATGTGCCATCCGGCGTAGGATAATCGTCGCCATACACTTCAAGCGCCGGACGGCGATCCAGTGCAGCATCGATCACCAACGGAATGAGGTGGCTTTCCGGCCGGTGGTCTTCGCCCAGTCGCCCTTTGGGATCGGCGCCGGCGGCGTTGAAATAGCGCAGGGATGCGTAGCGCAGTGAATGGATCCGATCCGCCCAGGTCAGCGCACGCTCGAGCATCCACTTGCTGTCGCCATATGGCGATTCAGGATCGAGCGGCGCTTCTTCCGGAATCGGCACTGCCCTTGGCGTTCCGTACAGCGCGGCTGTAGAGGAGAACACGAAACGCATGACATTGTGACGGATGCAGGCCTCGATCAGCCGCATCCCGTTGGCGCCGTTGTCGATCAGGTATTGGAAGGGCAACCTCATGCTTTCGCCGACCTGCGAAAGCGCGGCAAAGTGAAACACGGCATGCCACGGACCATCGGCGAGAATGGAATCCAGCGTGCGAACATCGGCAAGATCGGCCACGACCAGTTGGACGCCCGAGGGAACAGCACCACGGTGGCCGGTTCGCATGTTGTCAAGCACGGTCACCGTATCGCCGCGCTCGACCAGCGCCGCGACAAGATGGCTGCCAACATAGCCGGCTCCGCCGGTGACCAGAAATCGCTGTGCCATTGCGTGCTACCCCCGGATGGTGCCGCCATAGCGTGGCTGATAGACGTCCGCGTCGGCGTGGCCCGAGCGCAAATGCGCGTTCACATGGACCTGGGTCAAGGCCACACCGACCACGTTGGCATGCGCATCCTCCAGAAGTTCCAGGGCATTCATCGCGGTATGGCGCGGCGTGGCGCGCCACCGCACGCAGAACACCGTCGCGTCCGCCATACCGGCGACGATGCGGGCGTCGGTGATCGCTTCCGCCGGAGGCGTATCGAGCAATATCAGATCGTAGTCCTGCCGCAGCGTCTGCAAGAGCCGCGCCATCGCAGCCGACGTCAGCAGCCAAAGCGCATTTGCCTCGTTTGTGCCACATGGGATGAAGTCCATTCCCGTCGTCGGGTTTCTGCGGATGACTTCGGCCAGTGAGGTTCGCTCTCGCAGGCAATCGACGAGCCCCGGCGCCACATCCCCACTTTCCGCTGACCCGGGCGGGTGCTGGATGTCGCAATCCACGACGATGACACGCTCGCCATTCATCGCGGCGAGGCGGCCAAGCGCGTGAGTCACCGTGGTTTTCCCCTCCCTTGGCCTGGCTGCCGTTATCGCGACGCTGTGCGGGTGATCCGGGGCCAGCAACAGGCTGGCTCGCAAGGCTCGAAGCTGCTCTGCGACTGTACAGAGAGGTCTGCGCGCAGCGTATTCGGCGATCGTCATGCCGCGCAGCGTACGGCGTGAGACGTGTGGGATGAGTGCCAGACATGGCAGGCCGAGGGCCGAGCGGACATGATCGCCGCTGTGCAACGTGCTGTCGGCCAACTCACGCACATAAACAAGCAGGATCCCAAGCGCTAAGCCAAAGGCCGTCATCGCCTGGGTCCACTGGCCGATACGTGGGAAACTCGGTCGGCCTGGAATCAGCGCCAGCGAAATTTCGTGGGCATCCGGCATTTCGATTTCGGGTTGCTGCGCGGTCTGCTGCAGGCGGTCCAGCACTGCCTGCAACTGGCCGCGTTTCGCTTCGGCTTCCCGCTGCATGGCATTCAATGGCACCTGGGCGGCGGTGTCCTTGGCGATATGTGCCTGAGCTTCGTCCAGATTTTGCTGCAACGTCGTTACGCGCGCCTCGGCAGCACGCACATCGGCCTCTATCGCAGTCTGCACGCGCGCGATCTCGGCAGCGACGGTACGATCTACATCAGTCAATTGCGCTCGTAGTGCCCGAACGTCTGGATGGCTGCCTCCCAACCGTCCGAGCATTGACTGCAATTCCGCCGACATCTGGTCATGGCGCGCACGAAGCTGCACCACGGACGATGCGATGGCCGCCTGCGCCGCAGCACCTGCCCTGCCTCTGGCCGCATCAAGCTTGCCGGCGGCTGCCGCCAGATCGTTGCGGGCGCGCGCGAGGTCGTCGGTCATCAGGCTGATCTGCTCGCTCGCCAGCCTTGCGTGCATGCCTTCAATCAGGCCGTGCTGCGCACGATAGCGAGCGATGTCGTCCTCCTGCCGGCGGACCGTTTCACGCAGTTCCCGCGCACGCTGTTCCAACCACACGCGGGCCTTGATCGCGGCGCCGTATTTCGCGGAAAGCTGCGCCTTCACATATACGTCCATGGCGTCGTTTACCGCAGCGGCGGCAACAATCGGGTCGTGTGCCGTGAACGTAACCTCGAGCACATGCGAGGACTTCATCGGTGAGACGCCCAGAGCGGCGCGCACGGCGCTGAGAGTTGCATTGCGCGCAGGATCGAGACCGGGGCCGGGAACGTTGGTGGCAGGTTCAGATCTGTCCGCAAACAATGTCGGCGACAGCCGTGAGAGCACCCGCGCAACGGCTGAGGGCGGCCTCAGCGCAGGATTGAACTCCGGGTTCTCGTGAAGGTGCAGGCGATTGACGACCTGCTCGACGACCGCCATGCCGCGCAGTACTTCGGCCTGACTGGCCATCACCGATTCAGTGATGGGGTCAGCCTGCAGGATACTCTGCAACTCGCGCACCTTGTATTGCGCGAGGTCGTAAATGAGTGAGCCAGTGGCGGTATACTTGGGCGTGATCTGACCGAGCGCGATGTAGGTCAGCAGAGGACACAGCAGGATCGGTGCGAGCAGCCACCACTTGCGGCGCCGGATAGCCGCTACAACTGCGCCGGCGTCGAATGCCGCGTCGCCGTCTGATCTTCGACTTGCCGGCCACCGGCCGCGTTGTATTACAGCGCCTTCTGCTGCGGGGCGGTCGAGCATCAGCTATCCTGCTCGGGAGATTGCGCGTTGGGCGTTCTGCCCGACCGGGTTGCCCGATGAGGATGGTGTACTGGTCCCGGATTAATGCCCGGTTAAGCCTAAGATATTGAGATACTTAGGAGATTATCGAGCCATTAGAGGGCGGCACAATGAGTATGCGAGTTTCTTCGGTCAGAAGCGACGCTGCGTATGAAAACAGAACTTGACGCACACGGGCAGGGGAGCGATCGCCAGCCGCTCCCAAGCTGATCGCACCACGACCCATGTCGTATCAGGAGATCGTCACGCCGCTGTCCACCGGATAGACGTGACCCGTGACCATGCGGGCCTCATCGGAGCCCAGGAACACCGCCATGTTGGCGATGTCCTCCGGCTGGATCAGTCCGACCAGGTGCGCCTCCGCAATCTTTGTGACGCGCGGATTGCCTGCCTCGAAGCGACCACGCACGCGATCGGTCATCGTCGCCGCCGGCGCAATAGCGTTGACCCGCACCTTCTGCGACGCGAATTCCACCGCCATCGACCGGGTAATCGCCGCTATACCGCCTTTCGCCGCAGTGTAGCAGTCAAGGCCGGCGATGCCCATCAGCGCAACGTTCGATGCCATGTTGATCACAGAACCACCGCCCGAGGCGATGATCGCCGGAATGCCGAACCGGCAGCCCAGGAACGTGCCGAACAGATCCAATCGGATCGCCCGCCAGAACTCGTCGATCGGCGCCTCGACCACGGTGTTGTCCCGAGGCGTCGAACCACCTGCATTGTTGTGCAGGATGTGCAGCCCGCCATAGTGGCGGACGGCGGTGTCGATCGCCGCCCGTACGCTGTCCTCCTGCGTCACGTCGGTCGTCACGGCAATGCATTCGCCACCTGCCTGAGTCACGATCTGCGCGGTCTGCTCACCGGCTGCGGCATCAATCTCCGCGACGACCACGCGGGCGCCTTCCGCTGCCATCGCGCGCGCAGTGGCGCGGCCGATACCGGTGCCGGCCCCGGTGATCAGGGCGATCTTTCGCTCAAGCCGTGCCATTTTTGTCTCCCCGTGCACCATCCCTGCCAAGGATGGCGCGACGCCCTCATAAGGCAATGCTGGCCGCTGGATCAATTTTGCCAAGGCTCGCGTGATCTTAGCGCGGCCGAATAACGCTTCATGCAGCATGCCCCGAGACCGCCACGCAGCCTCGGTCTTCCTCAGCAGGCGAATGGGAGCAGGGGCCACTGCCCATAGCCCAAGTCCAGCGCAGTGCTACGATGGTGTGCTGGCAATGGCATCGAACGCCGATAGGATGCGCCGCAGGCAGGAGAAGAAAATGGACGCAGTCGCTGAAGACGCCCATCTACCAGCTGATATCGACGCCGAACCGCTGGTGCAGGCGGCCATCGCGCTGCGCCCGGAACTCCGCCGCTACCATGAGCAGATCGAGCGTGAGCAGCGGCTTGCCCCGCCGCTGGTCGAGCAACTCCGTGCCGCCGGCTTCTATCGCATGGTGATTCCTCGGTCGTTGGGCGGCCTCCAGGTCGACCCCCTGACCTACCTGCGCGTTGTGGAGGTGTTGGCCGAGGGGGCCGGCTCGGTTGGTTGGAACGTCTGCAACAACAGCATCGGCCAACTTGTCACCCTTGGTCTGCCGGACGAGGGCGTCGGGGAAGTGCACGGCGGGGGCGTCCCCTCGATCATTGCCGGCACCGCGGTGCAGGGCGGCGGCCAGGCGGTTCCGGTTCCCGGCGGCTACCGCATCAGCGGTCGTTGGACCTTCGGCACAGGCTGCCAAGAAGCTGATTGGATGCTGGGCAGCTTCCAGATCCTTGACGACGGCCAGCCGCGCCGTCGCCCGGACGGAGGCTCGCTCTACTGGCGCGCGTTATTCCCTCGGGCCGAGGCGCAGGTTGTGCCGGGAAGCTGGGAGGTTGCCGGTCTGCGGGGAACCGGCAGCTTCGACTGGACTGTAAAGGACGTGTTCCTGCCCGAGCACCGGACCATGGTCCACGCCGGCGTGCCGCTGGACAATCAGTGGTCGCGCTGGCCCGGCCTGACCTATGCACTGCCAAGCGTCTGCTGGGTCGGCCCGCACCACAGTTCGGTGATCACCGGCATCGCCCGCGCTGGTATAGACGCGCTTATTGAACTTGCTGCCGACAAGACGCCGCGTGGCCGCACGTTCCGGCTCAACGATAGCCCACAGGTGCAGGAGGCCGTCGGTCGCGCCGATGCGATGTTGAACGCCGGCCGCATCTATCGCACCGCGATGATCACCGAGATCTGGAACACCATCGCGAGCGGCCAGGAAACCACGCTCGAGCAGCGCTCACGCTGCCGTCTGGCACCCGTCTATGCGGCCGAATGTGCCCGTGACGCCATGGATCTGATGTATCGCCACGGCGGCACCACGGCGTTCAAGACCGACAGTCGCCTGGCCGAGTGCTGGCGCGATCTGCACGTGGTCGGCCAGACCGTCACCATCGGTCCTGAATGGTATCCGATTGGCGGCCGCGCCCTGCTCGGCATGGATACCGGTCCACGCCTGCGTTAGCGCGGGATTATCAAAGGCAGACCCGTCGAGATCTCAATCATGCGATGAGACAGCGGGCGCAAGCACTGCGCGCGTCCGGCGTTTAGGCCAGAACCGCTGCTGCCTTCGACCGGTTGCTGTACCAGACGTGGGCACCGACCGCGGCCATGACGATGGCGCCACCCACCGCGCTGGTCACCGACGGTGTCTCGCCAAAGCATAGCCACACCCAGGCGATCGCCAACGGTGTCTCCAGCGTGTTCAGCAACGCGTTTTCGGTGGCTGATACCATCTGGCCGCCGACTGTCAGGAGCAGCAGTCCCAGGCCGAACTGGGTCGTGCCGAACAGGGTCAGCTCCAATATGTCGCCCGCGCCAACAGCGAATGGGGTGGCGAATGGCCACACCAGCACGGGACAGAGCAACGCCGACAAACAGGCTGCCGGCAGCATCGGCGTCGCTTGATGATGGCGGATGATCAGCATCATGATGGCCATGCACACAGTCATGCCGAACGCGAGCAAATCGCCCATCAGGTGTCCGTCCGTGATCGCTCCACCGACCATGACGCTGACACCGATCACGGCGACGGCACTGGCGGCGAGCGTGGACCATGGCTCCCTCGTGCCAAGCCACAGCCATCCGAGGCCGGCGGTCGTGAATGGCGCCACCGCGAAGATCACCGCCACATCGGCGACCGAGGTAAGGCGGAACGCGTTGATGTAGAGGATCGTCGCTGCTGTCGAACACGCGGCCGCCATGATGCCAGGCCATCCGATCCCGCGCATGGCGTGCCATGTGCCGCGTCGCTCCTGTGCCAGGACAACGCAGAGGATCATCAGTCCTGCGAACAGGCCGCGCCAGAACAACATGGTCCAAACATCGAGCCGGATCAGCCGGGTGAAAAACCCCGCGGAACTGAAGGCGATTGCCGAGAGCGTGATCAGCAGCAGACCCTGAGAATGCCGGTTCATGCCGCCAAGGTATACCGCCCCACTGCTGACTCCGTCATGTCAGGAGCGCGCACGCCCCTCCGCATCGATGGTGCCGCTTTGGTCAGCCAAAATATCATGAACAGCATACGCCAAGCGAGAGGTCCGCGCAGCTGTGATAGGGGTTACCCCCGCCCGAGCCTGCTTGGCGACGCTCCGGCAAAGTTCTATTTCTTGCGGCCACTGGTCAGATCAGGCTTGTTCTGTGCCATTTGAGCTTATGGTTTCCAGCCAACATGGACTCAATGCGTCCCACCCGGACCAAACTAACCGCGTTGGAATGTATCCATGTGCTGCGCGCCCATGCAGCACCATCCGTGTATCGTTGCGAATAGCGGTGGCACGGTTTGTCATCCAGAGAGCCATCACGCCGGCACACCGCGCAACCTCCGGGAGCCGATGCGTTACTCGCAGCTCGTGCTGAAGCATCCTCGGGATTGGTTCTAGGTCTTTGCGTCAGCAAGGATCATACGCGACGCCTTCTCGCCGATCATGATCGACGGCGCGTTGGTGTTGCCCGAGGTCAGCGTGGGCATGATAGACGCATCCGCCACCCGCAGACCCTGCAAGCCGTGAACGCGGAGCCGATCATCCACCACCGCCATCGGATCCGACCCCATTTTGCACGTACCGACCGGATGGTACGTGGTTTCCGCGTTCAGCCTCACCCAGTGCAGCAGCTCGTCGTCAGACTCCAGCGCCATGCCCGGCGCCATTTCTTCGGTGGCGATGCCCCGCATCGGGCCCGCGGTCATGATCCGCCGCGTGACACGCATCGCCTCCAGCGTGACCTCGCGGTCGAGCTGTGCGGAAAGAAAATTGAACCGTACTGCCGGCGGCGTGTGCGGCAACTTCGACGTGATGTGGATGCTGCCGGTGCTCTCTGAACGCAGGATGTTCATGATTGCAGTGACGCCAGAATTCTTCGCCAACTGGAAGTTATCGGTCATCAGGAACGGCACCCAGGAGATCGCGGCATCCGGCGCATCCAGCCCGCGTCGGGTGCGCATATACGCGCGTATGGGCGCAGCGGGCAGCCCAAGCAGCCCCTTGTGCGTGAGCGCATATGTCAGCGCCTGTTTCACCTTCCCCAGCCCGCGCATCTTGTCGTTGTAGGTCATGCCCAGCGACGCAGGCACCGCCCACTTCATTCGCGGCGAATAGTGATCGCGTAGGTTCTCCCCGACACCCTTCAGTGCATGCCGTACGTCAATGCCAAGGGCCTGCAGCCGCTCCGGCTGGCCGATGCCGGAAAGTTCCAGCAGTTGGGGCGAGTTGATCGATCCGGCGCTGACGACGACCTCGCGTTGTGCGCGTGCCTCGCGCTGCAGCCCATCGACTGCGTAACGCACGCCCACGCAGCGATTGCCGTCGAACAGCAGACATTCGGTCAGCGCTCTTGCCTGAATGGTCAGGTTCGGCCGACCACGCGCTGGATCGAGATAGCAGACGGCTGTGCTCATCCGCCGGCCACGGCGGATCGTCATCTGCGTCATGCCGATGCCGTCCTGCTGCGCGCCGTTGTAGTCCTTGGTGTAGGCTATGCCGACCTCACCGGCTGCCTCGATCAGCGCCGTATACAGCGGCCCGGTCTCGTTGCTCTCGGTGACCTTCAGTGGCCCGCCGCGACCGCGGTATTCGGAGTCGGCCTCGCCTTGATACTCCTCCATGTCGCGGAAGATCGGCAGCACCTCGCGATAGCTCCAGCCGCGATTGCCGAGTTGCGCCCAGGTGTCATAGTCCTGCGCCTGGCCGCGTACGAACACCATGCCGTTGATCGATGAAGAACCGCCGAGCAGCTTGCCGCGTGGGATCGGGATGCGCCGGTTGCCGGTGCCGTCTTCCGGCTCGGATGAATAAAGCCAGTTGCCGCAGGATTGTTGATCAGCTTCGCGAAGCCCACGGGAATGCGCGACCAGGGATGACTCTCGCGCCCGGCTTCGAGCACCAGCACCTTATGGTTTGGGTTGGCGCTCAGGCGGTTGGCCAACACCGAACCGGCCGAGCCGGCGCCTACCACTATGTAGTCGAAGCTCTGACTTTCCATGTCGTCTCCCCCTATCGGCGCCATGCTACGGCGGAAGGGCGAGGGAGGGGAGGCTACGTCTCGGGTGGGGCTTCGAGGACGGTGCCGGTATAGGCCTCCACGAACACCAGGTGATCGATAACCTTCTTTACGCCCGGCGTGTTCTCGGCGATCACGCAGATGGCGCGGCGCTCCTGGTCGTTGCTGATCGTGCCCCAGAGATCGACCACACCGTTCACCACGGTCACATTCAGCGTGGTGCGCGGCGCCCACGACTCGCGCGCCAAAATCTCCAGGATGCGGTTGCGGATGGTGGGGTCATCACCGGCGGCCACGGCATGCTCGCGCGCCGCCACCGCAAGCGCACGGAGCAGATCGGCGCGACTGACCACGCCGACGACCTTGTTGCCATCCAGCACAGGGACGCGCTTGATGCGATGCTCCTCCATCATCGCAACGATCTCCTCCAGCGGCGAGGTGACGGTCACGCTGATGACGTCCTGCGTCATGACATCAGAGACCCTACGGCCGTGCGTGCGCGTGAAGTCAGCCGCCTGCCGGCCCGGGGATGCGATCAGGCGCAGCCACCACGAACGGCGCCGACCCGTGCCAAGCTCGTCGCGCCGTAGCAGATCGCCCTCCGTAACGATGCCGGCGAGGGTGCCGCCATGGTCGACCACCAGCAGGCCGGAAATACCTCGGTCGAGCATCAGCGCGACAGCGTCGGCGACCGTCGCGTCCGGCGGGACCGAGATCACATTGCGGGTCATCACGTCGCTGGCGATCATGGGGGCGTACCTCGTGCCTTCGCGATAGAGCGGTCGATGCGCAGGCGCTGTCTATCATCAGTCAGTCGTATCACCGCAAGGTAAACCACAGCGCCGTGATGACGCCACGGACACCGGGCAGCGTGACTATGCCAGCTCCCTCAAGGGCCCCGCCTGCCAGCTGCGCAAACCGACTGCCCGCAGGCTATGAGCGGACATGGCGCTCTCTCCTCTCAACCCCCTCCCGCAAGGGAGGGGG
>JBKPSV010000274.1:0-6177 GCA_046735215.1 Pseudomonadota bacterium | reverse complement strand
GCCCCGGTCGTCGCTTCCTGCACGGACGAGATCTGCTTGCCGATCTCTTCGGTGGCCTTGGCGGTCTGCGCCGCAAGGTTCTTCACCTCACCGGCGACCACGGCGAAGCCCTTGCCAGCCTCGCCTGCCCGCGCCGATTCGATCGTTGCATTGAGTGCAAGCAGGTTGGTCTGACTGGCAATGTCAGCGATCAGGCTCACCACCTCACCAATCCGCCTGGCTGCATCGGCCAGCTGCGTGACGATGCTGCCAGTCCTCGCAGCTTCGTCTACCGCCTTGGCAGAAACGCTCGAGGCTTCGGTGATCTGGCGGCTGATCTCCGCGACCGAGGAAACCAACTCCTCTGCACCGGCTGCGACCGCCTGCACGTTCGAGGCCGTCTGCACCGATGCGCTCGCCGCGCCTGCCGCCTGATCGGTCGCGGTGGAAATCGCCTGTGCAATGCCATTGAGACCGGCATCGACCTGCTGTCCGATCGACGTCCGTCGCAGCCGGTCCTGCACCTGGGTGGTGATGTCGGTGGCGAACTTCACCACCTTGAATGGTCGACCGTCGGGATCAAGGATCGGGTTATAGCTAGCCTGTATCCATACTTCCTTTCCGCCCTTTCCCAGCCGCTTGTACTCCGCTGCCTGATACTGACCGCGCCGCAGGTTCTCCCAGAAGCTGCGATACTGTTCGCTATCGCGTAGAGCGGGCTCGACGAACATGCGGTGATGCTTGCCCTGGATCTCCGGCAGCGTGTAGCCGAGTGCGGCGAGGAACTTGTCATTCGCCGTGATGACGGTGCCATCCATCTTGAATTCGATGATCGCCTGCGACTTGGCGATTGCCTTGACCTGGCCCTCGAAGTCGGCCGACTGCAGTTTGTGGGCAGAGATGTCAGTGGCGATCTTCAGCACCTTGTACGGTTGACCGCCCCGTCCGATGATCGGGTTGTATGAGGCTTGCAGCCAGACCTCGCGGCCATTTTTGCCGAGCCGCTTGAATTCCGCAGTCTGGTGCTGGCCACGTTTCAGCGCCTCCCAGAACTGCGCATAGGCAGGGCTCGCCCTATAGGCGTCGTCAACGAACATACTGTGCTGCCGACCGACGATCTCGGACAGCGAATACCCCATCGCGTCGAGAAACAGCTTGTTTGCCCGCAGGATTTTGCCGCTGAGATCGAACTCGATCATCGCCTGTGACTGATCGAGTGCCTTGATGACCGCGTGCGCATCCCGCGCCGACCGAAGCATGCCAATCACGAACGAGCTCCCAGCAGGCAAGTGTTGCCGCCAGATGCCGCAGCAACGCCGATGCTATCGCATGAATAGCTTACCGGTTTATTACGGCAGGCTACTGTCGGGACTGCGTCTTCTACCCACCCGAAGAACGAACCTTCGGCGGCAGATCTATCCGCAGATGCAGTTCCTTGAGCCGCTCAGACGGTACTTCGGCCGGGGCGCCCATCATCAGATCCTCACCCTGCTGGTTGAGAGGGAACAGGATGACCTCGCGGATGTTCGGCTCGTCCGCCAGCAGCATCACGATCCGATCGATCCCCGGTGCGGCGCCGCCATGTGGCGGTGCACCGTAACGGAACGCGTTGAGCATGCCACCGAAGCGCTTCTCCACCTCTTCGGGTGGATGGCCGGCGATTTCAAACGCGCGCACCATGATGTCGGGGCGATGATTCCGGATTGCGCCCGAGCATAGCTCCGCCCCGTTGCACACGATGTCGTACTGAAACGCCTTGATGCTCAGCGGGTCCTGGCTGTTCAGGGCCTCCAGGCCACCCTGCGGCATGCTGAACGGGTTATGGCTGAAGTCGACCTGCCTGGTCTCCTCGTTCAGCTCGTACATGGGAAAATCGGTGATCCAGCAGAAGCGAAATGCCCCGGTCTCGCCCAGCCCAAGCTCTTCGGCCAGTCGCGTGCGCACTATGCCGGCGAACCGCGCCGCGACGTCGGGCTTGCCAGCCGCAAAGAACACGGCGTCGCCTGCCGACAGGCCGCATGCGGTGCGCACGCCTTCGGTGCGGTCTGCTTCAAGATTGCGGGCGATGGGACCTTTCGGGCCATCCGCGTCATACACGATATAGCCGAGACCACCCGCGCCTTCAGTCTTCGCCCAGTCATTCAGCTTGTCGAAGAAGCTGCGCGGCTGCGCCGCAGCACCGGGCGCCGGAATGGCGCGGACAACGCCGCCCGAGGCGGCAATGCGCGCGAACAGGCCAAAGCCAGAGCCCGCGAAATGCTGCGTCACGTCGCTGATCCGTAGCGGATTGCGCAGGTCCGGCTTGTCGGTGCCGTACTCCAACAGCGCCGTGTCGAACGGGATGCGTCGGAACGGCAGCGGATCGACTGCGCGGCCTTCGGCGAATTCCTCGAACACGCCGGCGATGACCGGTTCGATGGTCGCGAACACGTCTTCCTGGGTGACGAAGCTCATCTCGAAATCGAGCTGATAGAACTCACCCGGTGAGCGGTCGGCGCGCGACGCCTCGTCACGGAAGCACGGCGCGATCTGGAAGTAGCGGTCGAACCCCGCGACCATGGCCAGTTGCTTGAACTGCTGCGGCGCCTGCGGCAGCGCATAGAATTTGCTCGGATGCAGCCGTGCCGGTACCAGGAAGGCGCGCGCTCCCTCCGGGCTATCTGCCGTGAGTATCGGTGTCTGGAATTCTGTGAATCCAGCCTCGATCATCCGCCGCCGGATCGAGGCGATCACCCCGGCCCGCAGCATGATGTTCCGGTGCAGCTTCTCGCGCCGCAGGTCGAGGAACCGATACTTCAATCGAATGTCCTCGGGGAATTTTTCCTCCCCGGCGATCTGCATCGGCAGCACCTCGGCCGCCGACTGCACCGCAAGTTCGGTAGCGCGCAGCTCGACCTCGCCGGTCGGCAGTCGTGGATTGACCGTACCCTCTTCGCGGTGCACCACCTGCCCGGTCACCGTGATCACGCTTTCCGGACGCGCTGCATCGGCCGCGGCAAACGCAGGGGACCCGGCAGGGAATACGCACTGGGTAACCCCATAGTGGTCACGCAGATCGATGAACAGCAGACCGCCATGGTCGCGCTTGGCATGCACCCAGCCCGAGAGGCGGGCAACCTGCCCGGCATCGCTGGCGCGTAGCGCGCCACAGGTGTGGGTGCGATAGGCGTGCATTACGGCGTCCTGCTGGGTGAGTGGCCGACACACAAGCCCCGGCGCCTCCGGCAAGTCAAGGCAAACGCTCAGGTGTCTCCGATGCAGCCTGTTCACGCAGAGCGTCGAGCGGCGTCAGCCGTCCGTCGTGCTCGAAATGCCAGAAGGTCCACCCGTTGCAGGCCGGCGCATTCTGCACCGCGGCACCGACCTTGTGGATCGACCCCCGCTGCGTGCCCGACACGATAGTGCCATCGGCAGTGACAACCGCACTTACCCGTCGCATGCGGTCGAACAGCCGTGTGCCCGGGGCCAACAGGCCACGCTCCACCAGGCTGCCGAACGGCACGCGAGGCGCCTCGCGCTTCGACACGGCGCCCGATAGCCCAACCTGCGGGGCTGGCTTGGTCGAACGGATGCGACCGAGCGCCGCCTCGACATAGGCGGGATGCCGCTCGATGCCGATGAAGTGCCGGTGCAGCCGCTTCGCCACAACAGCCGTCGTGCCGGTGCCGATAAACGGATCCAGTACGATGTCTCCCGGCGCCGTGCTGGCCAACAGCACGCGGTGCAGCAGCGCCTCGGGCTTTTGTGTGGGGTGCAGCTTCAGCCCGTGCTGGTTGCGCAGCCGTTCTGCCCCGGTGCACAGCGGCAGGAACCAGTCGCTGCGCATCTGGATATCGTCGTTTAGCGCCTTCATTGCGGCGTAGTTGAACCGATGGCGCGAATCGCGGCCGCGTGCCGCCCAGATCAGCGTCTCATGCGCATTGGTGAAGCGACGACCGCGGAAGTTCGGCATCGGGTTCGCCTTGCGCCAGATCACGTCGTTCAGCACCCAGAACCCAAGGTCCTGTAGGGCGGCGCCGATACGAAAGATGTTGTGGTAGGCGCCGATCACCCACAGCGTGCCGTCCTTGCGCAACAGCCGCCGGCACTCCGTCAGCCATTCACGGGTGAACGCATCGTAGGTGGCAAAATCAGAGAAGCGGTCCCATTCCTCGTCCACGCCGTCCACCAGACTGTCGTCCGGCCGGCGCAGCTCACCCCGCAGCTGCAGATTGTACGGCGGATCGGCGAAGACGCAGTGCACCGAGGCCGGCGGCAGCATGCGCATGATCTGCACGCAGTCGCCCAGCATGACCTGATCGAGCGGCAGTTCGCGGACGACTTCCACAGGGCTCCGAGGTGGCTGGTTGAAACGGCGGAACCGTATGGTGGATGGGTAGCCGAAGCCGCGTCAATGCAGCTCCAAAGCGAGTTGGCTGACTGTGCCGAAACTGGGCCGGTGATGCCGCGTCGGGCCGAGCCGTCGCAGCGCCGCCACGTGGAACTCAGTCGCGTAACCGACATTGCTGCCCCAGCCATAGTCCGGGAAGCGGAGAGCCAATCGTGCCATCGCACGGTCGCGCAGCACCTTGGCGACGATGGAGGCCGCGGCAATGGACAGCGAGCGACCATCGCCGCCCACCACGCACTGCACCGGACAGGCAAGCGGCGGCGGCCGATTGCCATCAACCAGCGCCAGATCAGGCGGCACCTGCAATCGCGAGACGGCACGGCACATCGCCAGCAGGGCAGCATGCAGGATGTTCAGGCGCTCGATTTCCGCGACCGAGGCCGCGCCTACGCCGATCTCCGCGCGCCCAGATGCCCGCAGCGCCGCAAACGCCGTGAGCCGTTGCTCCGCCGTCAGCTTCTTCGAGTCGTCGAGCAAAGCGGCGAGCCGTCGAGGCACGCCCGTGGGAAACACAACCGCGGCCGCCACGACCGGGCCGGCCAACGGGCCCCGCCCGACCTCGTCGACGCCGGCTACGCGACCCCCCGCACGCCTCTCAAGCAGAAAAGTTGGCACGGGTCCTGACTATCAGGCGCCAGGATTCGGGCCAACGATGAAACTCACGTGCCGAGTTGTGCCGCGAGATGACTGACCAGATTGCGAACCTTCGGCGAGGCGGCGCGATAGGCCGGGCTGACAGCGTGCAAGGCGCCGGCCGCCGGCTTGTGCTCAGGCAACAACCTGACCAGGTGTCCGGTGGCGAAATCCGCGTCCACCAGATAGTCGGCGCACAGCAGGATCCCGGCGCCAGCGCGGGCCGCGTCGCGACGCAGAATCGCGTTGTTGACCTGCAGCCTGCCGTAGATTGGCACCTCGGTGTCTCCTTCCGGGCCGCTGAACTGCCAGTTTGCTGGTGTATTGGTTCCCGCGATGCAGTGATGGCCCTGCAGGTCCGAAGGCGACCGCGGCACCCCGTGCCTGGCCAGGTATGATGGCGCAGCGCACAGCACAAAATTCAGCGACATAAGTGGCCATGCAGTGAGACCGGGGCCGTTGGCAGGTTCGGTCCTGATTGCCAGGTCAAAGCCTTCCTCAATGAGATCGACCGAGCGATCCGACAGCTCGATATTCAGTGACAGCTCCGGGTGAAGGCGCATGAAGTCGACGACCAGCGGGCCGAGCCGCGTGCTGCCGAACACGACCGGTGCGCTGATGCGCATATTGCCGCGCACCGGCGTCTCTGGCTTGGCCGTCGATCGCGCTGATTCCATCTCCTCGAGGATGCGTGAGCACTGAACGAAGAAGCTTTCCCCCGCGTCGGTCAACGACACCCGCCGGGTCGTGCGATGCAGGAGACGAATGCCGAGCCAGCCCTCCAGCATCTGCACATGCTTGCTCGCCGTCGCCTGTGAGATGCCGAGCTCGCGCGCCGCTCCCGAGAAGCTCCGCGTGCTCGCCACCCTGGAAAAAACCGCCATGCTCGTGAGCCGGTCCAAGATCACCACCCAACAGCGATTGCTGCTCGCAATCCGTCTCCGGCCATTCGACTGCTGCGATCCCTAATAAATAGTTCAGGACGTTGGGGAATCGTTAACGTTTCTTTCTCGGATCATGATGCGGCGCGGCTACTCGCCAAGCATATCCGCAACGATCACGCTGCGTGCCTCCTCCAGATCGACATGATTGCAATCGATCATCGGGGCTGTCGCAGCCAGTATGGCGTCGACGTCCTGCATCATCTTCAAGCGCTTGAATAGATCGGCCCGCAC
>JBKPSV010000273.1:0-14467 GCA_046735215.1 Pseudomonadota bacterium | reverse complement strand
ACCGCAGCTCCGAGTCCGAATAGGCAGGTGCGCCTTCGAGCTGCTCCCTGCTGCGATTCACCACATATCCGCCGAGGGATGTGTCGAACGTAAGCTCGTTCCAGGGCAGCGGGTGATAGCTGGTGCCGATCCCCAGGAACCCGCCGAAGGACAGGACGGCGTAGGCAACCTGACCTGAGCGCTTATTCACCATAAAGTTATAGACGGACCCCAGCCGATCACCATTGCGGTTGTAAACAGCCGTTCCCTCGACCTTGTCGGAAGCGATCAGTTGCGAGGTCTCGTCGGTTGCGGGCTGACCAGTCGTGGCCCCTGTTGTGGTGCTGGACATTCTTGTCTCTCCTGAGTTGGTGGCCCAGGAAACGCTCCAAGGGCACCGACGGTTCTCGGCCCTGTGTGCTCGGCATACATTGCCGCTGACGGAGGATCGGAAAGCGCAGGCAACGAGTTAGGTTGCAGCAGTTCGGAGCAACCCGCCAGGAGAACCATGTCGACGAGAATTGAGGATTACGCGCTGATCGGAGATTGTGAGGCAGCAGCATTAGTCGGGCGCAACGGTTCGCTCGACTGGCTTTGCTGGCCTCGCTTCGACAGTCCGGCTTGTTTCGCTGCCCTGTTGGGGGGCCCTGAGCACGGCCGGTGGCTGATAGCGCCGGCGTCGGAAGTCGTTGAGACGAGCCGCGGCTATCGCACCGATACCCTGATCCTGGAAACCCGCTTCGTGACCGCGGAAGGCAGTGTGCTGCTGACCGATTTCATGCCGCTGCGCGGAGCGAGTTCCGATGTCATCCGTCGGGTTACGGGCCTGCAGGGCCGGGTTTCAATGCTGATGGAACTAACGATCCGAGCCGATTACGGACGCACTGTGCCGTGGGTGAGCCGGATCGAGGATGGAGGCCTGCGCGCCATCGCCGGACCTCACATGTTGGTTCTGCAGACGGACGCTGTGCTGCGGGGTGAGGATCTGTCTACGGTTGGTGAGTTCAACGTCGCCGCCGGCGAGACGGTGGACTTCACGCTCACCTACGGGCCCTCCCACCTGCCGGTGCCTCCGACGATCGATCCAGACGAAGCCCTCGCGGATACCGAAGCGTTCTGGCGAGAGTGGGCTGGACGTTGCACGATACAGGGTCCGTTCCGCGAGCCGGCCCTGCGCTCGCTGATCACTCTGAAGGCTCTCACCTATCGGCCCACCGGCGGTATCGTTGCGGCTGCAACCACCTCGCTGCCGGAGCAAATCGGCGGGCAGCGAAACTGGGACTATCGATTCTGTTGGTTGCGTGATGCCACATTCACCCTGCTGTCGCTGATGGGCGGGGGCTACTATGACGAGGCTCTAGAGTGGCGCAATTGGCTGGTGCGTGCAGTCGCCGGCAGCCCGGCACAGATGCAGATCATGTACGGCCTGGCAGGCGAGCGCGATCTCACCGAGCGCAGTCTGCCGTGGCTGCCCGGATACGGCGGGTCGAAACCTGTTCGCGTAGGCAATGCCGCCGCCGATCAACTGCAACTCGATGTGTTCGGCGAGGTGTCGGATGCACTGCATACCGCCCGGAAGGGCTCACTTGCACCAAATGAAGCTGCCTGGCACCTGGAGTGTGCGCTCCTTGAGCATCTGGAGCAGGTTTGGAATTTGCCGGATGAGGGGCTGTGGGAAGTGCGTGGGCACCGACGCTGCTTTACCCACTCGAAGGTCATGGCGTGGGTGGCGTTCGATCGCGCGGTGAAGGCGGTCGAGGATTTCGGTCTGGACGGTCCGGTCGAACGGTGGCGCGCACTGCGCGACGAGGTTCATCGTGAAGTCTGCAGCCGAGCCTTCGATGCTGACCTCGGCAGCTTCGTGCAATGCTTCGGCAGTCGCGAGTTGGATGCGAGCTTGTTGCTTATGCCTTTGGTGGGCTTCCTTCCACCGCATGATGCGCGCATTCGCGGCACTGTGGCGGCCGTTCAACGGCGCTTGTCGGTGGACGGGCTGCTTTTGCGTTATGACACGGGTACTTCCGATGACGGCCTGCCGCCCGGCGAGGGCGTGTTCCTCGCCTGCAGCTTCTGGTTGGCAGATAACCTCGTGCTGCAGGGTCGTTACGACGAGGCGCAGATATTGTTTGAACGTCTGCTCGCCTTGCGCAACGATGTCGGCCTGATGGCTGAAGAATATGACCCTCGCGCTGGCCGGTTCTTGGGCAACTTCCCTCAGGCGTTCTCACATGTTGCTCTGATCAACACGGCACTTAACCTGACGCGCGCCGCAGGAGATGCCCCGGCGCATCGACGTGGCAAACAGGAATCGAGAACCGCACCGCCAGCGCGCGTGTAGTCTGGTTCCCACGAGCGGCCCTGCGGAAAGGAAAGCCAGCCGCAGGCTTCGAGTGATTGTCAGCGAGATATTTAAACTCAGGAATGCGGCGATCCGACAGCGTCAATGACCTGCCGGCTGACAAGGTTGGACACGTAGCGACCGCCGCCGTGATCCCTCGGAACGATCAGCCGCAAGGCGCCGTCCCGTCCACCTGGTCCAAGTTGGCCGTCAGTGTCGGCATCGGCGACCAGATCCGGCTGATTGCCGAATGGGGGGACAATTTCGCCAAACGATATGAACGCATGGTAACCATCGCTGCCGGTCGCGATCACGCGCCGACTTCGCCGCCCAGAGTGATCGGCGAGAACGTGTAGCCGAGGTCATCGAAGAAGTTCGCCAGCTTGATCAACGCAACACGTCTCGTATGTGACCGTGATGACGTGCGCACTGCATCGGGAACGTACATCATCGCTCGGTGAGGAAGCGCCCAAACGCCGCGCTATAGTCCGCGTGCCATCGCGATAGTGCGGGTCGATTCTCGGTGATGTCCTGGGCTGCCCACAGAATCCTTCGGTTGTCGATATCGCGGGTCACATCGTTATCGGGGCATAGAATGTAGAAGTCACCGCGCGTCATGCCATCAATCAGCATTTCCACCACCTGATCGGGCACCCAGGAGCCAGACGGCTTCTCGGTCCGGCCACGGCTTGTCATCCCGGTAAACGTCGAGCCTGGGATCAGGAGATGTGCCGTGATCCGCGCCCCCTCGGCATTGCGCAGGCTGTGCGCCAATGCCTCGGTCAGCACCTTCACTCCGGCCTTGCTCACGTTGTACGCGGTATCACCCGGTGGGCAGGTGATGCCCTGCTTGGAGCCGGTGTTGATGATCGCGCAAGGGGTTCCCTGTTCAAGCATGTGCGGCGTGAAGCTGTGCACGCCGTTGATGACACCCCATAGGTTCACCTCCAGCACCCGCCGCCAGCGATCGATGTGCTCCCATGGACCGCCGCCAGGTGCAGTGCCGGCGTTGTTCATCAGCACGCCGACTTCGCCGAATGCGCGATAGACGGCATCGCGCAGTGCCTGCACGTCGTCCAGCTTGCTGACGTCGGTCGGCACGGCGATAACCGCTTCCCGCCCTTTCGGAGAGGCACTGGCTACTTCGGCAACCGCCGGCTCAAGCGCTTGCTGCGACAGATCGGCCAGGCACACCTTTAGACCCATGGTCGCGAAACGCCTGGCTGCGGCGAGGCCGATGCCGCTGGCGGCTCCGGTTACGACAGCTACCCGGCCTTTGGTCAAAGCAGGATGCATGGTCATCTGATCACTCCTCGCGTCGTGGTGCGGTGGATGCACCATCACGTTCCGCCAATGCGCAAAGCTGTCAAGCGATACCGGCTGCAGCAGCATCGGCTGCCTCTTGGCTTCCGAGTTATACCCGATTGAATACAGCGTTCATGCAGACGAGCGCCATTCAACGCCACACCTGAGCGGAGTGGCGCATTGCGCCGTAACGGGTCTCCGCTATTCTCCAAGGACCTCGATCGAGGTGGACTTGATCAATGCCAGCACCGGCTTCCCCGCAGCCAGTGCCAGTTTCACGATGGCGTCGGGCGTAACCCGAGCGATCAGCGCGCCATCCGTCAGCGCGATCTCGACAAGGACTGAACGTCCCCTGCCATCGTTGGAGATCCCCCGCACCTTTCCCGGCACGACATTGTGCAGGCTGATGGACTCCGGCGCCTTGCCCGCCAGGATCACTTCGCGCGCCGGAATGCGGATCCGGCATCCGGCGCCAATCGGCGTATCGAGTTGCGGCAGCCACAGCGTTGCTCCACCACCCATCAGGCGAGTGAGTTGGCGCGCCGGATCGTGTTCCACCACGTGGCATAACAGCACCGCACCAGCGTCATCGCGCTGCGCCAACGGCAGATCGGCTCGTGCGGCGATCTCTGGCAACGGTCCGCAGCCGATCACCCGACCGGCTTCGATCAGCACCAGCGAGTCAGCGAGTTTTGCCACCTCATCGAAGGAGTGAGTGACGTAGAGGATCGGCAGCCGCAATGCGGTCTTCAGCCGCGTCAGATATGGCATGATCTCCGCTTTGCGGGCGGCATCCAGGCTTGCCAGCGGCTCATCCATCAGCAGTAGATGCGGTTGCGCCAACAACGCTCGGCCGATCGCGACACGCTGCCGCTCACCACCTGACAACGTATGCGGGCGACGGGTCAGCAGCGCGCCAATACCGAGCAGTTCGACCACCTCGTCCAACTGCACCGGCCCGGGTGCGGCGCGACGCAGGCCAAAGCGCAGGTTGGTCGCAACCGACATGTGCGGAAACAACCGCGCATCCTGAAAGACCAGGCCCATGCGTCTTCGCTCGGGGGGAAGCCAAACACCGGATGCAGTGTCAGCGAGCGCCTGATTATCGATTACTATCCGGCACTCATCGGGGCGCAGCAGGCCCGCAGCAGCCGAAATGATCGTGGACTTGCCTGCGCCGGACGGTCCGAACAGGACCGTGACCCCGGGCGTCGGAACCTCGAACGCTATATCCATCTGCACCGATGGAAACTTGTGGCGCAGCAGGACGCTGAGGCTCATCGCCCAAGTGCGGCGTTCAGTCGCTTGCCAATCCACTCCGACAGCAGCAGGCCGATCAGTGCCAATGCCAGGGATACCAGCGACAATTCCGCCGCCTTGCTCTCGCCGCCGGGCACCTGCAGCGCGGCATAGATGGCCAACGGGAGCGTTTGCGTCTGTCCGGGGATGTTGGCAGCGAACGTAATCACAGCGCCGAATTCGCCGAGACAAGTCGCGTAAGCGACGATGCCGCCGACCAAAATACCCGGTGAAGCAAGTGGCAGCGTCACGTTGAACAGGCGGTCGAGTCGTCCGGCGCCGAGTGATCGCGCGGCCTGATCAAGCCCGGGGTCGGCGGACTCCAGCGACAAGCGGATGGCCCGCACCATCACCGGGAACGTCATTACCGCGCAGGCCAGACTGGCACCTGCGGTCGTAAAGACCAGCCGCACACCGAACCAGTCATTGAGGAAGGAACCGATCGGACCGCGCAAGCCGAAGATGATCAGCAGCAGCCAGCCGGTCACGACCGGCGGCAGTACCAAGGGCAAGTGAACCAGCGCGTTCAGGATCGGGCGGCCGAGAAAGCGGTTGCGTGCCAAGACAAACGCCGTGATTACGGCAAGCGGCAGGGCAAAACCGACAGCGCGCGCTGCCACACCCAGCGTCAGCCAGACGGCCTGCCACTCCTCGGCTGAAAGCACCAGGTTACTCGACCTTGAAACCGCGCTTGACGAAGATGGCGCGGGCCTCGGGTCCTGACAGGAAACTCATCAGCGCGCGTGCCTGAGGTGTGTCGCCCGCCTTAATCACTGCGAACGGGTACGAAATGGCATCATGGCTGTTGGCGGGGAAGGTTCCGGCAACGATGACAGCTTTCGACACCGTGGCATCCGTTGCATACACGATGCCGGCGGGCGCCTCGCCGCGCTCGACCAGCAGCAACGCGGATCGCACGTCGTCTGCGCGTGCGAGGTGCGGCGATACCGCATCCCAGATACCGAGTTTCTTCAGCGCCTGCTCGGCGTAGATGCCAACCGGCACGTGCGCCGGATCGCCTGTGGCGACGCGCCCATTGGGTCCGAGCATGTGAACGAGGTTGAAGCCAGGACCGAGGGTGACGTGCTGCGGTTTGTATGCTGGCACGACCAGGACAAGATCATTGCCGAGCAGGTCCTTGCGTGTATCGAAAACGATCAGCTTCCTATCAGCCAGGTAGTCCATCCATCTCTCGTCGGCCGAGGCAAAGACGTTGGCGGGCGCGCCCTGCTCGATCTGGCGCGCCAATGTCGAACTGGAGCCGAAGGACATGCGCAACGGCGGGTGACCTGCCTGGGCCCATTGTGTCGAGATATCCTTCATTACATCGGTCAGGCTGGCGGCGGCGAACACCGTCAGCTCCTGCGCCCGCGTCGCAAGTGGCATGAGCAACAGGCAGAGAGCCAGAAGGAAGCGCATCAAGATTGTCCTCGTTATGGTAGCAGGGAGTGTACGCGCGCAATCCGTTCCGGCACTGCGACACTGCGCCCAATGGCGTCGACCAGGGCACCACCCAAGGCCGTTCCAGACCAGGCGAGCAGCGACAATGTCAGGAACGCTCGGCGTAGCATTGGCCCTCCTGATTTGCTACGATGTAGCCATTGAGATATAGCGCCACGTGAGTCAAGGGCGGCGCATGGCCGTGGCTCGGCAGCGGGAGTATGGTTAGCGCCGGCGGCACCCACATGGTAAAAAGAAAACCAGGCTCAGGCGATGTTACAACAGCCAGTGATCGGTTGAGCATTCGGCTTGACCTTGGCTCCGGCGCGCGGATTGGACCTGGCAAAGTTGCCGTTCTGGAAGAGATTGCTCGCTCGGGTTCGATCTCCGCTGCTGGACGGGCCTTGCGAATGTCGTATCGGCGCACCTGGGAGCTTGTGGAGGATCTCAACCGCAGCCTTGGCACGCCGGTTGTCGAAACTGCGGCAGGAGGCAGTGGCGGAGGGGGCGCGGTCCTTACACGTGCGGGCAAGGCCGTAATAGAACGGTATCGGGCCATCGAGATCGATACTGCGCTCGCAGCCCGTAAGCACCTGTTGGCACTCAACCGTGCCTGCAGCGACAAGTGACGCGTGAATAGTGGAGACTGTAGATGAAGCTTTCTGCCCGGAACCAGCTTGCCGGCACGATCAAGGCTGTGAAGCCTGGTGCCACAACGACACACGTCACGATCGAGGTGTCCCCATCGGTGACGATCACCGCCTCCATCACCAATGAGGCATCGGAGGAGCTTAAGCTGAAGGCTGGAATGAAGGCCACGGCAGTCATCAAGGCGTCCGACGTGATGGTGGGCGTCGATTGATCAGTGCGCGGCATCACGACAGGCGGCGGCGACTGTCCAATCCGATCGCACCGCATCGACGACGGAGCTGGCAATGCAATACGTGAGACTAGGCCGGACCGGCCTTGAAGTATCCAGGATCTGTCTGGGCTGTATGAGCTACGGTACTCCCGGGCAAGGCAATCACGCCTGGAGCCTGAGCGAGGAAGAAAGCCGACCATTCATCAAGCGTGCTTTGGAGGCCGGCATCAATTTCTTCGACACGGCCAACCGCTATTCACTAGGCACCAGCGAGGAAATTCTGGGGCGCGCGTTGAAGGACTTCGCGCGACGCGAGGATGTGGTGGTCGCGACCAAGGTCTATGGCCGCATGCGACCAGGACCGAACGGCGCCGGGCTGTCACGCAAGGCGATCATGGGAGAATTGGATGCCAGCCTGCGTCGCCTGAACATGGACTACGTCGACCTGTATCAGATCCACCGCTGGGACTACGAGACGCCGATCGAGGAGACACTTGAGGCGCTGCACGATGCGGTGAAGGCGGGGAAGGTGCGCTACATCGGTGCATCGTCGATGCATGCCTGGCAGTTCGCCCGAGCACTGGCCGTCTCCGAGCGCCACAGCTGGGTTCGTTTCGTGAGTATGCAGAATTTGGTCAATCTGCTGTATCGTGAGGAAGAGCGGGAAATGCTGCCGCTCTGTGCGGCCGAAGGCATTGGTGTCATCCCGTGGAGCCCGCAAGCGCGCGGGCGCCTGACGCGGGACTGGAGCATTACCAGTACACGCTCCGAAACCGACGATGCGCTGACCAGGCTGTTTGCGAACACCGTCGATGCCGATCGGAAGGTTGTGGATCGCGTCGCAAAGGTCGCGGCCGCGAGAGGCATCTCTCGCGCACAGGTGTCACTGGCCTGGCTATTGTCGAAGCCGATGATTACCGCTCCGATCGGCGGTGCAACGAAACTGCCGCAGCTCGACGACGCCATCGCATCGGTCGACGTGAAGCTATCGGACGAAGAGATCGCCGTGCTCGAGGAGCCTTATGTGCCCCACGCCGTCGTTGGGTTTACCTAGCCGTCCGATGCAGGCTGGTGCCTCGCGGCAGGCCGCGTTAGCCTGCCAGCGCACCCGATTCAACGGGCGCTCGGGAGCGACAGGTGCCGGACGACAATTTTTTCGTGTGGCCGACTTCAGGCGTCATGCACGTGACATCAGTTCCAGGGGGTGGCTGCAATATCAAGTTCACCTTTGCTGATCGGGGGGTCGTAAGATCAATCGGTAAGGGGCGCATTCTAACAACCCGCAAGATCGCGACCAAGCGCATTGCGGAACAATATGAAATCATCATTCGCCACGAGGATGATTTCCAGAGCAGCTACAGTATCATCGATCAAACTCCGCACCCGGCGGCGGGTGATACCGGGCGGCTGCGGGCATCGGGAACGGTCGTCGACGGCGGCAGCGAACTCTACGAGATCAAAAATGGCGGTATCCTGCACTTTCAGCTGTTCCGGGCCGGCAAGCTTGTCGACCCGCGACAGTATTTACGCGAGGCTGAATAACTCTGGAATTGTGGAGGGCCGGAGGATGCGGCTCGCGGCCCTCCCAGTCCGGCTAAACGATCTTCCCCATCTTGCGCAGGCTGTGTTCCACGGTACCCATCAGGCCGGTGTAGGGTTTGGCTTTGGACAGGTCGCGGATCTGGTCAATCTTCTCGGCCACCATGTCGATCGTCACTGGTTGATCCGGGTCGAACTGAACACCTTCCGACTGAAAATATTGCACGCGCGCATAGTTGCCCGCGGTTGCCGCAATGATCTCGCCGTTGGCATCGCACTCTTCGCTGCACAGCCAGGCCACCGCCGGTGAAACGAATTCGGGACGCATGAATTTCACCATGTCCGGTGGCAGCAGCCCTTCCGTCATGCGGGTGTGCGCCGAGGGAGAGATCGCATTGCACAGGATATTATATTTGGCACCTTCCAGCCGCAGCACATTGATCAGGCCGTTCACCGCCATCTTCGCCGCGCCGTAGTTGCTCTGGCCGAAATTGCCGACCGTGCCGGAGCCGGATGTCGTTACGACGATGCGGCCGTACTGCTGCTTGCGCATGATCGGCCACGCCGCCTTGGTGCAGTACACCGTGCCGTAGAAGTGCACCTGGGCGCAGAACTCGAAGTCCTCCATGGTCATGTTGTTGAACGCCTTGTCGCGCAGGATGCCGGCGTTGTTCACCAGGATGTCGCAGCGGCCCCAGGCGTTCATGGCGGTGTCGACGATGCCCTGCGCGCTCGCCATATCGGCGACCGAATTATAGCTGGCGACCGCCTGGCCGCCGGCGGCCTTGATCTCGTCCACCACCTTGTCGGCCACAGCGTGCTGGCCGCCCCGGCCATCGACTGCGCCACCCGGATCATTCACCACCACCTTGGCGCCGCGGCTGGCCAGCAGCATGGCGTGCGAGCGGCCCAGCCCGGCGCCTGCACCGGTCACAATGGCAACGCGATCGTCGAAGCGAATAGGCATCAGGGGTCCTCCTGGGGTGGTCGGATGGTGGGTATGGGCTTATCCTACTGGCCAGTAATCCCATGAGGCCAGCCCATGAGCTATCTGCGCAGCGGCATCTTTCTGGCGCCGTTCCACAACCTGACAGAGAACCCGACGCTCGCGCTGGAGCGCGACATGGAACTGCTGCAGCATCTCGACAAGCTGAATTACCATGAGGCGTGGATCGGCGAGCACCACTCGGGCGGCTTCGAGATCATCGGCTCGCCGGAGGTATTCATTGCCGCCGCTGCCGAACGCACGCGGCACATCCGGCTAGGTACCGGCGTTGCGTCGCTGCCTTACCACAATCCGTTCATCCTGGCTGACCGCATGGTGCAGCTCGACCACATGACGCGCGGTCGCACGATGTTCGGGGTCGGACCAGGGGCGCTGGTCCATGACGCGCTGAAGATCGGCATAAAGGCAGGCGACCAGCGGCGGATGATGAACGAATCGCTCGATGTGATCATGAAGCTGCTGCGCGGGGACAGCGTCACCGAGAAGACCGATTGGTATGACCTGGTGGACGCTCGGCTGCAGCTGCCCTGCTACACGCAGCCCATCATGGAGATGGCGGTGGCGGCGTCGCGCTCGCCGGCGGGTGCGCTGGCTGCGGGACGGCACGCGATCGGCATGCTGTCGATCGGTGGTACCAGCCCTGACGCGATGGCGAAGCACACGCTGAACTGGGGTCTTTACGAGGAGCAGGCGCGGCTGAACGGGCGGGTGCCTGACCGCAGCAAGTGGCGCCTCGTCACGCTGATGCACGTTGCCGAGACGCGCGAGAAGGCGAAGGAGAATGTGCAGTTCGGCCTGCATGCATTCCGCGACTACTTCACCGACGTGGCGACGTTCCCGATCGTACCGGGCGACATCGCCGATCCCTACACATTCCTGATCGAGAGCGGCGCGGCTTGCATCGGCACGCCGGACGACGCGATTGCCTATATCGAGAACCTGCTGAAGGGATCGGGCGGGTTCGGCGCGATTATGGAGCTGGCGCATAACTGGGCGGACTGGGACGCGACCAAGCGGCACTACGAGCTGATGGCGCGGTACGTGCACCCGCATTTCCAGCGGTCGCGCGAACTGCGGCGCGATTCCTACGCCTATGCGCGCGATCACCACGGCGATTTCATCGGCCAGGCGAGTGCCGCGGTGCAGGCGGAGATTGATCGGCTGGCATCTCGCAAGGCGGCAGAATAGCGCGAATGACGCAGGATGCCGTCACCGCGCTTGCAGAGTTGCTCGAGGGCAAGGGCCGCCGCCGCTATGGGTTGAGCGACGTCAACCAGCTGCAGCACGCACTGCAGGCGGCGATGCTGGCGGAGCAGGCCGGCTGCAATGCCGCATTGGTGACGGCAGCGCTGCTGCACGACGTCGGGCACATGGTGCACAACATCGGCGAGAACCCGGCCGAGGAAGGGATCGACGACAGGCACGAGGAAATCGGTCGTGCCTATCTGGCGACGCTGTTCGGGCCGGAGGTCACCGAGCCGGTCCGCCTGCACGTTCCTGCCAAGCGCTATCTGTGCGCGACCGAGCCCGACTACTTCGCCAGACTCTCGGCCGACAGTGCGTTGAGTCTGAAGCTGCAGGGCGGCCCGATGTCGTCAGAAGAAGTGACGGCGTTCCGTGCGTCACCGCATGCAGATTCTGCGGTGCAGCTGCGGCGGTTCGATGAAGCGGCCAAGGTCGCCGCTCTACCGACGCCGCAGCTGGCGCATTTCCTGCCGCGCGTGAGGGCCTGCCTGCGCGGATAGCCGACGCGTTACAGGCGGCGCCATAGTTCCCTGGCCATGACGCCGACCCGGGCCTCGATCGCTGCCGCTGCATCCAGGCAGACGTCTTCGCGATAGCGCGAAGCAATCAGCTGCACGCCCACCGGGTTGCCGCCGGCGAAGCCGGTCGGCACGACGGCGGCAGGAAGCCCGAGGACGTTGATCGAGGACATGAAGCGGAGGTCGTTCCAGAACAGCGATCGGACGCGCGCTGCGCCGCCCGGGTCGGCATTCACCTCCGGGGTGCGCTTGACCGATAATGGCGTCAGGATCACTGGATAAGATTCAAGAAACGCGAGCCAGTTGCGCAATACGCGCGATCGGCGGGCGATCGCTTCCATATAGCCGCGCCCATCGAGGATGGTCGCCATCTTCAGAAAACCATCCAGCGTCTGCCCGAACTCGGCGCTTCCGAGTTCGCGCATCTGCGCCTCCTGCAACACTGACAGCTCGGTCATGATCAGGTCGCACCAGAGCTGCCATGTGCCTGCGAGATCAGGCAGCTCGGTCTCCACAACATCGTATCCCGCGTTGGCGAGATGATCGGCAGCGACCCGAAGCAGCGCGATCACTTCGGAGTCGGTCTCCATGTCGTCGGGAATACGTGCGAGCGCCACTTTGATAGGCGTCTGCAGCTTCGGTCCCACCAGTGGCGCGGGTACCCACCAGGGATCGCGCGTATCGCGCTGGCTCATGACATCGAGCGCGAGACGCACGTCACGCACTTCGCGGGCGAGCGGCCCCTGCGCTGACATGAACTGCGCCATCAACGGCCGTTCGACCGGCGCGCTAGGATTGAACGCAGGGACACGGCCTTGATCGGCTTGATTGTGGCGACGCCGTTGCAGTAGGCCGGCCAGCGCAACGAACCGCCGATATCGTTACCATGCCCGATGGCACCGATGCCTGCGGCGATCGAGGCGCCAGCACCACCCGACGATCCGCCGCAGGTGACGGCGCTGTCCCATGGGTTCTTGGTCAGTCCGTGCAGTTTGTTATCGGTGAACCCGCGCATCGAGAACTCAGGCGTGTTGGTCATCCCGATAATGATCGCACCCGCCTTCTTCAGATTAGCGACGACAGGCGAATCACCAGGCGCGATATTTTCCTTGAAGGCAAGGACACCGTTGGAATTAGCCTGACCTTCCAGATCGACGTTGATCTTGATGGTGACCGGGACGCCGTGAAGTTTGCCCAGCGTGGCACCTTGCGCCTGGGCGCGATCAGCGGCACGCGCTGCCTCGATCGCCTGCGCGCTCAAATCGACAACCACCGCATTCAGAGACGGGTTGGCGGCGTGCATGCGTTCGACATGCGCCGCCACTACTTCCTGGGCACTTGCACGCCCTTCTTGGATCGCGGCCGCAGTATCGACCGCGGACCACTGCCAGATCGGACCGGCCATTGTTTTCTCCTCTGTGCGTCAGACGGCCTTGGAGGCTCGCACTGCTTCGGCCATTCGACCGATGATTTCGCGCAGAACTGGCGCCGGCGTGGCGAAGTTGAGCCGCGCGAAATTCGAGTAGGGCGCGCCGAACGTCTCGCCGAAGTTGAGTCCCACGCGGGCGCGATCGAGGAAGAACTGACCCGCCGGAGTGGGCAGCGCCAGGGCAGAACAGTCGAGCCACGCCAGGTATGTCGCCTCGGGCACGCGCATGGTCACGCCCGGCAGTTCGCTGCCGATGGTCTGCGCCAGCCAGTCGCGATTGGACTTCAGGCAGGCCATGATCTCGTCAAGCCAAGGTTGACCTTCATCCCAGGCCGCGATGGTCGCATCGACCCCAGTCACGCCCGGCGACCCAAGCAAACGTGCAGGGATGCGCGCGAAGAAGCGTTCCTTTAGTGCGGGTGCACCAAAATACATGACCGCGCAGCGAAGTGCGGGAATGTTGAAGCTCTTGGTGGCAGAGGTGATGGTGATGGTGCGCGCGGCGATCTCGGGTGACAGCGAGGCAAGCGGAATATGCGTGTTGCCCGGATAGACGATGTCCGCGTGGATCTCGTCGGATACGACGGTCAGATCGTGCCGAATGGCGAACTCCGCCACCTGTTCCAGCTCCGCGCGGGTGAAGGCTCGTCCGGTCGGGTTCTGCGGATGGCAGAAGATCAGCACCCGGGTGCGCTGATCCGGTGCTGCTTCGTATGCCTCGAGATCGAGCACCCAACGCGTGCCGTTGTCGCGCATATGGCTGGCGATCAGGCGACGCCCGGTGTCATTGATCGCCGCCATGAAGGGCGGATAGGACGGCAGTTGCAGCAGCACCGCATCGCCCGGTTCGCTGAACGCCATCACGGATGAAAAGCTGGCCTGCACCAGATCGCCGATCGGATACGCGTCCGCCGCACCAACCGTCCAGTTGAAGCGTCGCTGCATGCGGCGAGCGAAGGCCGCCGCCAATGCGCCATCTCGCGCGGCGTAGCCGTATTCCTGGTTGCGTGCGAGCCGCGCCATTGCCTCGGCAATCGCCGGCGCGACACCGAAATCCATATCGGCGACCCAGGCGGGCAACACATCGTCTGGGAACTTGTGCCACTTATTGGTGCGACGCGAGCGCAAAAACGGGACGTCGAAGTCGGTCGCTGGCGAGGACATTCGCTATCGCCCGCCGCCAGTCAGTATTGTGTCGACCGCCTCGACCAAAGCGCGGGCTGACTGAACGCGTTCCAGTGCCATCTCTTCGGCCGCAACGTCGTTGGCCTCCACCTGCGCCAACACCTCTTCTGCTGCCGCTAGCCGTCGTTCGCCTTCCTCGCGGGACAGGTCGGTGGGCGCCAATACCTCGTTCGCCAATACAGTGCAGCGCTCCGGCGTGACTTCGGCGAAGCCACCGGCGACATACATCTGATCGGTGACCTGATCGTTCTCGTACAGCGCGATGATGCCGCCTCGCAGCATTACGATGGCAGGCGCATGTCCTTCCAGCACGCCCATGTCG